>NZ_JBHXTM010000037.1:4012-86618 GCF_042677325.1 Streptomyces sp. NPDC127117
CGGTCGATATCCCCGGCCCCAGTTTGGGGGGGGGGGCCGCCGCCCCGCGGTCCCGGTGGGCGCGGCGCCCGTCGTTTCCGGGGGGCCGTCGCTCCGCTCCCGTTCCGCGGCGCGCAGCTCGCGGTCGATGCGGTGTTCGCGGGCGAGTCCGGCGAGGGCGGGCAGCAGGACGAGGGTGATAAGTGCGGCTATGCCCAGGACGTTCGTGAATGTGTTCATGGCTCTACTCTCGTCCGCGCGGACACATTGCGGCAGTGGCAGGACTGTCATGGAACATCGAATTACTGCCACACTGGCTCCATGCTGAAAAATGTCGCCGCTCTGCTGCTCGACGAGGTCCACCCCTTCGAACTGGGCGTGCTGTGCGAGGTCTTCGGGCTCGACCGCAGCGACGCCGGCCTGCCGGTCCACGATTTCGCCGTGGTCTCCGCCGAGGGTCCACAGCTGCGCACCCATGCCGGCTTCACCATCAGTACGCCGCACGGCCTCGACCGCCTGGAGGAGGCCGATCTCATCGCCGTACCGGCCGGCAGCCACTTCATGGAGCGGGAGTACCCGGAAGAGGTACTCGGCGCCCTGCGCCGGGCCGTGGACCGGGGCGCCCGGGTGCTGAGCGTCTGCTCCGGCGCGTACGTGCTCGGAGCGGCCGGACTGCTGGACGGGCGCCGCTGCACCACCCACTGGCGCCACGCCGCGGAGCTGGCCCGTCGCTTCCCCCGGGCCGTCGTCGAACCCGATGTGCTGTACGTGGACGACGGCCAGGTCATCACCTCGGCGGGCACGGCGGCCGGGATCGACGCCTGTCTGCATCTGGTCCGGCAGGCGTACGGCCCCGACACGGCCAACGCGATCGCCCGCCGCATGGTGGTGCCGCCGCACCGGGACGGCGGCCAGGCGCAGTACATCGAGCGGCCGCTGCCCCGCACGCCCTGCGACACCGTCGGCGAGACGCTGGTCTGGATGGAGCGCCACCTCGACCAGGAGATGACCGTCGAGCAGCTCGCCGCCCAGGCCCACATGTCGCCGCGCACCTTCGCCCGCCGCTTCCAGCAGGAGACGGGCACCACTCCGTACCGCTGGCTGCTGCGCCAGCGGGTGCTGCTGGCACAGCATCTGCTGGAGACATCCGATGAAACGGTGGACACGATCGCCGGGCGCACCGGTTTCGGGACCGCCGCAGCCCTGCGCCACCAGTTCGTGCGCTCCTTGGGCACCACGCCGAACACGTACCGCCGCACCTTCCGCGGCCCGACCACGATGACCGGAGCGGCCTGATCCACGCACCGTCAGCCACAGGCCTGACGCCGGGTCAATCGTCCGTCTCCTCGCCACACCCGTCCATGGACCGCCGCCCGGCCGAGCCCACAGGGTCGTCCGCATGGACATGCGGACGACAGGACGAAGGACCATCTGGGCCGTGGTGGCCGCGCTCACCGCCGCGCTGCTGCCCTGGCAGAGCGCCTCGGCCGGGGGCACCGCCTCCGCCGCGCCCCCGCCGGAAGTGCTGCCCCCGTTGCGGCAACGGCAGCCCGGGGAGGGCGAGTTCACACTGGCCGACCGGGCCCGGGCGTGGCCCTGGTCCGGGGCGGCACGGCCGCCCGGGCGCTGACGGCGACCGCCGACGGGCACTACACGGTGCGCTCGGCCGGCACGGGCCAGTGCCTGGACGTGGTCCGCGGCAAGAAGTATCCGGGCGCACCGCTCGAGGTGGGGGCGGAGCTGTCGCTCGGCGACTGCTCGGCGGCGTCGCGCACCCAGCGCCGTCGTCCGGACACCGGGGCCGGGGCGCTGACCCTGCGCAACGCCATCTCGCAGCTGCGTCTGACGGAGCGGGCCGCGGACGGCGCCGCGGTCCAGACGACGGGCGGGACGCGGCCGACGGCGCGGACGGCCCGAGAAGCGGGGAAGGGCCCCGGTCGCCGCGTGCGGCTTCCGGGGCCCTTCCGTGTGCGGTGCGCGTCAGATGCCGCAGTTGGGCGCGGACCAGAAGTGGCTGGGCCCCTGGTTCACGTGGACGTGGTCGTTGTGGTCCGGGTAGCCCGGGCCGAGAATCCCGTTGAAGCCGTGGTAGCGGGCCTGCGTGGCCAGGGTGCAGAAGGCGATCCCGCCCAGGTCGGCCGCGTCGCCGTACAGATGACGGCTGTTCGACGCCCCGCCGACCGCGCTGTTGCAGGACGTGGAGCGGAAGCCGCTGTTGACCGTGATGGGGCGGTCACCGAGCGCGTGGCGCAGCGCCTCCAGCTTCCACATGGTGCTCAGCGCGTTGGCCTTGGCCGTTCCCGCAGCGACGGCACCACCGGCCCAGGTGCTGTTGCAGTGGTTGAGCTCGGCGTACGTGAAGTGCGCCGGAGTGCAGTCGTTGTCCTGGAGTTCGTAGATCTTGGCCTGGGTGGCGGGGCCCGCGATGCCGTCGGCGGCCAGCCCGTAGGCGGCCTGGAAGCGCTTGACGGCGGCGGTGGTGGCCGGTCCGTAGGAGCCGTCGATGGCGAGCACCGAGTTGTAGCCGGGGTAACCGGCCACCCGGATCTGGAGCTGGACGACGTCATTGCCGGTGGCGCCGGGGGACATCGTGCGGGTCCAGGTGTAGCAGCCGTCGGCCTGTGCGGTGCCGGCGGTCACCACGGCGCCGCCCAAGGCGAAAGCCATGGTCATGACAAGTCCGAGCAGAAGTCGTGCCGTACGTCTGAGCATGTGGGGGCTCCCCGCTGTGACGGAAGTGTGGTCAGTGAGCTTGTCGGACGAGTCGACGCGCGTCAACCACCCATGGATTAATGGCAGTTGACATACCTCCGGGAGAGAAGACAACGGGCCCGGACCCCCTCGCGGGATGGCGAGGAGGCCGGGCCCGTCGGTGACGGCCGAGTACGCGCTCAGTCGTTCGGCACGACCTCGTAGCGCGGCGTGTTCTCCGCCATCTGCCGCAGCGCGTCCTTGCGGTCCCGCTTCGAGAGCCGGTCGATGTACAGGTAGCCGTACAGGTGGTCCGTCTCGTGCTGGAGGCAGCGGGCGAAGTAGCCGTTGCCCCGGACCTTGATCGGGTTGCCCTTGGCGTCCTGACCGCGGACCACCGCGTAGTCCGGGCGGGCCAGCGAGGCGTACGCCGTCGGGACGGAGAGGCAGCCCTCGTTGGAGTCGTCCAGGACCCGGTCCTCCGGCGCCAGCTCTTCGAGCACCGGGTTGCAGACGACGCCCGTGTGCCGCACACCGTCGTCGTCCGGGCAGTCGTAGACGAAGACCTTGAGGTCGACGCCGATCTGGTTGGCTGCCAGGCCGACGCCCTCCGCCGCCCGCTGGCTCGCGAACATGTCGTCGATCAGCCGGCCCAGCTCGTCGTCGAACTCGGTGACGTCCTTGCACTCCGTGTGGAGCACCGGGTTGCCCACCACCGTGATCGGACGGGAGGTGCCGCGCTCGCGATATGCCTCCTCGCGCGCCTCACAGTCCTCGGTGTCCACGACGAAACCCTCGTCGTCGACGCTGATCTGCTCGTCCGTCTCCTGCTGCGCCATGTCCGCCGTACGCCTTCCTCAAAACCTGAAACCCGGCCCTGGGTCTGAAGCCGGGCCCTGCCTGAAGCCCGGCCGTCCGACATGTTCCGGGGCGCGGGCACCCGAGCACCGCGACCGGTGCCCGTACAGCCTAAGGGCACCGGTCAGCAGACTTCTTCGAGATCCCGCCACTCGCGGCTGTCCGGGCTGTCCGCCACCCAGCCGTCCAGCAGACCGCGCACCAGCCCGGCCGGTGCCGCTATCCCGCACTCCCGCTCGGGCACCCACAGGTCACCGGCGGTGCGGTGGCCCAGCGGGCCCGGATGCCCCGGTTCGCTCTGGTCGTGCGGGTCGAGGTGCTCGCCGTCGCCCTCGTCGCTCTCCATCCGGCTCTCCGAGCAGGCCCGGCAGAGCAGCCGCACGGAGGACGACCAGTCCTCGGCGGCGAACCCGGCGTCGGAGGCCAGTTGCTCCAGCGCGTCCCGGTCCGCCTCGGTGGCCGCTTCGAGCAGCACCACCCAGGTGGGTACGGGGGACGGCGCCCACAGCTCGATCTCGTCGAAGACGGGGTAGGAGGGCCCGGCCGCGGTGACCCGCTCGCCGTGCGGCACCCCGTCGTGCAGGACGACCTCGCCCCAGCGCCGGCCGGACGACGGCAGCGGGATGGAGAGCACCTCCATCCGGGCCGGATCGAGCCTGCGGCCCCAGACCACCTCGGCCTCGCCCTCCGGCGACAGCCGTACCGCGGCACTGCCCAGCTCCATGCCGACCGGCTCGCTGTTGGCCGCCGATGTGTGCTGGCCGGCGCCCGGCACCTTCAGGCCGTACGCCTGCCAGGCCCGGCGGGCCAGCGGCCAGTCCTGCAACGCGGTGGCGGCGATCCCGACGTTCCACCAGTCGGGAGCGCCGGACTCCTTGTCCAGCAGCGCCACGGCCCGCAGGCCGGCGGCTCTCGCCTGTTCCCAGTCATGCCGGAACTTGTGCAGCAGCGCCAGGTTGAACCACGACTCGGAGAGCCAGGGTTCCAGGTCCGCCGCACGTGTCAGCAGTGCGCCCGCGTCCTCGTACCGGCCGTCGCCGATCAGCGTGAACGCGCGGTCCGTGGCCTGCCGCCAAGAGGCGGAGGGCCGATGCCGTACCTTCCCGAAGATCCTCACGATTCCCGCCTGTCCCGACTGGACACCCTCGTTTTCCGCTCTTCTTCGCATCCAACCATGCCGGGCCGGACGCCCGCTCATTACCCATGGGTTACCCGGGCAGGACCGGGGCCGGACCGCCCCGGGCGAGGACCCTGGCCAGTGATTCCACGACTTCGGGCTGGTAGTCGTGGGCGGTCCCGAGCCTGAGTTGTTCCAGCGCGCCCAGCGGCCCGATGAGACTTTCCCCGCACAGGTCGTCGTATGCGTTGACGGCCCTGACGATCCTGGCGGACAACGGCTGCTCGCGGTAGGGGTCGGCCTGCCGTTCCACGACGACGGCGACCTCGGGATCCACCCCGGTCTGCCGGACCACCGCCCCGCCGAGCAGCGCGATGCGGCGCTGCTCGGCGGCCGGCAGGGTGGCCGTCGCGCCGTCCGGGACCGGGTCGACCAGCGAGAGCTGGCCGATGTCGTGCATCAGGGCGGCGTGTTCCAGCACGGTCAGCCGGTTCCCGGAGAGCCCCAGCTCACGGCCGACGGCCCGGCAGAGCACCGCGACCCGGCGAGCGTGGCCGTGCGGCGTATATCCGGCGATCTCGGTGGACCTGGCGAGCGAGGCGATCGTCTGCCGGTAGGTGGTGCGCACCGCGACGAACCGGCGGAACGAGACATGGGTCAGCAGCAGCGGTACGCACAGGACCGGCAGCGCCCACAGCCCGGCGACGGCCACCCCGAGGGCCATCACGACCCCGGTCGCGCAGACCGCCGACCCGATGCCGAGGAGACCGCGCAGCTCGTCCCTCAGCAGCGGCGGGTAGGGGTGGCGGGTGCGCGAGCGCAGCAGCAGG
This sequence comes from Streptomyces sp. NPDC127117, assembly GCF_042677325.1. Classification (NCBI taxonomy): domain Bacteria; kingdom Bacillati; phylum Actinomycetota; class Actinomycetes; order Kitasatosporales; family Streptomycetaceae; genus Streptomyces; species Streptomyces sp. NPDC127117. The sequence goes on from NZ_JBHXTM010000037.1 coordinate 9,488, forward strand.
GCCGCGAGCACCGCGTCGCACAGCGCGGTCAGGACGAGGATCGAGAGCAGGACGAGCACGTAGTACGGGCCCTCGCCCGACCAGCTCGCGGTACGGCCGCTGTTGTACAGCGGCTGGAAGCACACGGCGGCGAAGGTGACGGTCAGCACGCGGCGGGCCACCTGGTCCGGGGCAGGCCCCGTGCCACGGGCCACATGGGGCACACAGGCGACGAGGTGCGCCGCGACGAGCACGGCGATCACCTGGAGGACACCGTGGTGGGTGGGTTCGCCGCCGCTGCGGCCGAGGAGGGCGTACGCGAGGGCTCCGGCGGCGCCCAGCGGTGCGGGCTCGCGCTCGCCGGGCAGCGCGCCCCAGCGGGCCAGCTCGCCGACGGTGATGAGCACCCCGAAGGCGAGGGCGTGGCCGGGGTCGTGGACGCCGGTCCAGAGGGTGTGGCCGAGTCCGGCGACGGCGAGCAGGGCCGCGGCGGCGCGGACGGTGAGCACGGCGGTGGGCAGCCGGATCCCGGCTCCGGCCCTGGCTGCGGCTCCGGTCCGGGTCATCCGCGGCGGTCCGCGGGCGACTGCGGAGCGGGCACCGGGGACTTCGGCGGCGGTACGTGGTCGAGCCCGCCGGGACGCCGGACGGCCCCGGCCTCCGTACGCCCGCCCCGCGGCCTCGGGAGGCCGGGCTCGTCCGCCGTCCCGGCCGTCGTCACCGCCGACCAGCCGTGCCGTTCCAGTCCGCGCACCAGCGCCCGGACCATCTGCGGGTCGAACTGCGTGCCCGCACACCGCTTCAGCTCCTCCAGCGCGGCCGGCACCGGCCGTCCCCGCCGGTAGGACCGGGTCGAGGTCATCGCGTCGAAGGCGTCGGCCACCGCGACGACCCGGGCGAACTCCGGGATCTCGCGCCCGCTGAGCCCGTACGGGTAGCCGCTGCCGTCCAGCCGTTCGTGGTGGTGCAGGATCGCGGCCCGTGCCTCGCCGAGGAAGCCGATGCCGCGGACGATCTCGTGCCCGTACTCCGGATGCAGTTCGATCACCTGTCGCTCCTCCGGCGTGAGCGGACCGTCCTTGCGGAGCACCCGGGTGGGGACGCCGAGCTTGCCGACGTCGTGCAGGATGCCGGCGAACCGGACGACCTCCAGGCGGCCGGGGTCCATGCCCAGTTCACTGGCGATGAGGACGGAGGCCCGCCCGACCCGTTCGCTGTGGCCGCGGGTGTAGGTGTCCTTGATGTCGACGGCCTGCACCAGCGCCCTGATGGTGGCGCGGTGCGCGGCGTGCTCGCGGTGGTACTGGGCGAAGACCCAGCAGGAGATGTACATCGGCAGCAGGACGATCAGCGCGGACAGCGGTCCGTACGGGCCGCGCCACAGGACAGCCATCATCAGCCCGGCCAGTCCGTGCACCAGATGCGGTCCCAGCGAGCGGCCCAGCAGCCCGCTCCAGGCCCGCCGCAGGGGCAGCCGTTCGGCCGCCACCAGGATGGAGCCGTCCAGCGCGGCCAGTACGAGGCTGAAGGCCAGGGCGGCGGCACAGGCGGGCAGGATCGCGTAGGGCAGGTCGGGGAGGCGGCCGGGGCCGCCGAGCGTTGCGGTGCCGCCGAGAGCCGCGTGGACGGTCGAGGCGGCCCAGACCGTGAGGGCGAGCTGTGCGGCCCGCCAGACGCGCCGTGCGGTGAAGGGCGGCTGCTCGACCCGGCCGACGAGCGATCCGGGCACCGCGACGAGGGCGGCGGCGGCCGGCGGCAGCAGGAACGCGGCGGCCAGCAGCAACGGAAAGAACGATCCGGCACGGATCGGCACGGAGCTTCCGAAGAAGGGGCGGCGCCCGGGGAGTTCACAGGCCAGATAGAGCCCGGTGAGCAGTGCGACGGTGCCCCAGGGGGTTCCCGCGCCGCCGCGCAGCGCGGGGAGCGCACAGAGCAGGGCGCCCAGCGCGACCACCGGAATGAACGTGCGCGCCGCACCGCGTGTGGCTCTCACCCGCTCGGCCCGCCCCCCAACATGGTCAATGGAGGCGCCAGGCTAGCGAGTTGCACGACCGGTCGAGCGTCAATGAGCCCGATTAGCACATTCGGGTGATTCGGGAGCGGCGGCCGGTACGGTCCGGCCGCCGGGTGTCACTCCTTGGCGGCTGTCGGCTGTCCGCTCTCCGCCGCCGTCACGTCCTGCTCGGGCACGGCCTGCCCCGAGCGGATCAGATCGATCCGGCCCATCACCTTGGACCGCAGGTCACTCGGCACGTCGTCCTGGCCGCAGCACCGCTTCACCAGCTTCTTGACGGCCTGCTCCAGTCCGTACTTCTCCAGGCACGGGGAGCACTCCTCGAAGTGCACCTCGAACTTGGTGCAGTCGCTGTCGGGCATCTCGTGGTCGAGGAACTCGTAGAGATGATCGAGGACTTCCGAGCAGTCCGTCTCGTGCGGCTCTCCGCAGCTCATGAGCCCGAGCCTTTCCGATCGTCCGACTCTCCGGCACCGGCCGGGACGAGCCCGCGCTCACGGGCGTAGTCCTCCAGCATGCCGCGCAGCTGGCGGCGGCCCCGGTGCAGTCGGGACATCACCGTACCGATGGGAGTCCCCATGATGTCCGCGATCTCCTTGTAGGCAAAGCCCTCGACATCGGCGAGATACACGGCGATGCGGAACTCTTCGGGGATCGCCTGCAGAGCGGACTTCACGTCGGAGTCGGGCAGGTGGTCGAGCGCCTGCGACTCGGCGGAACGCAGACCCGTCGACATGTGCGACTCGGCGCGCGCCAGCTGCCAGTCCTCGATCTCCTCGGCGGCGCTGCGCTGGGGTTCGCGCTGCTTCTTGCGGTACGAGTTGATGAACGTATTGGTGAGGATGCGGTACATCCACGCCTTGAGGTTGGTGCCCTCACGGAACTGGTGGAAGGAGCCGTACGCCTTGGCATACGTCTCCTGGACCAGGTCCTCGGCGTCCGCGGGGTTGCGCGTCATGCGCAGCGCGGCCGAGTACATCTGGTCGAGGAAACCGAGCGCGTCCCGCTCGAAGCGCGCGTTGCGCTCGGCGGACGTCTCCTGTGCGCGGCCGTCGTCGGTCCCTGTGTCGGTCCCAGTGACCGGACCCACCTCCTCCAACGCTGTGGCGGAGCCGAAACCGGACCCGCTCGAATCGGAGAATAGTCGACCTTGCTTCGAGACGGGCTGTCGATCCGATCCGCCCAGTGCCCGCTCGGGAGTGGTCCTGGCCGCATGCAGCACCGTCCACTCCAGGTCAGCGGCGTTCGAGCGGCTCGGGCAGATGGTCGAACCCATGCGACGGACTCCCTCTCCACGTACGACGTTGATGTACCGATGACACCGACAACAGTGGCCCCTCGCCCAACATTCCCGGGGTGGACGTCACACGAGGGCGGACAGCCATCCGGTCACGGCGCCGGTGAGGATCTCCATCGCCTCGTCCTGGCTCGGCCCGGCCTTCTTCGGTACGGCGAACCCATGGTCGGCGTACGGCACTTCGGCCAGCCCGTACTCCCCCGGCGGGAATTCGGCGGGCCGCCCGAACGGGTCGTGGCCGCCCTGCACGACGAGCGTGGGCACCCCGGAGCCGAGCAGTTCGTCCGCGCGGGACTTCTCCGGCTTGCCCGGCGGGTGCAGCGGGAAGCTCAGTGCGAGTACGGCGTGGGCGCCGAGCTCCGCGGCCGTCCGGCAGGCCACCCGGGCCCCCGCGCTCCGCCCGCCCGCGACGACGGGCGGCCCGGCGGCGGCGAGCGCGGGCCACAGCCCCCGCCATCCGGTGTCCAGGGTCTTCGGGGCGGGCGCGAGCCGCTTCCCGGCGACCCGCCACGGCTGCTCGACCAGGGCGACGGTCACCCCGTGTGCGGGCAGCGCGGCGGCCAGGGCCCGCAGGTCGCGGGCCTCGACGCCACCGCCCGCGCCATGGCCGAGGGCCAGCACCAGGCGGGCTCCCGCCGCTTTCGTCGTACCGGTCGCCGGGAACCAGGTGATCCTGGCCGGTCCGGCGTCGGTGTCGGCCATTTCGGCGGTCCCGGCCCCGCGGCCCGTCTCTGCAGTAGTCACGCGCCCCATCCTCCCCGCCGGGAGTTCAGAAGAGGGTGCCCACTTCCGGCGCGGCCAGTTCTTCCAGCAGTTCGGGCCCGTTGTTGCGGACGTTGCTGACGGCCGTGGCCACCGGGTAGGCCCGCATCAGCCCGCCCGGCGGCGGGGCGAGCAGCGCCCTCAGCTCCTCGACGTCGGTGCGGGACGGGTCGAGCCAGTCGTCCCAGCGGTCCGGCGTCAGCATCAGCGGCATCCGGGGGTGGATGTCGGCGAGCGCGGCCGGGCCGTCCGCGGGGGCGACGGCGAGCGGGGTGCTCTCCGCCTCGGTGGTGATCACCGTGCACGTCACCCACCAGGCCATCGGGTGGTCGTCGGGCAGGGTCCGGTCGCGCCAGAACTCGTACAGCCCGGCCATCGCGAAGACCGATCCGTCGGCGGGGGTCACGAAGTACGGCTGCTTGCGCGGGCGCTTCTTCTTCCCCTTCTCCTCCAGCTGCCGCTCGTCCGCGCCGGTGACCCACTCGTAGTAGCCGTCGGCGGGCAGGATGCAGCGCCGGGAGACGAAGGGGCGGCGGAAGGACGGCTTCTCGTGGACGGTCTCCGCGCGGGCGTTGATCATCCGTGCGGCGCCCTCCGGGGACTTCGCCCAGGACGGCACGAGTCCCCATTTCAGAGCACGCAGCTGGCGAACCGGACGCTGGTCGTCTGCGTCTTTGAGAGGACGCTCCAGTACGGCGTAGACCTCCTTGGTGGGCGCCACGTTCCAATCGGGTGCCAGGGCCTCGGCCGGCTCCCACTTCTCGACATGGAAGAGTCCGGTCAGGTCCTCGGGCCGCCGACTCGCTGAATACCGTCCGCACATGAGTGCCAGACTGCCACGACCGTCACCCCGGCAGGACGCCGATCCCGCAAGCCGACACCGCAAGGAGCCGCCCTCACCATGGACAGCACCGAACTGGGCAATCTGTGGGACCGCGTGTTCGGCACCCAGCCCGCCCCCGAGCAGTGGCTGGTGGTGGTCACCGGCACGCTCGCGCTGATCGCCGTAGTGCCGAACCCGCTCTGGCGGCTGACCCGCAACGCGATCACCATCGCGCACGAGGGCGGTCACGGGCTGATCGCCCTGCTCACCGGCCGGCAGCTGTCCGGCATCCGGCTGCACTCGGACACCAGCGGCCTGACCGTCAGCCGCGGCAAGCCGACCGGCATCGGCATGGTCCTCACCGCGGCCGCCGGCTACACCGCCCCGTCACTGCTGGGCCTGGGCGGCGCGTGGCTGCTGGTCGACGGCCGGATCACGCTGCTGCTGTGGGTGGCCACCGCCCTGCTCGCCGTGATGCTGGTGATGATCCGCAATGTGTACGGGGCGCTGACGGTGATCGTCACCGGCTCGGTCTTCCTGCTGGTGTCCTGGCTGGCCTCACCCGCCTGGCAGTCGCTGTTCGCGTACACCGTGGTCTGGTTCCTGCTCCTGGGCGGCGTGCGCCCGGCCTTCGAGCTCCAGTCCAAGCGGCGGTACGGCGGTGCCCCGGACTCGGACGCCGACCAGTTGTCGCGGCTGACGGACGTACCGGCCGCGCTCTGGCTCTTCCTGTTCCACGCGGTGTCGCTCTGCTCGCTGATCGGCGGCGGTCGCTGGCTGCTCGGTATGTGAGACATGAGGGGCGGCCGGCGGCCCGCGACGGCGGCCACGCCGACCGGACGGCGGCGACGGCCCCGGCCGAGGCCGTTGAGACCCCCGGATTGCCGGGCGGTCTAAAGTGAGATCCATGACCGAAAGCTCCGTGCACCCCGCTCTCTGGCCCGCCCCGCATGCGACCGGGGCGGTCGACGCGACCGTCACCGTGCCCGGATCGAAGTCGGTCACCAATCGCGCGCTGGTCCTCGCCGCGCTCGCCGCCGAGCCCGGCTGGCTGCGCCGCCCGCTGCGTTCCCGCGACACCCTGCTGATGGCCGAGGCGCTGCGCTCGATGGGCGTCGGCATCGAGGAGGGCGTGGGCCCGGACGGCTCCGGCGAGGCCTGGCGGGTCATTCCGGCCGGGCTGCACGGCCCCACCACGGTCGACGTCGGCAACGCCGGTACGGTCATGCGCTTCCTGCCGCCGGTCGCGACCCTGGCCGACGGCCCGGTCCGCTTCGACGGCGACCCGCGTTCGTACGAGCGCCCGCTGACCGGCGTGATCGAGGCGCTGCGGGTGCTCGGTGCCCGGATCGACGACGAGGGGCGCGGCTCGCTCCCGATGACCGTGCACGGCAGCGGTGCGCTGGACGGCGGTCCGGTGGCGATCGACGCCTCCTCGTCCTCCCAGTTCGTCTCGGCGCTGCTGTTGTCGGCGCCGCGCTTCAACCAGGGGGTGGAGGTGCGTCACACCGGCGCCCGGCTCCCCTCCATGCCGCACATCCGGATGACCGTCGACATGCTGCGGGCGGTCGGCGCGCAGGTGGACGAGCCGGAGACGGGCGGCGAGCCGAACGTCTGGCGGGTCGCCCACTCCGCCCTCCTCGGCCGCGATCTGACCATCGAGCCCGACCTCTCCAACGCCCAGCCGTTCCTGGCGGCCGCGCTGGTCACCGGCGGCCGGGTCACGATCCCCGACTGGCCCGAGCACACCACCCAGCCGGGCGACGCGCTGCGGGAGATCTTCACCGCGATGGGCGGCAGCTGCGAGCTGACCGAGCACGGTCTCACCTTCACCGGTTCGGGCCGGATCCACGGCATCGACGTCGACCTCGGCGAGGTCGGCGAGCTGACCCCGGGCATCGCGGCGGTCGCGGCCCTGGCCGATTCGCCGTCCACCCTGAGCGGCGTCGCCCATCTGCGGCTGCACGAGACGGACCGGCTGGCCGCCCTCACCAAGGAGATCAACGAGCTGGGCGGCGATGTCACCGAGACCGCCGACGGCCTCCACATCCGGCCCCGTCCGCTGCACGGCGGTACTTTCCATACCTACGACGACCACCGGATGGCGACCGCGGGGTCGATCATCGGCCTTGCCGTACCCGGAGTGGAGATCGAGAACGTGGCGACGACCGCCAAGACCCTGCCGGACTTCCCGCAGATGTGGACCGGAATGCTCGGGGCCTGAGACATGCGCCGCTACGGCAAGAACCCCGACGAGGACGACATCCGGTTCCGCCCCAACCCGAAGGGCAACCGGCCTCGCACCCATACCCGCCCGAAGCACGAGGACGCCGAGGAGGGCATGGTCCTCACCGTCGACCGGGGCCGCCTCACCTGTCTCGTCGACGGCCGTACGGTCATGGCGATGAAGGCCCGTGAGCTGGGCCGGAAGGCCGCCGTGGTGGGTGACACCGTCTCCATCGTCGGTGATCTCTCCGGCGACAAGGACACCCTCGCGCGCATCGTCCGCATCGGTGAGCGCCGCTCGGTGCTGCGCCGGACGGCGGACGACGACGATCCGTTCGAGCGGGTGGTCGTGGCCAACGCGGACCAGCTGGCGATCGTGACCGCCCTGGCGGATCCGGAACCCCGTCCCAGGATGATCGACCGCTGTCTGGTCGCGGCGTACGACGGCGGGCTCTCCCCGCTCCTCGTACTCACCAAGTCCGACCTGGCCTCCCCGGACAAGCTGCTGGAGGCGTACACGCCGCTGGGCGTCCCGTTCATCGTGACCAGCCGCGAGGAGCTGGAGAACGGCGACGCGGCCGAGCGGGTCCGCGAGCAGCTGAAGGACCGGGTCACCGCCTTCGTCGGGCACTCCGGCGTCGGCAAGACCACGCTGGTCAACGCACTGGTACCGAAGGACCGCCGGCGCACGACGGGAGTGGTCAACGCGGTCACGGGGCGCGGCCGGCACACCACCACATCGGCGCTGGCGCTGCCGCTGCCCGACTACCGCGGCTGGGTGATCGACACCCCCGGCGTGCGCTCCTTCGGGCTCAACCACATCGACCCGTCCCGGGTGATCCACGCGTTCCCGGACCTGGAGCCCGGCACCGAGGAGTGCCCGCGCGGCTGCACCCACGACAGCCACGAACCGGAATGCGCCCTGGCCGCCTGGGTGGCCGACGGTCACGCAGATCCGGCCCGGCTGGACTCGCTGCACCGGCTGCTCTCCACCCGGGAGCGACGCGAAGGCGACTGACCGGGGCACGTTTGCGATCTGCTGTCACCGGTAAGTGCATAATCACATTCAGTGTGGCAAGGCGGTCACCGACGCGGGAGGGCACTGACGATGGCGTGGCTGCTGGTCGTGGTCGCAGGACTTCTGGAGACCGGCTTCGCCGTCTGTCTGAAACTCTCGCACGGCTTCACCCGGCTCTGGCCGACCATCGCGTTCTGCGTCTTCGCTCTCGGCAGCTTCGGTCTGCTGACGATGTCGCTGAAGAAGCTCGACGTGGGCCCCGCCTACGCCGTGTGGACGGGCATCGGCGCGGCGGGCACCGCGATCTACGGCATGGTCTTCCTCGACGACGTGGTCTCCACGCTCAAGCTGGTGTCGATCTCCCTGGTGATCGTCGGGGTGATCGGGCTCCAGCTCTCGGGCTCGTCCCACTGACCGCGTACGGCACCCGCGCCACCACGTGGCGCACCAGCGGTGCCGGCTCTCCCCCGGTCCCCGAAGGGGCAGGCACCAGCGCGTAGCTCAGGGCGAGCCGCAGCACGATCTCGCAGGTCATGGCCAGTTCCTCCGGGTCCTGGGGTGGCCGTTCCCCGTCGAGGGCGGCCACCGCGCGTTCACCGGCCCGGCGGAGCAGTTCGGCGGGGGCCGGCAGCCCGGGATCGCCGCTCCGAGGGCCGGGCAGCGGCTCCCCGCATCCGGCGGCGAGGGATCCGGGGCGGGGTAACCGCTCGCTCCAGCAGCCGGTGAGCAACGCCTTGACCAGCACGTTCGTCCGTACGGCCCGGACGGTCCAGGCGGCGGTGGCGGCCAGTCCGTCCGCAGTACCGTCGGCCGTTCCCAGCGCGCGCTCGACCCCGGCCAGATAGCCGTCGACGGCGTCCCGCACCAGGGCGCGGGCCAGGCCGTCCTTGCCGCCGAACTCGTTGTGGAGGGTCTGCCGGGAGACTCCGGCGGCGGATGCCACGTCGACCATGCGCACCGACGTCCAGGGCAGGGTCGCCAGCGCCGAGAGGGCGGCGTCCAGCAGTGCTTTCCGCGCTGTGGGCATCGTCGCCTCCCGCGCCGAGGGCTCCGCGTCCCAGCGTCGGCGCGGCCCCGGGGACTGTCAATGGTCCGCGCGGCTCCGGGCTCATGGCACTGGGGGCGTGTGGCTCTGGGGGCGTGTGGCTCCGTTCACCTTCGGTCGATACTGTGACGGCATGCCCGATTACCACGATGATCTGCGCCTTGCCCATGTACTGGCGGACGCCGCCGACGCGGCGACGATGGACCGGTTCAAGGCCCTCGACCTCAAGGTCGAGACGAAGCCGGACATGACGCCGGTGAGCGAGGCCGACAAGGCCGCCGAGGAACTGATCCGCGGCCACCTCCATCGGGCCCGCCCGCGTGACGCGATTCTGGGCGAGGAATTCGGGATCGAGGGCACTGGCCCTCGCCGCTGGGTCATCGACCCGATCGACGGCACCAAGAACTATGTGCGCGGAGTGCCCGTCTGGGCGACGCTGATCTCGCTGATGGAGGCCGGCGAGGACGGCTTCCAGCCGGTCGTCGGCGTGGTGTCGGCCCCCGCGCTGAACCGGCGCTGGTGGGCGGCCAAGGGAGCCGGGGCGTACACCGGCCGCAGCCTGACCTCCGCGACCCGGCTCCAGGTGTCGAAGGTGGAGCGGATCGCGGACTCCTCGTTCGCGTACGCCTCGCTGAGCGGCTGGGAGGAGCAGGGCCGCCTCGACGGGTTCCTGGACCTGACCCGGGCCTGCTGGCGCACCCGTGGATACGGGGACTTCTGGCCGTACATGATGGTCGCCGAGGGCTCGGTGGACATCTGCGCGGAGCCGGAGCTCTCACTCTGGGACATGGCCGCCAACGCGATCGTCGTCCAGGAGGCGGGCGGGAAGTTCACCAGCCTGGACGGGGTCTCCGGTCCGGGCGGCGGCAACGCGGCGGCCTCGAACGGCCTGCTCCACCACGAGCTGCTCGGCTATCTGAACCAGCGCTACTGACCCGGCTCGCACGCCGGGATCGTGTCCCCCGGGGCGCCGCGCGCTTCCGCGCGCCCCCGGGGGAGCTTCGTCCCCCCTTGTCCCGTCCCCGCATCGGTGCAACTCTGAGAGTCCCCCCGCTTGTGAATTTGTGAATCGACTCACGCAGTCGTTTCACCAAGGAGGTGGCTCCCTTCATGCTCGTCCGTGACGCCATGAGCACGCTGGTCCTCACCATCGGGCCCGCCCATACGCTCCGCCAGGCCGCCCGGCTGATGTCGGTCCGCCATGTCGGGGCCGCGGTCGTACTCGACCAGGACAACAGCGGGCTCGGCATCCTCACCGAACGCGACATCCTCAACGCGGTCGGCTCCGGACAGGATCCGGACGTCGAGACCGTCGCCACCCACACCACCAACGATGTGGTCTTCGCCGCGCCCACCTGGACCCTGGAAGAGGCCGCGGTGGCCATGACGCACGGCGGGTTCCGGCATCTGATCGTGCTGGACGGCCACGGACCCGTGGGCATCGTCTCCGTCCGCGACATCCTGCGCTGCTGGGCGCCCGCCCGGCGCCGCCACCACGCGGAACTCATCGGCTGAGCCCCGCGAATCGGCTGAGCCCCGCGAACGACCGGTGGGCCGGTCTCCCCCGGGAGGGAGACCGGCCCACCGGTCGACGGCAAACCGCCCGGATCAGCCGCGAAGGGCCTGGACCGCGGCCTCCAGACGCTTGCCGAAGTCACCGTCCGCCTGGCGGAAGTTGTTGATCGCGCGCTCGGCGATGTCGTCGCGCGAGACCTTGGCGATGAACCCGGCGAGGTTGTCGATCAGCCGGGCCTTCTCGTCCTCGGAGTAGAGCCGGTACAGGTTTCCGGCCTGCACGAAGTCGTTGTCCTCGGCGTGGCTCGGGGCCGCGTGCGTGGCGATCTCACCGGTGACGGTGGTGGGCCCCCACAGCGGACGGTCGGTCTGGACCGGACCGCCGAAGCTGTTCGGCTCGTAGTTCTTCGCGCCCTTGTGGCGGCCGTCGTACAGGTAGCCGTCCCGGCTGTTGGTACGCGCCTCGGTGGCGTGCGGGCGGTTCACCGGCAGGTGGTCGGCGTTGATGCCGACGCGGTAGCGGTGGGCGTCGCCGTACGCGAAGAGACGGCCCTGGAGCATCTTGTCGGGGGAGGGACCGATACCCGGCACGAAGTGCGCGGGGCTGAAGATCGACTGCTCGGTCTCCGCGAAGATGTTCTCCGGGTTGCGGTTGAGCTCCAGCTTCCCGATCTCGATCGGCGGGTAGTCCGCGTGCGGCCACACCTTGGTGAGGTCGAACGGGTTGAAGCGGTACGTGGCCGCCTCGGCCGCCGGCATGATCTGGACCTGCACCGTCCAGGACGGGAAGTCGCCGCGCTCGATCGCCTCGCGCAGATCGCGCTGGTGGCTGTCCGGGTCCTCACCGGCGAGCTTGTTGGCCTCGGCCTGGGTGAGGTTCTTGATGCCCTGGTCGGTCTTGAAGTGGTACTTGACCCAGAAGACCTCGCCGGCCTCGTTGTTCCACTGGAACGTGTGCGAGCCGTACCCGTTCATGTGGCGCAGCGTGGCCGGGATGCCCCGGTCACCGAAGAGCCAGGTCACCTGGTGGGTGGACTCGGGCGACAGCCCCCAGAAGTCCCAGACGTTGTCCGCCTCCTGCGAGCCGGTGTACGGGTCGCGCTTCTGGGTGTGGATGAAGTCGGGGAACTTGATGGCGTCCTTGATGAAGAACACCGGGGTGTTGTTGCCGACGAGGTCGTAGTTGCCCTCTTCGGTGTAGAACTTCAGCGCGAAACCGCGGGGGTCGCGCACCGCGTCGGCCGAGCCGAGGTTGCCCGCGACGGTCGAGAAGCGCAGGAAGGTCTCGGTCTGCTTGCCGACCTCGGAGAGGAACTTGGCCCGCGTCCACTGCGAGACGTCACGGGTCAGCGTGAACGTGCCGTACGCGCCGGCGCCGCGGGCGTGCACGATGCGCTCCGGAATGCGCTCACGGTTGAAGTGCGCGAGCTTCTCCAGCAGCGACTGGTCCTGCACCAGGACGGGACCGCCGACGCCCGCGGTCTGGCTGTTCTGGTTGTCGGCGACCGGCGCGCCGGCCTCCGTGGTGAGCGGTCCCTGCGTCACGTGCGCCTCCTGCGTCGTTCCTGCACATTCGTCTCGAACTGCACAGCCTGTCCCTTGGCGTATGCCGGTGCCGATCCTACAATGGACTTAGTCCAAGTCAAGTGAACATCCAAAGTCACACCCGTTCGGGACCTGGTCCCTCCACTGTTAGGCTTGTTTCTATGAGTGACCTGTTGGAACGACTTCGCGGACGCGGCTGGCGCATGACTGCGCAGCGGCGCGTCGTGGCCGAGGTCCTCGACGGGGACCATGTGCACCTGACGGCCGACGAGGTCCACGCGCGGGCCGTGGCCAAGCTGCCCGAGATCTCCCGCGCCACCGTCTACAACACGCTGGGCGAGATGGTGACGCTCGGCGAGGTCATCGAGGTCTCCACCGACCGCCGCGCCAAGCGGTACGACCCGAACGCGCACCGGCCGCACCACCACCTGGTCTGCGCGAGCTGCGGCACGATCCGCGACGTGCACCCGGCCGGCGACCCGATGGCGGACCTGCCGAGCGACGAGCGCTTCGGTTTCACGGTCTCCGGCGTCGAGGTGACCTACCGCGGCATCTGCCCGAACTGCGCGGCGACGGGCTGAGCCGAGCCACTCCTCACGACGAAGGCCCCGGTGCGAGCATCATTCGCACCGGGGCCTTCCGCGTGATCCCCCGCACAGGGGGACGCACCTCCCCGCCACCGGCACGTGCGCACCCCCTTCCCGAATCTGACGGGTAGTCATATCGTCTGCGGCGATCACGTCCGCCCCGCGGCGGATCCGCACCTCGATACGCCCGAGGAGAGACCCGTGGGAGATCCGCACCCGACCCCACCCGCCACCGCAGCCACCAGTCCCAAGCTCCGCGCCGAAGCGCTCACCCGCTCGTTCGGGCGCGGCGCCAAGGCCCTGCCCGCCCTCGGTCCGCTCGATCTCTCCGTCGCGCCGGGCGAGTTCACCTGCGTCGTCGGCCCGTCCGGCTGCGGCAAGTCCACGCTGCTCAGGATCGCCGCCGGACTGCTCCGCCCCAGCTCCGGCGAGCTGTCCATCCGTACGGCCGCATCCCGCCCGGCGGCGATGATCTTCCAGGACTACGGCATCTACGACTGGAAGACCGTGCTCGCCAACGTCCGGTTCGGTCTCGACATCCAGCGCACACCGCGCAAGGAGGCCGACGCCAGGGCGCGCGACTGGCTGGCCCGGATGGGGCTCTCCGACTTCGCGGGGGCGTACCCGGCCGCCCTCTCCGGCGGTATGCGGCAGCGGGTCGCGATCGCCCGCGCCCTCGCTGTCGAACCCGAGATACTGCTGATGGACGAGCCGTTCGCGGCGCTCGACGCCCAGCTGCGCACCATCCTCCAGGACGAGCTGCTCGACCTCACCCAGACCACCCGTACCACCACCCTCTTCATCACCCACAGCCTCGAAGAGGCGATCGTGCTCGGGGACAGGGTGCTGGTGATGTCCGCCAGGCCGGGGCGGATCATCGCCGAGCGCCGCCCGCCGTTCGGCCGGCCGCGCACCGGCACGGTCCGGTCGGCACCCGAATTCACCGCGCTGAAGAGCGAGTTGTGGGAACTCCTGCGCGGCGAGGTGCGCAGGGAGGCGGTCCCGGCATGACCATCACCGTGAACACCACGAAGCCCGACGAGGGCCTTCTGATCCGCAGGCCGGGCCCGCAGGAACTGCGTCCGGTACGCACCCACCGCAGGCGCCGCGCCCTGGAGATCGCGCTCGCCGTCGCCGTACCCCTGTTCCTCGTGCTGCTCTGGCAACTGGCCGCCACGCAGTCCTGGATCGACGCCCGGGTCTACCCCGCCCCCTCCACCATCCTGTCGGACGGCCTGGACCGGGCGGGCGCCGGTGAACTGTGGCCGGATGTATGGGCCACGCTCAAGCGGGTCCTCGGCGGCTATGCGATCGGCACCGTCGCGGGGTACGCGCTCGGCCTGCTGATGGGCTCGCTCTCCCTCGTACGGGCGGCGCTGGAGCCGTTGCTCGACGCCCTGTACGTCGTGCCGAAGCTGGCCCTGCTGCCCGTCTTCCTCAACATGTTCGGCCTCGGCGAAGGGCCGCAGATCGCTCTGGTCGCCGCGACCGTCTTCTTCTTCGTCTGGATCTCCACCATGGCGGCCGTGCTCGCCGTCCCGGCCGGCCACCGGGATGCCGGCCAGGTCTTCGGCGCCTCGCACTGGCAGATGTTCCGCCACGTACTGCTGCCCGCGTCGCTGCCCGCGGTACTGGTCGGGGCACGGATCGCGGCAGGAGTGGCCGTGCTAGTCATCGTCGCCTCCGAGCAGATCGCCGCGGCCGACGGTCTCGGCCATCTGATCTTCGACTCCCGGGCGCTGTTCCAGAACGACGTGATGTTCGTCGGCATCGTGTGTGTGGCGGTCCTCGGTGTCGTCTTCTCCGAAGTCGTGCGGATCGCCGGGCGGCTGCTCACGCCGTGGGCCCCGCGCGACCGCGGCCCCGGTCGGTCCTGAACGGCTCCCCACGCTCTTCGTACGGAGGCACTGTGCGTACCCACACCCGCTTCATATGCACCGTCGTGCTCGTCACGGCATCCCTGCTCGGCGCGGCGGGCTGCGCCGGGCACGACTCCGGCGGCGACGGTGCCGCCGCCGCGCCACGCACCGTCAGGCCCGTCGCGGGCTGTGGCGCCGGAAGCTGGACCGACCCGGCCGACCTCGCCCCCGACCGGAAGGCGGCCCGCTGCGACAAGGGCGCACCGGCCGCCCAGCCCCTGGCGAAGAAGCGGAAGATCACCGTGGCCACCGGCACCCTGAGCGCGGAGTACGTCGCTCCGCTCCAGGTCGCGGTGGCGAAGGGAGAGTTCGCGAAGGAAGGGCTGGACGTCGAACTGAAAGTGCTGCCCACCCCCGACGCCCTGCCGCTGCTCGCCAAGGGCGATGTGGACGCCCAGTGGGCGGCTCCCGAGGCAGCCGTGATGAACGGCATCAACGGCGGCTTCGACATCAAATGGGTCGCGGGGAACTTCTCCCCCGACCCCACCTCCAAGAGCGGTCTGTGGGTGCGTCTCAAGGACGGCGAGAGCGCCGATCACGTCGAGATGGCGGGCCGGAAGCTGGGCACCATGATCGGCAAGGGTTCGGTCATCGCGTACCCGATGGACACCTCCCTGAAGAAGCACGGCGGCGGCCTCGACAGGATCAGCTTCCAGCAGCTCGGCTCCGCGGACGTGCTGACCGCACTGCAGAACGGCGGCGTGGACTCCGCCTGGCTGCTCGACCCGATCTGGCGCAAGGTGGACGGCGACAAGAGGTACGCGTTCCTGGGAGGCCAGCCCGTCGGTGAACCGCTCGGCGGCCTGCTCTTCGGCCCGACGCTGCTGAACGAGGACCAGGACGCGGGCGTCGCCTTCCTCCGCGCCTACATCCGGACGGTGAACACCTACTTCGCCGGCGACTACAAGTCCGATCCCGGTTTCGTCACCGAGCTGGCGAAGCTGATGAAGACCGACGAGGCCACGTTGCGGTCGACCCCGTCGATGCGGATGGACTGGGAGATACGGAAGGGCACGACGGACCGGCTGCAGGAGGCGTACGCCGACTCGGGAGTGTCGAAGGGCGCCTCGGTGCCGGAGACGAAGGCCGTCGACCGGGCGATGTGCTCGGAGGCGGTGGGACACAAACTCTGACTCACACGCAGCACACACACAGAAGGCCGGATCCTCGAAAGGATCCGGCCTTCTGTCTTCAGTAGCGGGGACAGGATTTGAACCTGCGACCTCTGGGTTATGAGCCCAGCGAGCTACCGAGCTGCTCCACCCCGCGTCGTTGTGTTTAGAACTGTACGTCACCGCTGCCGACCAGCGCAAATCCGTTCCGGCGCCCCGCGGGGAGGGGCACGGGACGCCGCTCGCACGACGCCCCGCACCCGGCCTCGCGCGGACCTACGCGGTCAGCTCCTGGTGCAGTGCCTCCCGCAGCCGGGCAGCCCGTTCGGCGACCTCCGCCGGACCCAGCTCCACCGCCCGGGCACACCAGCGCTGCCCCTCGGTCAGCTCACCGCGGCGGGCGGCCAGCAGGGCGAGGCGCAGCGCGGCCCGGCCGTGCCCGTCGTTCGCGGCGCGGCTCCACCACAGGGCGGCCTCGCGCTCGCTGCCCTCGCGGGCGAGCAGCAGCCCGAGGTTGAAGGCACCGTTGCGGCTGCCGGACTCGGCTGCTTCGCGGTACCAGCGGGCGGCGCTGTCCACGTCACCGCGGGCCGCCGCGAGCATCCCGACCCGCACCTGGGCACGGCGGTGCCCCTGTTCGGCGGCCCGCTCGTACCACTCCTCGCACTCGGTCTTCTCCGGCATCGGCTCGCCGAGCGCGGGCGGGCCGGGCGGCGGCTGCCGCGAGTCCAGCACCCCGGCCAGCCGGAAGGCCGCCTCCGCGCTGCCGCCGCCCGCCGCGCAGCGCAGATGGCGCTCCGCCTCCTGCTCCTCGCCGTGGTGCAGCAGAGCCATGCCGACCTGGAGGGCGGCCTCGGTGTGCCCGGCCGCCGCGGCACGCTCGTACCAGACCAGCGCCATGCGGTCCTCGTCGCGCCCGGCGTACAGGATGCCGAGGTTGAACGCCGCGTCCACGCTGCCCGCCTCGGCCGCCTTGGAGAACCAGGGCTCGGCACCGGTCGCGTCGCCCGCCTGGAGCAGGAGTACGGCCAGTGCGTTGGCGGCCTCGCGGTGGCCTGCGTACGCGGCACGGCGGTACCACTGCTCGGCCTGCGGCGTACGGTCCTGGGCCGCGCAGAGCAGGCCGAGGTTGTAGGCGCCGTTGACGTCGCCCGCGTCCATGGCGGCGCGGTACCAGCGCTCGGCGGTCTGCTGCTCGCCACGGGCCGCGTGCAGTGCCCCCAGGGCGTTGGCGGCGTTGCCGTCGCCGTCCTGGGCGGCGCGCAGCCACCACACGGCGGCGCTCTCCTCGTCGCCCGCGTCGCGCAGCAGGAAGCCGAGCGCACAGGCGGCGCGCGCCTCGCCCGCCTTCGCGGAGATGAGGTACCAGCGGCCGGCCTCCTTGGGCTCGCCGCGCTGTTCGAGGATGGCGCCGAGGTGCAGGGCGGCACGCCGGTGACCGCGCGCGGCGGCCTGGCGGTACCACTGCTCGGCCTCGCCCACCCGCCCGGTCGCCGGACCTGCCACCGGGCCGTCGTCCTTGCGCACCACGGGACGTCCGGCCGCACCGGGGCGGTCACCCGCGCCGGGGCCCAGCCCCGGGCGGCCGAAGGCGTCGTGCGGGTCGTCGCCGGCGTTGCGGTCCAGCAGGCGCGCGAGGCGGTACGCGGCCTCCCGGTGCCCCTGCTCGGCGGCGGCGCGCAGCCAGCGCTCCGCGCCGACGTCGCTGCGGTGCTCCAGCAGATCGGCCAGGGCGTACGCGCCCAGCGCGTGGCCCTGCTCGGCGGACTGCCGGAGCCAGTATTCGGCGCCGGGCTCGTCGCCGCGCTCGCGGTAGTGGCGGCCCAGCGCGTGCGCGGCGGCGGCGGACCCCGCGACGGCGGCGATGCGCCACCAGCCGGCCGCGTCGTCGGTGTATCCGCGCTGGTGGAGCAGGACGCCCAGGTTGTTGGCAGCGGCCCGGTCGCCGTCCGCGGTGGCGCCGCGCAGATAGGGCTCGGCGCCGTCCAGGTCGCCGCGGCGCAGCAGCAGGGCGCCGAGCACGCTCATCGACGCGGTGTCCCCGGCGTCGGCGGCGCGACGGTGCCGCGCCTCGCTCTCGGCACTCTCCGGACTCTCGGCACCACCAGGAGTCTCCGTGGCCCCGACGGTTCCGGCGCCCCCCTCGGCCCCGGCGCTTCCCGTGCTCTCTGTGAACTCCGTGCTCTCGACGGTCGCGGCACACCCCGCAGTCTCGGCAGTCTCGGTCGCCTTGATGATCTCAGGTGTCTCGGGTGTCTCAGGTGTGTCAGTGGTCTCGTTGCTCTCGGTGGCGGCAACGCCAAAAGCCGCATTCATCGCGTTACCCGTCCGATGAACGCGATGCTGCACAAACCGCCCTGTCTCCAACAGAGTTGCCCTGTCCCCCATAAATACCATCGTCGCACCGCCTGCCACCCGCGTACACCTGGTATAGCGCGGCCAGTTAGGTCACTTCAGCGTTTTGTCGACATGCCCACAGAGAGATAAGTCAAACACGTCCGGAGCCAACTCGTGCCCCGCGAACCGCACTTCACGCACCCTGCACAAGAAAGTCGCCGTGGCACGACGAAGGCCCGGATCCTCGAAAGGATCCGGGCCTTCGTCTTTCAGTAGCGGGGACAGGATTTGAACCTGCGACCTCTGGGTTATGAGCCCAGCGAGCTACCGAGCTGCTCCACCCCGCGTCGTTGTGGTGAAACCGTACCACGACGCGGGGGTGAGCCCTTACCGGGTTACTCAGCCACCGCTGTCAGCGCCGGCCGGCTTGTCTCCCTTGTCGGCACCGTCAGCCGCCTTGTCGGCGCCGCCCGCCTTGTCCGGGCCGTTCGCGTTGTTCGCGCTGCCCGACTTCGGCTGGGCGGCCGCCGCGCGCTGGAGCGCGTCCTGCAGATCCGCCTGGGCCTTGCCGTAGGCGGCCCAGTCCTGCTCCTTGAGGGCCGCCTCGCCCTCCGAGTATGCCTTCTGCGCGTCCGCGATCGCCTTCTTCAGCGCCGCGTCACCGGTGGCCGGAGGCTGCGTGGTGCCCGGTGGCCGGGTGGTGTCCGGCGGCTCGGTGGTGCCGGAGTCCGTCACCCCGAAGACCGCGTTGAGCGCCTCCCCGAGGCTGTTCTCGAAGACGGTCTTCGACCCGTACGAGGCGGCGACCTTGCGCAGCAGCGGATAGTTCTGCGTGCCACCGCGCGTGTACACCGGCTCGATGTAGAGGAAGCCCCCTTCCAGCGGCACGGTCAGCAGGTTGCCGTACTCGATGTCGGAGTCGGTCCCCTTCAGGTTTCTCACGAACTCGGCGACATCGTCGTTGCCGTTGAGCTCACTCTGTACCTGTCCGGGGCCCTTCACCGTGGTGGTGACTCTCAGCAGCCTTATCGTGCCGTAGTCCTTGCTGGCCGCATCGGCGTCCACCGCCATGAACGCCCCGAGGTCGGGCCGTCCCTTCGGGGTGAAGGTCGTCGTCAGCGAGAACTTCTGAGCCGTCTGGTCCGGCATCTTTATGCTCAGGTAATACGGCGGGACGGAGCCGGACTCCTTGTTGGTCGGGTCGTCCGGGACCTGCCAGGCGTCACTGCCGCTGTAGAACTGCGCGGGGTTCGTGACGTGGTAGCGGGTCAGCAGCTCACGCTGCACCTTGAACAGGTCCTGCGGGTAGCGCAGGTGGTCCATGAGCTGCTTCGGGATGTCCGCCTTGGGCTCCACGGTCCCCGGGAACGCCTTGCGCCAGGTCTTGAGGACCGGGTCCTCGGTGTCCCACTCGTACAGCTTGACCTTGCCGTCGTAGGCGTCGACGGTGGCCTTCACCGAGTTGCGGATGTAGTTGACCTGGTTCTGCTGGGCGACGACCGCGCGCTGGTTGGTGGTCAGCGAGTCGGCCGTGGTGTCACCGAGCGTCGTACGGGAGGCGTACGGGTAGCCGTTGGTGGTGGTGTACGCGTCGACGACCCACTGGATGCGGCCGTTCACCACGGCCGGGTAGGCGTCGCCGTCGATGGTCAGCCACGGGGCGACCGCCTCGACGCGCTCCTTGGGCGTGCGGTTGTAGAGAATCCGCGAGCCCTCGCCGATGGCTCCCGAGTAGAGGATCTGCGGCTCGCTGAACGAGACCGCGTACGCGGCGCGGTTGAACGCGTTGGAGAGACTGACCCCGCTGTCGCCCTTGTAGCTGGTGGTCTTCTCGCCGTCCTCCTCGTAGTCGAGCTCCTTCTGGGGCCCGCCGACGATGGAGTACTGCTCGGTCTTCTCGCCGTAGTAGATCTGCTGCTCGTACTCGCCGAGCTCACCCGACGTCGGCAGGCCGGACTCGGTGAAGTCCGGGGAACCCTTCGGGTTCTTGCCCGTCGTCGTACCCCGGGCGGCGATGGCGCCGTAACCGTGGGTGTAGGTGAAGTGGTCGTTGATCCAGTTGCGCTTGGGGATGCCGTCGAGGTTGAGCTCGCGCAGACCGATGACCGTGTCCTGGTCCTTGCCCGCGGCGTCCTTGTAGCGGTCGACGTCCAGCGTCTTGGGGAACTGGTAGTAGTTCCTCTTCTGCTGGAGCTGCTGGAAGGCCGGGGAGACGACATTGGGGTCCATCACCCGGTAGCTGGCGGCCTCGTTCGCGCTGGCACGCAGCTTGGCGTCGTCGTCCGTCGTGCTCTTGCCGGAGTAGTCGTCGACCTTCGCGTCGTCGATGTCGTACGCGTCACGCGTCGCCTCGATGTTCTTCCGGATGAACGGGGCTTCCTTGGCCTGCTCGTTCGGCTGGACCTGGAACTTCTGCACGATCGCGGGGTACAGCCCGCCGATCAGGATCGCCGAGAGCACCATCAGGCCGAAGCCGATGACCGGGAGCTGCCAGGTGCGGCGCCAGAGCGTCGCGAAGAACAGCACGGCGCAGATCGCGGCGATGCAGAACAGGATGGTCTTGGCCGGCAGATAGGCGTTGGCGTCGACGTACCGCAGACCCGTCCAGTTGTCCGTGGCCTTGAAGTCGCTGGACTTCACGGCCAGGCCGTACCGGTCGAGCCAGTACGCCACAGCCTTCAGCGAGACGAAGACGCCGAGCAGCACCGACAGATGGCCGGTGGCCGCGCCGGTCGCCCGCGCTCCGGGGCTGGTGATGCGCAGCCCGCCGTACAGGTAGTGGGTCATCGCGGCGGCGATCAGCGAGAGCACCGTGGCCGCGAAGCCGAAGCCCAGCAGGAAGCGGTACCAGGGCAGATCGAAGGCGTAGAAGGACACGTCCAGATGGAACTGGGGGTCCTTCTGCCCGAACGCCACGCCGTTCACATACATCAGCCAGGTACGCCACTGGCCGGAGGCGGATGCTCCGGCGATCAGACCGACGAGCGCGGTGATCGCGAGCAGCACCCACTTCTTGTGCGGGGCGAGGCTCATCCGGTAGCGGTCCAGGCTCTGCTGTTCCAGCGACATCGCGCTCAGCGGCGGCCGGAGCCGGTGCGCGAGCCAGATGTTCAGGCCGACGGCGACGGCCATCAGCAGTCCGAAGACGAGGAACAGCCCGATCTTGGTCCACAGGGTGGTGGTGAAGACGGACGAATACGCGACCGACCGGTACCACAGCCAGTCAGTCCAGAACCCGGCGAACATGACGAACGCCATGGCGAGAACCGCCAGGACGCCCAGTGTCATGAGCAGGGTACGGGCACGCCGGGACGGGCGGCCGACTCTGATCCGTGGCCCGGTCGGGCCTCCGCCGCGGTCCGGCATCTGGAAAGCCAACGTGCGCACCTCGAAGTTCGCGGGTCGTGTGAAGCGGGCCCAGCGATCGTAGAGCCCACCTATGCAACTTACTGAGGCTTTACCTAGTTCCCGTTCCCGGGGCGGAAGGAGGCAGGATATTGACCATGCCCAACGTTTCCCCCTCAGGCCCCCCGATGGCCGCCAGCCCGCTCACCGTCGCCGTGCTCGAAATCGACGAGTACATCTCCGGCCTCGGCTGGGACCAGCCTGCCCGGCTCTTCGCCCTGGTCGACACCGCCAAGCTGCGGGTCCAGGAGCCCGGTCTCGCCGCCCAGCTCGGTCTGGACAGCGCCGAATCCCCGACTTCCGCACTGACCCCCATCGAGCAGGACGAGCTGCCGCCGGGCACCGCCCTGGACGAGTTCCTCGCCACGATCGCCTGGCCCGACGCGGTGATCGGATGCGCGATGACGGTGGAGCGGCTGATGCTGCCGCCGTCCGCCGAGGCATCCGTGCCCGAGGGGCTCAGCGACGCCCAGCTGACCAAGTGGGTCGCCAAACACCCGGAGCGTCAGGAGGTGCGGATGACCGTGGCGGTCCTGCGGGACGGTACGCGTGAGTCGGCCGTACGGCTGCGTGCGAAGGACACCCCGAGCGAGGTGCGGACCGGCGCCGGTCTGGTGCCCGGTCTGGCCGACGCGCTGGCCGCGACCTTCGAGGGCTGACCTCCCGGCGCCTCCCCCGCAGGGGGCGCGGTCAGCTCGCCGAGCAGCTCGGCAGCCCGGCCGTGTCCCCCGCACGGATCTTCTCCAGCGACTTCTTCGCGTCGTCGATCGTCTTCACCTTCACGAGCGTGAGTCCGCTCGGGGTGTCGGCGGCGGCGGACTTGCAGTTCTCGTCCGGCGTCAGGAAGTACCTGGCGCCCGCGTCGCGCGCGCCGACCAGCTTCATGTTGATGCCGCCGATCGGGCCGACCTTGCCCTTGTCGTCGATCGTGCCGGTGCCCGCGATGAACTTGCCGCCCGTGAGCTTGCCGGGGGTCAGTTTGTCGATGATGCCCAGCGAGAACATCAGACCGGCGCTCGGGCCGCCGACATCGGCGAGCTTGATGTCGATCCGGAACGGGAACGTGTGGTCCGTCCCGGCCTGGATACCGACGATCGCGCGGTCCTCCTTGGGCGCCTTCGCGGTGGTGATGACGATCTTCCGGCTGCCCTCGGGCTCCTTGCCGGCCTTCTCGGCGGCCTCCGCCGTACGGGCGGGGATGATCGTGAAGGTGACCTTCTGACCGGGGTCGCGGCGGGTGACGAGCTTCGCGACGTCCTCGGGCTGCTCGACGGCCGTGCCGTCGACCTCCTTGATCACGTCGCCGGCGTGCAGCTTGCCCTGGGCCGGGCTGTCCTTGATGACCGTGGAGACCACGACACGCGAGGTCACCGGGATCTTCAGCTCGTTCAGCGCGGCGACCTTGGCGCTCTCCTGGGACTGGCTGAACTCCTCGGCGTTCTCCTGCGTCGACTGCTGCTCGGTCTTGCCGTCGGGGTAGAGCGTGTCGTGCGGTACGACCACGCTGTCGTGGGCCAGCCAGCCGTAGACGGACTCGACGAGGTTCATGTTGTAGTCGGCACCGGTGACTCTGACCGTTGTCATGTTGAGGTTGCCGGACGTCGGGTACGTCTTGTGCCCGGAAATCTGCAGGACGGGTTCGCCGCCGACCTCGCCGAGGGTGTTCACGGTCGGCCCGGGAGACATCTCCGAATACGGCACTTTGATCAGCACGCCTGCGCAGAGCAGCGCGATGAGGACCAGGGTCGAGGCGAGCATCGTCGCGGTGCGGCGTGGCATGGAACGACAGTACGGGAAGGGTCTGTCAGTGCACCGCCGGGGCCGGTCCGTACGAGGCGGGAAGCCGGGCGCGGGCTGTGCCGGAGGGCGTCGGCAGTCGGAGCCGCGATGCGGATTGGCAACTGCGTACGCGCGAGGAAACGTCAGGCGACATCGGAACCGGAGTGCGGCTTCTCCATCGCCTCGCGGAACCTGGCATAGCCGGCGAGTTCGGAGACATCGCCGGTCGTTCGATTACGGGTGGCCCAGCTTCCCCATATCGCAGCGCCGAGCGCAGCGAAAAGCGGAATCAGCAACCAGGCAAGTGCTGCCATTACGACCTCCCTACCCCAATGAGCGACCGCAACTGACCGATCAGCAGATTAACCGTCTGGACCACCAACGCTCACGGCAGGGGTGGGGTTACGCAAATCGGACCGGACGGCCTCCTGGCCGGCTTGCGCTCAGCAGGCTCCGACCCATTCCTCGGTGCCGTCCGAGAAGCGCTGGTGCTTCCAGATCGGAACCTCGTGCTTGAGGTCGTCGATGAGCTTCCGGCAGGCCGCGAACGCCTCGGCGCGGTGCGGGCAGGAGACGGCGACGATCACCGCGAGATCGCCCACTTGGAGGTCACCCACCCGGTGGACAGCGGCCAGCGCCCGGACCGGGAAGTCCGCCACGACCTTCTCGGCCACCCGGCGCATCTCGTCCTGCGCCGAGGGGTGGCAGGAGTACCCGAGCGCGCCGACGTCCTGGCCGCCGTCGTGGTTGCGCACCGTGCCGACGAAGAGCGCCGTGCCGCCCGCGGCGTCGTCCCCGACGGCCCGGAAGACCTCGTCGACGGAGAGCGGGGTGTCGCGGATCTCCAGCAGCCGGACGGGGTCGCCCGCCGCCCGCTCGCCGGGGTGGTCATAGGTGGGAGCCATGGGGCCCATGGTGCCGCACGGCGCCGACAAGGCGGAATAGCGCTTTCCACCGGCGGGCCGCCCCTGACCTTGGAGCCTTCTACAGAAGGTCCCGCTCGGGCGGGCCCCGCCGGGCGGCCCTCAGATGCGGCGGCGGGCCTTGCGGGCGCGGCGGACCAGGGCGGCGGTGCCGAGCAGTGCCACGGTCGCACCGGCGGCACCGGCCGCGGTGGCGTCCTTGCGGCCGAGACGGCGTCCCGCGACGGTGTGCCTGCCCTCGACCTCTTCGAGGAGCGCGGCGAGCACCTCCTCGTTGGTCCAGGCCGGGCGCCAGCCCACGTCGTGCAGCCGGCTCACACTGACCACCCAGGGGTGCATCGTGTACGCCAGATCGCCCGCCGGGGACGGGGTGAGGCCGATCCGGTGCAGCCGGGCGGCGGCGCCCAGGGCCACCGCGGAGGGCAGCTCCATCCGGCGCACGCCGCTGAGCTCCTCGACCTCCTCCTGCTCCAGCCAGCCGTCGCAGCCGACCGCGAACTCGCCGTCGATCTTCTCCAGCGCGGCGTACTCCAGGGCCGTGACCAGGTCGTCGACGTGGCAGAACTGCCAGGCCGGACGCGATCCGGCGACGACCAGGAGGCGCGGCGACTCGAAGTAGCGGGTCAGCGCGGTGTCCGTACCGCCGACCAGGACGGTGGGCCGGACCACGGTCACGTTGAGTCCGGGGTGGGCGCGGGGCGCGCGGCGGCCGAGCCGTTCGATCTCCAGGAGGTCGCCGACGCCGGTGGCCTCGGCGGTGGCGCGCAGCTCGGCGTCCTCGGCGAGCGGGACGTCGTTGTCGGGCAGCGCCCCGTAGACCATCGCCGACGTGCACAGCACGACCCGGTGGACACCGACGGCCGCGGCGGCCGTCAGCACGGTCTGGGTGCCGCGCACGTTGTAGGCGGTACGGGCGGCGGGGTCGGTCTCCAGGTCGAGATCGAGTGCGAGGTGCACCACGACGTCCGCGCCGCGCAGCTTCTCCGCGATGGCGGGGTCGCGTACGTCGAGGATGTGCCAGGTCGCCTCGGAGACCTCTCCTCGGCGTTCGTCGATGGCGATGACCTGCTTGATCTCCTCGGATGCCGCGAGGCGTGCGGTGAGCAGCTCGCCCACGCCCCCTGCCGCTCCGGTGACCGCGACGACGGGGCCACGATGCCTGGAGCGGTTCTTTTCTGGTTTGTTCTCGGTCGAGGGGGCGGACAGGTTTCGCGCTGCGCGAACCTGAGGATCTGGGGAACTCACCGGGCGTCTCCAGCGGTTGTCTTCAGTACGTACCCGAATGACGCGTGCGTACCAGGTGGCGTCCATCCTGCCGCAGGCCGGGAGCCGGCGGAGCACTGAGGCCCTAAGCGGACTTTTGGTGTCTACGCTGGATGGTGATGTCGGGCAGTCGCCGTCGGTTCGAGCCGGCGGCCCTACGAGCCGAGGAAACCCGTGAGTGACACCCCATTCGGATTCGGCCTTCCGCCGGAGGAGCCGGAGAACGGCGACGAGGGCAAGAAGAAGGACCCCACCGGAGGTGGGCAGG
Source organism: Streptomyces sp. NPDC127117 (assembly GCF_042677325.1). NCBI lineage: Bacteria > Bacillati > Actinomycetota > Actinomycetes > Kitasatosporales > Streptomycetaceae > Streptomyces > Streptomyces sp. NPDC127117. The sequence continues at coordinate 35,305 of NZ_JBHXTM010000037.1, forward strand.
GTTCGGGCGGGCCTGCGAACCCGTTCGGCTTCGGGCCCGGCGCGGGCGGGGACAACCCGTTCGCGGCGATGTTCGGCACGATGAACCCCAATGACCTGGGCGCCGCCTTCCAGCAGCTCGGCCAGATGCTGAGCTACGAGGGCGGTCCCGTGAACTGGGACATGGCCAAGCAGATCGCCCGCCAGACGGTCTCGCAGGGCACGCCGGACGGCACGAAGGACGCCAGCGTCGGCCCGTCCGAGCGGTCCGCCGTGGACGAGGCGCTGCGCCTGGCCGACCTCTGGCTGGACGGCGTGACGTCGTTGCCCTCCGGTTCGGTCTCCACCGTGGCGTGGAGCCGTGCGGAGTGGGTCGAGGCGTCCCTTCCCGCCTGGCAGAAGCTGGTCGACCCGGTGGCGGAGCGTGTCGGTCTCGCGATGGGCGATGTGCTGCCCGAGGAGATGCAGGCGATGGCCGGCCCGCTGATCGGCATGATGCGGTCGATGGGCGGCGCCATGTTCGGCCAGCAGATCGGGCAGGCCGTCGGGGTGCTCGCGGGCGAGGTGGTCGGTTCGACCGACATCGGCCTGCCGCTGGGCCCGGCGGGCAAGGCCGCCCTGCTGCCGCTGAACGTGGAGCGGTTCGGCAAGGACCTCAGTGTGCCGCAGGATGAGGTGCGGCTGTACCTCGCGCTGCGCGAGGCCGCCCACCAGCGTCTCTTCGCCCACGTTCCGTGGCTGCGCTCGCATCTGTTCGGTGCCGTGGAGGGGTATGCGCGCGGCATCAAGGTCGACACCAGCAAGCTGGAGGACGTGGTCGGCCAGTTCGACCCGTCGCAGCCCGAGCAGCTCCAGGACGCTCTTCAGCAGGGCATGTTCCAGCCGGAGGACACTCCGGAGCAGAAGGCCGCCCTGGCCCGGCTGGAGACGGCTCTCGCGCTGGTCGAGGGCTGGGTGGACGCCGTGGTGCACGAGGCCGCGAAGTCCCGTCTGACCTCGGCGGACGCGCTGCGCGAGACGATGCGCAGGCGCCGCGCCTCCGGCGGCCCCGCCGAGCAGACCTTCGCCACGCTCATCGGCCTCCAGCTGCGCCCGCGCCGGCTGCGTGACGCCTCGCGCCTGTGGGCCTCGCTCACCGACGCGCGCGGTCTGGACGGGCGCGACGCCCTGTGGGAGCACCCCGACATGCTGCCCACGGCCCACGACCTGGACGATCCGGACGGCTTCGTGCACCACGAGCAGCTGGACTTCTCCGAGCTGGACAAGATGCTCGGCGAGGCCGCGAAGGGCCCGCAGAAGCCCGCCGCGGACGCGGACGACAAGGGCGAGGCCGGCACCGGGGAGACCGAGGACCGCGAGGACGACGGCAAGGGCGACAGCGACCGGTGAGCCTGTACGACGACGCCGTTCTCGTACTGAAGGGGTACGAGAGCCCGGACCGGGCCCAGGTCGAGCTGCGCCAGGGCTACCTCGACCACCTGGCACAGCACCCCGACGGCATGTGGAAGGCCTGCGGCGCCGGCCATCTGACGGCGAGCGCGCTGGTCATCGACCCGGAGCGCGGCAGGGTGCTGCTCACCCTGCACCGCAAGCTCCGGATGTGGCTCCAGATGGGCGGTCACTGCGAGCCGCTGGACGAGTCGCTCGCCGGCGCGGCGCTGCGGGAGGCGACCGAGGAGTCCGGCATCACCGGGCTGACTCTGCTCGGTGGCGGCCCGGTGAGGCTGGACCGCCACCCGATCCCCGCTCCCTGCCACTGGCACCTGGACGTGCAGTACGCGGCGCTGGCACCCTCCGGGGCGACGGAGCAGATCAGCGAGGAGTCACTGGACCTGCGCTGGTTCGCCTACGACGAGGTCGCCTCGGTGGCCGACGCCTCGGTCGTACGGCTGATGGAGCGGACCCGCGCCGAGCTGGAGCGGCGCGGGTAGGAACCGTCTGCGGCACGGGTGAGGGGTGGTCTCCGCGGAGACCACCCCTCACCCGTGTTCGCGTGCCGGTGCCCGGTGGTTCAGTTCCAGGAGTTGTTCTGGTTCTGACCGTGGGCGCCCTGCTGGCCCATGCCGAACTGGGCGCGGACGCCCTGGCCGATCTCGTGGTTCTGCGGGGGCAGCACCTCGCTCGGCTGCACCAGGGCGAAGCCCTGGCCGAGGAAGCTGAGCTCCCAGCCCTCTCCGGTGTTCCCGCGCCGCCGCCAGACTCCCGAGGAGTGCGTCTGGGCCTGCATCTGGACCCGCAGCGAGCTGGACCAGGCGACGATCGCGTCGGCGTCGGCGTTGACGTACTTGTCCGGCGTGACCTGCATCATCAGCGGCTGGCCCGAGGTCATCAGGGCGACCTTGCCGGTGCCGGAGATGTTGAGCTGGTACTTCCCGGTGCCCGAGATGCCGTACTGGCTGTCCACCGCGATGACCTCGGTGTGCAGCGAGGAGTCCAGCGCCAGGACATAGGCGCTGTCCACCGTGATGCCGTCATGGTCGACGTCCACGACGTGGATGTACTGCGCGAGGTTGGCGAGGTAGACGGTGCCCTGCCCGGAGCAGCGCATCAGGTCGAGGCCCTCACCGGTGTTCGCGCGGGCGCGGCGCTGTCCGTGCGACTGGTACTCGCCGTCGAACTCCATCAGCCCCTGGTACGCGACCATGGCGCCCTTGCGGGCGAGGACGTCGTCGTGGCCGGTCAGCGAGACCCGCAGGAGCTGCGGGTTCTGGACGGTGTACCGGTCCTGGGACTGCTGTTCGGTGTAGCTGAAGAGCGGACTCTGCATGGTGTGTTCTCCTCCCCCGTCAGTTCCGGACCCGCAGGCGGTCGGTACTGTCCTCGCTCGGCTGTACGACGACGATGCCCTGGCCGGAGAACGCCATCTGGTACGCCTCGCCGCTGCCCCGCCCGATGAGCGAGGATGCCTTGAAGCTGCGCTTGCCCTTCACCTTGAGGTTCGGGGACCACGCCACGAGGGCGTCCGGGTCGACGTAGGTCTCGTCCTCACCGCGTCCGCAGTCGACGACGATCGGTGTGCCGCGCGAGGTGATCGCGACCCAGCCGGTGCCCGAGATGCAGACGTTCCACAGGCCCTGGCCTGCGAACTTGGCGAGGCCCTTGACCCGCTCCACGCCCCAGGTGAGATGCCCGTCGAAGGCCAGGACGTTGGTGCCGTTGACCGAGAGGGAGTCGTTGTTGAGGTTGATGACGACCACATCGGCGCCGTAGTCGGCGAGGTAGAGGAGTCCGTCGCCGGAGCACTTCATGATCGGTGCGCCCTCGCCGGTGATCCACTGGGAGGCGATCTGGCGGACGGCGGGCGGGTTGGGTTCGTACTGGATGAAGCCCTCGTACGCGACCATGGAGCCGGTACGTGCGTAGAGGTCCTGGCCGGTGGCCATGGCGACCTTGAGCATCGTGCGGCCGTGGTTCTCCATACGGGCCGTGACGGGGGTCGGGGCGTAGCCCGCGAGCTGCTGATTCATGACGGGCTCCCTCAGACCTCGTAGGGCTGGACGACGATGAAGTTGCCGGGGGCGCCCCGGAACTGGAGGTTCACGGTCTCCCCGCTGTGTCCCGGGTACGCGTTGCGGCGCAGCCGGACCTGGCTGGAGATGATCACCTGGGACGCGGACGACCAGGCCACGACGGCGTTGCAGTCGGCGAAGGTGGTCGGCGTGACCGGCAGGACGACGGGGACGCCGTGGGTCTTGACGATGACCGTGCCGGTGCCCTGGAACTGCATGGTGAACAGGGCGCCGCCGGGGATGCCGTGGCCCTCGATCCTGCGGACCTCGTGCTGCAGCGACTCGTCGAAGGCGAGGACGTTCTCCGCCGAGACGCAGATGCCGTCGCCCTGGAGCTCGATGGCGTGCAGATGGGAGCCGTCCTCGGCGAGGAAGACCTGTCCGCGGCCGCTGCAGCGCATCAGCTGCATTTCCTGGCCGGTGGCGTTGCCGACGATGCGGCCGGCGAAACCGGCGCCCTTGTAGCCGAAGTCGACCTTGCCCTGGTACATCACCATGCTGCCCTGGCGGGCGAGCACGGGCGTACCGCCCATGGTGAGGTCGACCCGCATGAGCTGCTGGTTCTGCGGGGTCCAGCGCTGACCGGTGGACGTCTCCTTGTACGGCTGGAGCGCCGCCTGGAGACCGGCACCGGTCTGCGGAACTCCTTGCGGCACGCCCTGGGGCATACCGGGCGGCTGCATTCCCGGCGGCTGCATGCCGGGAGGCTGCATGCCGGGAGGCTGCATGCCGGGAGGCTGCTGACCGTACGGGGCCGGGGCCTGCTGGCCGAACTGGCCGGGGGGCTGCTGCCCGTACGGGGCGGCGGGGGGCACCTGGCCGGGGATCTGCCCGAACTGCGGCTGCTGGGGCGGCTGTCCGTACGGAGCGGGGGCGGGGGCGGGCGGCGGCACCGTGCCACCCTGCGGCGCCAGTGGCGCCGCCATCGTCGGCGCGGCGTGCATCTGCTGCTGCGGTGTGGGAGGCGGGGCCGGGGCAGACGGAGCGCCGAAGGACGGCGCCGGCTGCGGGGGCTGGGGTGCCTGCGGTGCGGGCGGGGCTCCGAAGGACGGGACGGGGGCGGGTGCGGCAGCCTGGGCCGGCGGGGCGAACGACGGTGCCGCGGCCTGCGGCTGAGGTGCGGCGGGCTCTTCCTCGGCGACCTCACCGCCGAAGTTCTTCAGCAGCGCTTCGAGGCCGCCGTCGAAGCCCTGGCCGACCGCGGCGAACCGCCAGACGTCCTTCAGGTAGAAGTCGCCCAGCATCACCGCGCGCTCGGTGGTGAACTCCGAACCGTTGAAGGCGTACCTGACGACTTCCTCGCCACCGGCGACGATCCGGATGTATCCGGGGCCGACCTGGGACATCTGTCCGGCCCCGTCGACCGTCGCGGTGAACGACAGTTTGTGGATGTTCGCCGGAATGCGGTCCAGGGTGACGCGGAACGACTCGGTGTCGCCGGCCTGGGCACCGAGGAGCTGAATGGACTCCTCGGGCGATTTAGGCTGATTGAAGAAGATGAAATACCGGTCGTCGGAGAGCTGCTCATTGGCATCGAGGCCGAAGCAGCTGATGTCAAAGGTCAGTCCCTGACCGGCGATCTGCACACCTACGTACAGATCCGTCCCCGGCGTGAGATCGCTGATCTTGGCCTTGTGGCCGCGTTGGAATTCCCTGGCCATGCGTAACGACCGTCCCCCATCCCGAATGTGAATGCGTCGCGCCAGGCTAACCGCAAAGTCCGACATCGAGCTAAGTCGGTACACACCCGGTACAGAATCGGTGGACGTCACTCACCGCGCGCGGCGGGCAGATGGGGCAGCCGGTCCGCCGCCACCACGCCCTCCAGGTATCCGCGCGCCCGCTCGGTACGCGGATACGCCTCCAGCAGCCGCCAGAAGCGCGGACCGTGACCGGGAACGAGCAGGTGGGCCAGCTCATGGACCAGCACGTAGTCGACGACGTACTCGGGCATGCCCTGCAAGCGGTGCGACAGGCGGATGCTGCCCTCCGCCGGGGTGCAGGACCCCCAGCGGGTGTTCTGGTTGGTCACCCACCGCACCGAAGCGGGCCTGGCCCGGCCCTCGAAATACTGGGCGGACAACCGCTCGGCGCGCTCGGCGAGTTCGCCGTCGCCGAAGACGCGTCTGCTCTCCTGCGCCGCGAGCTTGTCGAGCATCACGTTCACCCAGCGCTGCTCCTCGGCCTCCGACATCCGGGCCGGGATGAGCACGATGGTGCGGTCGCCCTCCCGGTACGCGGAGACCGTTCTGCTGCGGCGGTTGCTCCTGCGGACCTCGACCGCGCTCGTTGCCGAGGCGCGGGGCGGACGGTCCGTCGCGCTGCGCTGCTGGGTTCCGGCACTGCGCGCGGGGGTCTCCCCGGCGATTCCGGGTGACGGGTCGGCGGGCACGCCACGACGTTACCCGGTTGCGGCGGGGGAAGTCCCGTCTCCGGACGGTTCACGCTTGATCCACTCCATGGCATGCACCATTTGAACGACTAATACCCCCTGCCTGTGGATAACTTTCTGCACGCTTCGACGCCTGCCTGCATTCTGACAACGGATCTCGCGAAGATCACGGGCAGCGGCCCGCGAGCGAGGATCCAGGAGCCAAAGAGATCAAGGAACTCAGACCGGGGGTAGCCGTGCATCCGATGTTGAAGCCCGCACTGCGCCGCGCATGGCGCGGCCGGGGCACCGTGCAATTCGGTGTGACTCACGCCCACGCGGTGAAGTTCGGCCCGCTGGATATCGCCACGGGCAGCTTTCTGGAACTGCTCGACGGAACACGCGGCCTGCCGCTGCTGCGAGAGGAGGCCCGAGCGCTGGACCTGTCGGACCATCAAGTGGACGTCTTGGTCCGTCGATTGATGAACGCGGGACTGATCGACGATGTACGGGCCGCCGGCCCGGAGGCCGATGCGTTACGGGACAGGCCGGGCGGCCTGGACCGGCACCGCCCCGATCTGGCCTCGTTGTCCGTCGTCCATCCCGAACCGGGCGGCGGGATGCGACGGCTGGCGGCCCGTAGGGCGATGCGGGTCCAGGTGCGAGGTGCCGGGCGGGTCGGCGCCGCGATCGCGGCGGTGCTGTCCGGGTCCGGGGTGGGCCGGGTGGAGGTGCTGGACGGCGGGCATGCCGAGCCGTGCGACATCTCGCCCGGCGGGCTTCCGCCGGCGTCCGTCGGGGAGCGCAGGGACACCGCCGCCCGGCAGTTGGTGCGCAGATCCGCCGCGGGTCCGGCTCCCCGGGCGGCGGAGACGGCGGGCTCTCCGGCCGGTGGCGAGCCCGGGCTGTCGCTGATCGTGATGGCCCCTCGCGACGGCTTCACGGCGTACGTCCCCGACCCCCGTGCGGCCGATCCGTGGATCGCGTCGGGAACTCCTCATCTCTACGCCGGAGTGATGGAGGCGACGGGGTTCGTCGGCCCCCTGGTCCTGCCCGGGGGTACGGCCTGCGCCGGGTGCCTGGCACTGGACCGCGCGGCAGGCGACACGGACTGGACGCGGATGCTGTCCCAGTGGCAGTCCGGGCGGCGGACTGCCGTGCAGGCCTGTGACCTGGGACTGGCGACTGCGGTCGCGGGGCTCGCGGCCGCCCATGCGCTGTCCTTCCTGGACGGCGAACTGCCCGCGAGCACGGGGGCCCGCTGGGAGGCCGCGCTGCCACTGTTGGACTGGCGGACCGAGCGGTTGGTGCCTCACCTCGGCTGTTCCTGCGGAGCGGCTGGGCACACTGACCGGGAGGGCTCCTCCGGGACCGAAGCGATGCAGGACACAATGGCCGGGTAACCGCCGCACGCGGTACGGCAGTCTGGGATTTGGAGGGGCTCATGTCTGATCTACCCCGGAAAGCGGTCACCCGCACCGCCAAGTTGGCCGCCCTGCCTCTGGGCTTCGCCGGCCGTGCCACGTGGGGTCTGGGCAAGCGGATCGGCGGGAGATCGGCGGAGCTGGTCGCCCGGGAGGTGCAGCAGCGCACCGCGGACCAGTTGTTCAAGGTCCTGGGCGAGTTGAAGGGCGGGGCGATGAAGCTCGGACAGGCACTGTCCGTCTTCGAGTCGGCGCTGCCCGAGGAGGTCGCCGGACCGTACCGGGCGGCGCTCACCAAGCTCCAGGAAGCCGCACCGCCCATGCCCAGTGGCACCGTCCACGCGGTACTGGAGGAGCGGCTCGGCGAGGGCTGGCGGGAGTTGTTCCTCGAATTCGAGGACAAGCCCTCGGCCGCCGCCTCGATCGGCCAGGTGCACCGGGCGGTCTGGCACGACGGGCGGAACGTCGCGGTGAAGGTGCAGTATCCGGGCGCCGGAGAGGCACTGCTCTCGGATCTGACCCAGCTCAGCAGATTCGCCCGCCTGCTCGGCCCGCTGATTCCCGGGATGGACATCAAACCGCTCATCACGGAGCTGCGTGACCGGGTCTCGGAGGAGCTGGACTACGAGCAGGAGGCGGGCTCGCAGCGGGATCATGCCGAGGAGTTCGCGGACGACCCGGATGTCGTGATCCCCGGCGTGGTGCACCAGTCCGACCAGGTGCTGGTGACGGAGTGGATGGACGGTGTCCCGCTGTCCGACGTGATCGCGGAGGGCACACCGGAGCAGCGGGACCGGGCTGGGCAGTTGCTGGCGCGCTTCCTCTTCTCGGGGCCCGCGCGCACCGGCCTGCTGCACGCGGACCCGCATCCGGGCAACTTCCGGCTGCTGCCTCCGGACGAGGAGGCCGGCGAGGAAGGGCAGTGGCGGCTCGGGGTGCTGGACTTCGGGACGGTGGACCGGCTGCCGGGCGGTCTGCCGCAGACCATCGGGGACTCCCTGCGGCTGACGCTGGCGGGCGAGGCGGAGGCGGTGTACGAGCTGTTGCGCGGGGAGGGATTCGTCAAGGACACGATCGACCTCGACCCGGACGCGGTGCTCGACTATCTCCTCCCGATCATCGAGCCGGCGCAGGTGGAGGAGTTCACGTTCACCCGGAGCTGGATGCGCAATCAGGCGGCGCGGATCGCGGATCCCCGCTCCCCCGCCCACCAACTCGGCAAGCAGCTGAATCTGCCGCCCGCCTATCTGCTGATACACCGGGTGACGTTGAGCACGATCGGGGTGCTGTGCCAGCTGGGCGCGACGGTGCGGCTGCGCGACGAGCTCGAATCCTGGTTGCCGGGCTTTCTGCCCGCGGACGAGCAGGCGACTGCGGCACCGGAAGCCGAGGCACAGGAACCTGCGGTGCGGGAGCCCGACGAACAGGAATCCGAGGTGCGGGAGCCCGAGGTGCAGGAGTTGGCGGGTGACGCGCCCCTGGGGGCGTAGGTCCGGGGCGGCACGGCTGGACGCGTGGCCGCCGGCCGGGTCACCACCAGGCGGAGTCCAGCCTGCTCTCGATCGACCTGATGTGAGTGCGGGCGCACTCTTCACAGAAGTGCTGGCGCCTGCTGTTCTCCACGGAGCAGATCCAGGTCGGCGGTGCGGTCTCGCTCTCGGCGGAGGTGCCGCACAGGGCACAGGTGACGATCGCAGCGTCGCTCTGCGCGGGTCGCTGAATCCGGTGCTGGGTCTCCTCGTCCACCTCGTGACGATAACTCCGTCGCCGCCGCGCCGCGCGGCGCCACCACACAGCACGACCGCGGGGCCGGTCCGTTTCGGACCGGCCCCGCGGAAGGGGTACTGACTGTGGGTACTGATTGCTGCCGGGCAGAGCGGCTGCCCGGCAGCGGGTACTGCTGGTGTACGGCCAGGCTCAGTGCATGACGGCCATGGCCAGCGCCCGGCGGGCGCGCATCGAGGCGCGCTCGGCCCGGCGCTGCATACGGCGCGCGTTGATCAGGCGTACCGCCTGGCGCTCCGTGTCGGCCTCCCTCATGCGGTCGTGCATATGAGCACGAGCCAGGGCTTCTGGGATGAGTTGCATCTCGCGGGTCCTGTTCTGACGCGAGTCGTTCGCGCCGATGATCGTGACGTTCGGTGTTGCGGAGCCGACGGGCTCATTCGTGGGGACGGACATTGCTGCCTGATTTCGGGGATCGTGGGTGTGGGGACGGTCGATGGTGCCGATGCGCTTCATGGGTTTGGGGGCCGTGGCCCCCAGTCCGGCGATCACGCCGCGACCGGGTTCTTGCGCGGACGACCACGCGGCCGCTTGCGAGCGACGACGACGCCCTGGATGAAGAGCTCACCGCCCCAGACGCCCCACGGCTCGCGACGCTCCTTGGCGCCGGCGAGGCAGGCCTCGACGAGCGGGCAGGTGCGGCAGAGGGACTTGGCGTACTCGACGTCGGCGGGCGACTCCGCGAAGAAGACCTCAGGGTCATAGGAGCGGCAGGGGACGGGAACGCCGAGGTTCTCGATGGCGTCGTCGAGCGCGGTGAGCGCAGTGAGGGGGAACAAGGTGGAGTCCTCCGTGAGGCCGGGCGGCGGGATCGTGTCGGAAGGCGGTACGGACGGGGCGTGCGCTTCGAGTTGCACGGTGGGTGGTGTCCTCGTCTGGTCGTTCCGGCCTGTTGGCCGGGTGGCGGCTGGTACCGGGTGTTGCTTGTCCCGAGGCTCCTTCGCGCTGTCTCGTCCGTTTGGACAAAACAAAAGGGCCGCGGATCCCGAGTGGGGTTCCGCGGCCCTGAAGGCGCCGGCCTGATGGTGAATCAGGCTGGATCACTCCAGGGTTCAGGCCCACGGAAGGCCCACATCGTGTGGTGCTGCATCGTCTGCTTCTTGGCGCCGGATTCCGCTCCCGCACCGACGGCCGCAAAGGCATAGGCCTGGGCCTGTCCCTTCGCTACTGCTGCTGCCGGTGCCAGAGCCGGTCGCTCATTGCGCTCCCGCACGGGGAGGCTCGCCGGGGACAGCGGACGTGCGACAGAGATGCCGGACAGACCGGTGCCACGGAGCGAGGACTCGGAAGAGCGGAAGAGGCCGAGCGAGCAGGCGGAGACGACCGAAAGATCGGTCATTTTGTTGGTCTCGATGATGCTGATCACTTCAATCGCCTCCTCTCGGCGTCTAGGGCGGACCGGCGGGCCGGTCCTACGTATTCGGATAAGTACAGCACAGGACCAGGGCTTCAGAGAAGTCGCTGTTCCCGTGGTTAAGAACCTATGGTGATGACTGGGGCAGGCGCAAACTATTTTTTCGACGAGTTTTTCTCACATCTCGTCAGCAGCCTTCCCGAGCACATCCTCCACCGTCTCACCTGCGCAAATGGCCAGGACGGCGGTCCCGAACCGGCCCAGCTTCCGCGCGCCGACGCCGGAGATCACCGCCAGTTCGCCCTCGCTGCCCGGTACGGCCTCGGCGATCGCCATCAGCGTCTTGTCCGTGAACACACAGAAGGCGGGCTGACCGATCTCCTTGGCCCTGACCGCCCGCCAGTCGCGCAGCCGCTCGTACAGCGCCTCGTCCATGTCGGAGGGGCAGTCCTCGCAGCGCATCAGCTTCATCTCACCGGCGTCGGTGAGGGTCTTACCGCAGACCCGGCAGCGGGCGGGGCCTCGGCGGCTGCGCTTGGCCACCGATCCCGCCGGGCCCCGTTCGATCCCGCCGCCACCGGCCGTGCCACGCGTGCCCAGGGGCGCCGAGCCGGGGCGCAGGCCGTTGAGGAAGCGGCTCGGGCGCCGTCCGGCGCGGCCGCCGGGCGAGCGGGAGAGCGACCACGACAGCGAGAGGTGGAGGCGGGCCCGGGTGACGCCGACATACAGCAGCCGGCGCTCCTCCTCGATCTGTTCGTCGGTCTTGGCGTAGGTGATCGGCATCATGCCCTCGGTCAGGCCGACCAGGAACACGGCGTCCCACTCCAGGCCCTTCGCGGAGTGGAGCGAGGCGAGGGTGACGCCCTGGACCGTGGGGGCGTGCTGGGCGGCGGCCCGCTCGTCGAGCTCCGCCACCAGGTCGGAGAGGGTCGCGCCCGGCTTGGCCTGTTCGAAGTCCTCGGCGAGCCGGACCAGGGCGGCCAGCGACTCCCAGCGGTCGCGCACCGCTCCGGAACCCGCGGGGGGCTCCTGGGTCCATCCCTTGGTGGAGAGCACCGCGCGCACTTCCGCGGGCAGCCCCTCCGCGTCGTCGAGCAGGGAGTCGTTGCCCCCGGCGCGGGCGGCGCCGCGCAGGGCGACTCCGGCCTCGCGCACCTCGGCCCGCTCGAAGAACCGCTCCGCGCCCCGCAGCTGGTACGGCACGCCCGCGTCCGCCAGGGCCTGCTCGTAGACCTCGGACTGAGAGTTGACCCGGTAGAGCACGGCGATCTCGCCTGCCGGGACTCCCGCGGCGATCAGATCACGGATCCGGCGGGCGGTGCCCTCGGCCTCCGAGGGCTCGTCCGCGTACTCCGCGTAGGCGGGCTCGGAGCCGGGCGCGCGCTGCGAGACCAGTTCGAGCCGGTGTTCGGCGGCGCGACCCCGGGCCTGGCCGAGCAGTCCGTTGGCCAGGTGGACGACCTGGGGGGTGGAGCGGTAGTCCCGGACCAGCTTGACCAAGGTCGCGTTGGGGTGGCGGGTGCGGAAATTCAGCAGGTGGTCGGGGGTGGCTCCGGTGAAGGAGTAGATCGTCTGGCTGGCGTCGCCGACGACGCACAGGGTGTCCCGGTCGCCGAGCCAGAGGTCCAGCAGCCGCTGCTGGAGCGGGCTGACGTCCTGGTACTCGTCGACGACGAAGTGCTGATACTGGCGGCGGACGTGGTCGGCGATATCGTGGCGGTCCTGGAGGATCGCGACGGTGAGGAGCAGCACGTCCTCGAAGTCGATCACCGAGCGGTCGCGCTTCAGCTCCTCGTACGTCGCGTAGATCTGGGAGATCTCGGCCGGATCGCGCGGGGCGTCGCGCTGGGTCTTGGCGACCACGGCCGGGTAGTCGCCGGGCACGGTCTGGGTGACCTTGGACCACTCGATCTCGCTGGTGACATCGCGCAGCTCGTTGCGGTCGAGGCGGATGCGGCAGCGGGCCGCGGCCTCGGCGACCAGCTGGACCTTGCGCTCCAGCAGCCGGGGCAGATCGCCACCGACCGCTTTCGGCCAGAAGTACTGGAGCTGGCGCAGGGCGGCGGAGTGGAACGTCCGGGCCTGGACCCCTCCCGCGCCGAGCTGGCGGAGCCGTCCGCGCATCTCACCGGCGGCCCGGTTGGTGAACGTGACGGCGAGGACACTCGTGGGCTGGAGTATCCCTGCGCGCACCCCGTAGGCGATGCGATGGGTGATCGCACGCGTCTTGCCCGTACCGGCTCCGGCCAGCACACACACCGGGCCGTGCAGGGCCGTGGCGACCTCGCGCTGCTCGGGATCCAGGCCGTCGAGCACGGCGTCGGCCGACTCGGGGACCTGAGGGAAAAGGGAGGAATGCGTTGCTGCTGTCACCCCGCCATGCTGCCAGGTCGGGAGAGGCGGACGCGGAGGTTGTCCACAGGGGCGCCGTATCCGTCGTACTAATCCCGTGCTCTGTCGTACTGCTGATCCCGTGCTCTGTGTCGTACTGCTGATCCCGGACTCTGTCGTACTGCTGATCCCGGACTCTGCCGTACTGATCCCGGGCGACCTCGGCGTCCGGCACCGGGGCGGCCCCGGAGCCGGCCCGGGACGATGCCGACGCCGGGCGGGGGCGGGAATGGTGGTTGCCTCGCGTACGTTCCCCTTCCGTGCGGTGACGCACGGTCCAGCTTCTCCGCGTGACGGATGTGTCCGCGTGCCGGATGAGACGGATGAGTTCAGACGAGTCTGAGAAGACCGACGAGACAGACGAGACAGAGGAGCGCCTAGACATGGCGGGCACTGTGACGATGTACAGCACCACGTGGTGCGGCTACTGCCGCCGGCTCAAGGGCCAGATGGACCGCGAGGGCATCGCGTACACCGAGATCAACATCGAGCAGGACCCGCAGTCCGCGGCCTTCGTCGAGAAGGCCAACGGGGGCAACCAGACCGTTCCCACCGTTCTCGTGGTCGGTGACACGGGTGCCGAGGCCGTCATGACGAACCCGTCCCTGGCTCAGGTGAAGCAGGCGCTCGCCGCCTGATCCCCGGCTCTCCCGCAGTGCGGCGACGCCCCCTCCGGTCGAGCACCGGAGGGGGCGTCCGCGTACAGGGCCGGGGGCACCGGACCGCTCGGGCGTCAGCCGACGCTGCCCGGCTTCGGGAGCGGCTTGCCGTACCAGAGCTCGATCAGGCGCGCCGCGATCGAGATGCCGTACGGGGGCAGGATCTCGCCCGATTCGAAGGCGGCCTGCAGGTCCTCGCGGGAGAACCAGCGGGCCTCCTCGATCTCCTCGCCGTCCACATTGATCTCGGACGAGGTGGCCCGGGCCATGAAGCCGAGCATCAGACTCGACGGGAACGGCCAGGGCTGGCTGGCGATGTACTCGACCTCGCCGACCGTGACCCCCGCCTCCTCGAACACCTCGCGCGCCACGGACTGCTCGATGGACTCCCCCGGCTCGACGAAGCCCGCGAGCGTCGAGAAGCGGCCCTCGGGCCAGTGCACCTGGCGGCCCAGCAGCGCCCGGTCCTGGTCGTCCGTCACGAGCATGATCACCGCGGGGTCGGTGCGCGGGTAGTGCTCGGCGCCGCATGCCTGGCAGCGGCGGATGTGGCCGGCCGCCGCGATGACCGTGCGTTCGCCGCAGCGGGAGCAGAAGCGGTGCAGGCGCTGCCAGTTCTCCAGCGCCACCGCGTGCACCATCAGGCTCGCGTCGCGCGGGCCGAGCAGCAGACCGGCCTCGCGCAGACCGGCCGGGCGGGCCGGCTGGTCCATGCGGCCGGGCAGGGAGTCCTTCTGGAGCGCGAAGTAGCTGACGCCGTCCTCGTCGGTGCCGAGGAAGTAGCGGTGGGTCTCGGTGAGCGGGGCCTCGAAGGCCGGAGTCATGACGATCTCCGTACCGCCGTCGGCGGTGTCGTCGATCAGCACCTGGCCGCCGGAGACGACGAACACGCGGGTGGTCGGGTGGCTCCACGCGGCGGACAGCCATGCCTCGTCGAGGCGGTGGTGCGCGGCGCGGTCGATGCCGCTGGGCGCGGTGAGACCGATGGGCCGGTCTGCGGTGGCGTTGTCGAAGGTGCTCACAGGTGCTTCCTACTCCCCCGGGATGGATCGGGTGTTCAGAGGATTCAGCGGAGTGCGACGGCCAGCTCGCCCCACAGGTGGGCGGTTGTCTCCACGCCCTTGAGCAGAAGGCCGAGCTCGACCTTCTCGTTGGGGGCGTGCCAGCCGTCGGACGGTACGGAGATGCCCAGGAAGAGGACGGGTGCGCCGAGCACGTCCTGGAGGTCGGCGGCGGGCCCCGATCCCCCTTCGCGGGTGAAGAGGATCTTCTGGCCGAAGGCCCGTCCCATGGCGCGGGCCACGGCCTGCAGGGCGGGGTGGTCCAGCGGGGTCAGGCAGGGGCGGGTGGCCGGGGAGAAGGTGATCCGGTGCCCGACACCGGCCGGGATCCGTGCTTCCGCCCAAGCCCGGACCACCTGCTGGATGCGGTCGGGGTCCTGGCCCGCGACCAGCCGGAAGCTGATCTTCACCAGGGCGGAGGACGGGACGATGGTCTTGCTTCCGGCGCCCTGGTAGCCGCCGCCGATGCCGTTGACCTCGGCGGTGGGACGGGCCCAGATGCGTTCCAGGGTGGAGTAGCCGGCCTCGCCCGATGCCGCGCGGGACTTGGCGGTGCGCAGCCAGGTGGCCTCGTCGAAGGGCAGCTCGGCGAAGAGCGCGCGCTCGGTGTCGGTGAGTTCGGCCACACCGTCGTAGAAGCCGGGGATCGCGACCCGGCCGTCCGCGTCGTGCAGTGCGGCGACGAGCCGGGCGACGGCGGTCGCCGGGTTGGGGACCGCGCCGCCGAACGAACCGGAGTGGATGTCCTGCTCGGGGCCGTACAGCTCGATCTCGCACTCGGCGAGGCCGCGCATGCCGGTGCAGACCGTGGGGGTCGACTCGTCCCACATGCCGGTGTCGGAGACGATCACCGCGTCGGCGGTGAGCCGCTCGGCCCGCTCCTCGACCAGGGCGCGGAAGTTCGGCGAACCGGACTCCTCCTCGCCCTCGATCAGCAGCTTGAGATGGACGGCGGGGGTGGTGCGGCCGGTGGTGGCGAGGTGGGCCCGGACGCCGAGGGTGTGGAAGAACACCTGCCCCTTGTCGTCGGCGGCTCCCCGCCCGTACATGCGGCCGTCGCGGATCACCGGCTCGAACGGGTCGGTGTCCCAGCCGTCCTCGCGGGCGGCGGGCTGGACGTCGTGGTGCCCGTAGACCAGGACGGTCGGGGCGTCCGGGTCGTCGGACGGCCAGTGGGCGAAGACCGCGGGGGCGCCGGGCGTCTCCCAGATCTCGGTGACCGGGAAACCGGTCTCCCCGAGCTTGGCGGACAGCCACTCGGCGCTGCGCCGTACGTCCCCGTCGTGCTCCGGCTGGGCGGATACGGACGGGATGCGCAGCCAGTCGGCGAGGTCGTCCAGGAAGGCTGTGCGGTGCTGCTCGGTGTACGTACGGACGGCGCTGTCCGGGGTGTCGCTCATGGCCTTGAGCCTAGTGCCTCGCCCGGCGGGATCCTCCCGCCCGGGAATCCCGGCCCTTCCCGCACCGCTGTGGCCGGATACCTGTCGGTGCCGGCGCTCCTCCAGTTGAATGGCCTCCTGAGTGGCCTTGCGGGGCAGCGCCCGTGCCCGGCTGCGAGGGGGGAGAGGGAGTTGAGCGGTTCAGGTGCGGGTACGCCGCCGGGTCGGCGGACCGGGGAGACGGCCGCGTGGGTCTCGGCGGTCACCGCTGTCGTCGGTCTGCTGCTGGCGGTGCTGGGGATCCCGCTCGTCGGTGGCTCCTCGGTCAACCGGACCATCGCCGACAATGCCGGTGCTCCGGCTGCCTCGGCCTCCGCGCCGGCCCCGGCGGGGACGGCGGGGACGGGCGCGGCCGACGGGCCCGACGCCACGCCCTCGGGGCCGTCGCAGCCCGCCCCGCCGCCGGTGCCCGAGGGGTGGCGCCGGGTCGCGGAGCCCGGTCTCACTGTCGTCTTCGCCGTGCCGGACGGCTGGACCCGGAAGGAGAGGAACGCCATCCAGAGCAACTGGGTGTCCCCGGACGGTGCCCATGACCTGAGCGTCAAGCGGGACACCTCGTACGGGGCGACCGCCCAGGACGCCTCCGCCGGGCAGCTCGCCTGGTACCGCGACACCGCCAGGTCGTCGATGGCCGGTCTGAAAGTCCGTACCCACACCACCCGGCAGAACGGCCGGAGCGCCCTCTGGCTGGAGATCGACTACCACTGGGCGGGCCAGGGCGAACCCCGCAAGCGCGTCGAGGTCTTCGTCCCGGGCGAGGCCGGCCGGGTCTATCAGTTGCTCCTCGACACCGCCGCCACCCCCGGCAAGCTCGCCACGCAGCGGCGGCTGTTCGCGACCGCCCGCGCCCAACTGCTGATCGACCGGGCTGCGCAGTCCTAGTCCGTACGCGCCGCAGGGCATGCCCGCCCCTGGGCCCGGCCCCGGGGCGGGCATGGACTAGTCCGGCTGCTCGTCCAGCAGGATGCGCTCCAGCTCCGCCCGGCCCGGCAGGCGCTTGGGGTGGACGGTCTCGCCGCTGCGCACGTACAGGAACGTGGCGGTGACGTCGGTGAGCGGCAGGTCGTGCAGTTCCGCCCAGGCCAGGCGGTAGACGGCGAGCTGGAGGGGGTCGGCGGTGTTGGCGCGGGTGGTCTTCCAGTCGACGATCTCGTACGTGTCCCCGGTGCGGTACACCGCGTCGATGCGGCCCCGGATGATCCGGCCGGCCAGGGTGATCTGGAACGGCGTCTCGACGCGGTACGGGGTGCGGCGGGCGTACGGGGTGCGCTCGAAGGCTTCCTTGAGTGCGGCGAGATCGCGTTCGTCGGCGATCTCGGCGTCGCTCTCGTCGCCGCCGGGCAGCTCGTCGGGCCCGAGCATGGGCAGCGGCAGCTCCTCGAAGCGGGACTCCACCCAGGCGTGGAAACGGGTGCCCCGGCGGGCCGCGGGCTGCGGCGGCCGTGGCATCGGTCGGGCCAGCTCCTGTGCGAAGCCGTCGGGGTCGTCGGCGAGGCGCAGCAGCTGGGTGGCGGAGAGCGACGCGGGTACGAGGACGTCGCGCACGGTGGCGCGGGCTCGGCGCAGCTCGCCCGCGAGGGCGTCGAGGTCGCGGTCCCAGGAGGCGAGGGTGCGGGCCTCCTCGGGGGTGAGGCGGTGCTCCCCGGCGGGCTCGGGGGTACGGGCCGCCGGGACGCGCGGCAGAGGGGCGGGGGGCCCGGGGGGCTCCGTCGACTCCGGGACGCGCGGCAGGGGGGCGGGAGGCGCGGAGGCGGCGGCCACGGGGGACTCCGTCGACAGCGCGTCCCAGTCCCCGGCCTCGACACCGGCCTCATCGGGGAACGGGGCATCGTCGTACGCGATGTCGTACCCGTCGTCGTAAGGGGCGTGCCCCTCGTCGTAGTCGTGAGGGACGTCGTACCCGTCGTCGTAGGGCTCGTCGTGCGGCCCCGGGGCATCGGGCAGCGCCTCGTACACGTCCGGCACGCCCCCCGCCCCGGCCAGTGCCTCCAGGTGTGCCAGCACCGTGTCCGCGGCGGCTCGGCGGCGGGTCAGGGCGGTGTCGTCGAGGGGCAGCGGCCACGCCCGGTCGACGGCCTTCGTGTCGAGCGCCGGGTTCTCCTCGTCCTCGGCCGGCTCGTCGGCCCAGACCTCGATCTCGCCGTGTCCGGCCGCGCAGTGCTCGTACAGCGCGTGCAGGAAGCCGGACGGGCCGCGCGGCTTCTTCTGGGACGGACCCCACCAGTGGCCGGAGCCGAGCAGCAGGGTGCGGGGTCTGGTGAAGGTGACGTATCCCAGGCGGAGCTCCTCGGTGTGCTGGTGCTCCTTCATCTCCTCCTTGAACGCCTTGAGCCCCTTGGCGTCCCAGGAGTGGACGTCGGGGAGGGTCGCCCGGTCCCCGCGCAGGGCGTGCGGAAGGACCTTCGACTGGGCGGTCCAGGCGTCGCGGGACTGGCCGCTGGGGAACTGGCCGGCGACCAGGCCGGGCACGGCGACGACGTCCCACTCCAGGCCCTTGGACTTGTGGGCGGTGAGGACCTTGACCGTGTTCTCGCCGCCGGGCAGGGCGTTGTCCAGGCCCTTCTCGTACTGGACGGCGGTACGCAGGAAGCCGAGGAAGGCCAGGAGGGTGGCCTCGCCGTCGACGGCGGCGAAGCGGGCCGCGACATCCAGGAAGTTGGCGAGGGTCTCGCGGCGGCGGGCGGCCAGTGCCTGCGGCGACGCGGAGAGCTCGACCTCCAGTCCGGTGGTGGCCAGGACCCGGTGCAGCACGTCCATCAAGGGGTCGGCCAGCGAGCGGCGCAGGTCGCGCAGTTCGGCGGCGAGGCGGGCGAAGCGGATGCGGGCCTCGGCGGAGAACGGAAGTCCGTCGTCCTCCTCGCCGCCCGATTCGAGGAAGGTGTCCAGCGCGTCGGCGAGCGAGATCACTTCGGCCGGGTCGATGCCCTCGACGGCCTCGGCGAGCCGGCGGTCGGGGTCGTGGTCCTCGTCGTCGCCGTGGGCCGCGCGGTGGACGAGGAGCCGGGCCCGGCGGCCGAGCAGGGCCAGGTCGCGGGGGCCGATCCGCCAGCGGGGGCCGGTGAGCAGCCGGACCAGGGAGGCGTTGGCGCCGGGGTCCTGGAGCACCTCGCAGACCGCGACGAGGTCGGCGACCTCGGGCAGGTGCAGCAGCCCGGACAGTCCGACGACCTCGACCGGGATGTCACGGGCCACCAGCGCGGCCTGGATCTCCGGGAAGTCGCCCGCGGTGCGGCACAGGACGGCGATCTCGCCGGGTGACTTGCCGGTTTGCACCAGGTGGGCGATCGAGTCGGCGAGCCAGCCGATCTCCTCGGCGTGGGTGCGGAGCAGGGCGCAGCGGACGATGCCGTCGCGCTCGGCGCCGGGGGCGGGGCGCAGCGCCTCGACGCCCTCGTGCATGGCGCGCAGGGGTTCGGCGAGGCCGTTGGCCAGGTGCAGGAGCCGGCCGCCGCTGCGGCGGTTCTCGCTGAGGGAGTAGCGGGTGGCGGGGGTGCCGTCGGCGTGCGGGAAGTGGAGCGGGAAGTCGTCGAGGTTGGCGACGGAGGCGCCGCGCCAGCCGTAGATCGCCTGGCAGGGGTCGCCGACGGCGGTGACGGCGTGCCCGGTCCGGCCTTCGGGGCCGCTGCCGAAGAGGGCGGAGAGCAGCAGCCGCTGGGCGACGGAGGTGTCCTGGTACTCGTCGAGCAGCACGACCCGGAATTCGTCGCGCAGGATCGTGCCGACCTCGGGGCGGGTGAGTGCCAGCTCGGCGGAGAGCGCGATCTGGTCGCCGAAGTCGAGGAGGTCGCGGCTCTTCTTGGCCTCGCGGTAGCGCCGGGTCAGCTGGAGCAGTTCGCGGCGTGCCTCGGCGGTCTCGGGGATCCGGCGCAGCTCGGCGTTGCTGAGCCGGGCCGATTCGAGCGCGGCCAGGAGGCCGGTGTCGTGCTCGGCGAGCTGTTCGGGGCGTACGAGGTGCTCGGCGAGCTCGGCGTCGAGCGCCAGCAGATCGCTGACCAGTGTGGGGAACGACCTGGTCAGGGCCGGGTAGGGACCGGGGGCCTCGCGCAGCACGCGGGCGGCGAGCTGGTAGCGGGTGGCGTCGGCGAGGAGGCGGGTGGTGGGTTCGAGTCCGATGCGAAGCCCGTGCTCGGTGAGGAGCCGGCCGGCGAACGCGTGGTACGTGGAGATGCTGGGCTCGCCCGGGGGGTGGTCCGGGTCGATGGCGTCCGGATCGGTGACCCCGGCCGCGATCAGGGCCCTGCGGACGCGCTCGGCGAGCTCACCGGCGGCCTTGTTGGTGAACGTCAGCCCGAGGACCTGCTCCGGGGCGACCTGGCCGGTGCCCACCAGCCACACCACGCGGGCCGCCATCACCGTGGTCTTCCCCGACCCGGCTCCGGCCACGATCACCTGCGGGGCGGGCGGCGCGGTGATGCACGCCGTCTGCTCCGGGGTGAACGGGATCCCGAGGAGCTCCTTGAGCTGCTCGGGATCGGTGATACGTGAGGACACCCCAGAAAGGCTAACCGGACGCACCGACAACGTACGGCCGACAAGGTACGGACGACCGTGTCCGGGCCGATGGGCACCCGTCCCCTCCCGCTCACTCCAGGATGTGGCGGCCCTCCGGCTGCGCGCTGCACGAGGCCCGGAAGGAGCAGTGCGTGCAGTGCTGGCCGGTGGTGGGGGTGAAGCGTTCGTCCAGAACCCGGCCGGCGGCGGTGGCCAGCAGGTCGGAGACCCATTCACCGGCGAGCGGTTCCTGCGCCTGCACCTTGGGAAGGGCGTCACCGCCCTCCTTCTTGGGGGCGGGCTGGCGCAGCTGTACGAGTTCGGCGCCGCCGGGCTCGGGGCGCCTGCCGTCGAAGACGTCGTCGACCGCGCCTTCCCGGACGGCCAGCTGGTACACGGCGAGCTGGGGGTGGCGGGCGACCTCGTCCTTGGTCGGGGACTGCTTGCCGGTCTTGAAGTCGACGACGTAGGCCCGGCCCTCGGTGTCCTGTTCGACGCGGTCCATGGAGCCCCGGATGCGCACCTCGTACTCCCCAGCCCCCAGCGTCACGTCGAAATCGTGCTCGCTCGCGGCGGGGGTGCGGGCGGTGCGGTCCATGACGTGCCAGCGCAGGAAGCGTTCGAGGGCGGCCCGCGCCTGTTCCTTCTCCTGCCGGGACTTCCAGGGGGCGTCGAAGACGAGGCCGTCCCAGACCGAGTCCAGCCGCTCCATCAGGACGGCGAGATCGGCGGGGGTACGTCCGGACGCCACCTCGTCGGCGAGTACGTGGACCACGTTGCCGAAGCCCTGCGCGGCCGTCGCCGGGGCGTCCGCCTTCACCTCGCGGCCCAGGAACCACTGGAGCGCGCAGGTGTTGGCGAGCTGGTCGAGCGCGCTGCCGGAGAGGGCCACGGGCTGGTCCCGGTCGCGGAGCGGGACGGCGGAGCGGGTCGGTTCGTACAGGCCCCACCAGCGGTAGGGATGGGCGGCGGGTACGAGCGGCTGGCCCTCGTCGTCGGCGAGCGCGGCGAGCCGGGCGAGGCGGCGGGCGGCCTCCTCGCGCAGGGCGGCGGAGGCCCCGGGGTCGACGGTGGTGGCGCGGAGTTCGGCGACCAGCGCGGCGACGGCGAGCGGGCGGCGGGGCCGGCCGGTGACGTCGCGGGGCTCGGCGCCCAGCTCGGTGAGGAAGCGGGACGGCTGGTCGCCGTCGTCGGCGGGCGCCTTGACCGCGGTGACGACGAGCCGTTCGCGGGCGCGGGTCGCCGCGACGTAGAAGAGCCGGCGCTCCTCCGCGAGGAGGGCGCCGGGGGTGAGCGGTTCGGCCAGGCCGTCGCGGCCGATCCGGTCCGCCTCCAGCAGTGAGCCGCGGCGGCGCAGGTCCGGCCAGAGCCCCTCCTGCACGCCCGCGACGACGACGAGGCGCCACTCCAGGCCCTTGGAGCGGTGTGCGGTCATCAGCCGTACGGCGTCGGGGCGCACCGCGCGCCGGGAGAGGGTGTCGGCGGCGATGTCCTGGGCGTCGACCTCCTCCAGGAAGTTGAGCGCCCCTCGCCCGCCGGTGCGTTCTTCGGCGCGGGCCGCGGTGTCGAAGAGCGCGCAGACGGCGTCGAGGTCACGGTCGGCGTTGCGGCCGCCCGCGCCGCCGCGCAGCGCGGCACGCTCCAGCCGGCCCGGCCACGGGGTGCCGGACCACAGTGCCCACAGGGCCTCCTCCGCGGTACCGCCGCCTTCGAGGAGCTCGCGCGCCTTGCGCAGCAGCGCGCCGAGGCGCTGGGCGCCGCGGGCGTACGCCGGATCGTGCGCGACGAGCCGTTCGGGCTCGGCGAGCGCCCGCGCCAGCAGGTCGCCGGAGGGCGCCGGCACGCGGTTCCCGGCGGCCCGCTCCTCGTCGCGCAGGGCCCGGCCGAGGCGGCGCAGGTCGGCCGCGTCCATGGAGCCGAGGGGGGAGGCGAGCAGGGCCAGGGCGGTCTCGGTGTCCAGCCAGGAGGACACCTCCGGATCCTGCGCACCCTCCGGGACCGCCGGGCCCACTGTGCCCTCCGGGTCCGCTGTGTCCTTCGCACCCGCCACGCTCTCCGCGCTCTCCGCACCCGCCACGCTCTCCGCGCTCTCCGCACCCGCCGCGCTCTCCGACGCCGGAGCCTCGTCCGCGCCCGGCGCGCCCTGGCGCAAAGCTGCGGTCGCGACCGTGCGCAGGGCTGTCAGGAGCGGGGCCACCGCCGGTTCGTGGCGCAGCGGAAGGTCGTCACCGTCGACCTCCAGGGGCACGCCCGCCGACGTCAGGGCCCGGCGCAGCGAGGGGAGTGTGCGGCCGCCGGCCCGTACGAGCACTGCCATCTCGTTCCACGGGACGCCGTCCTCCAGATGCGCCCGGCGCAGAAGATCGGCGATGTTCTCCAGCTCGGTGGACGCGGTCGGGTAGGTGTACGCCTCCACGCTGCCGCCCTCGCGGACCGCGGCCAGTTCGCGGTGGGCGCGGACCTTCGCCGCGGGCAGCCGGGTCAGCGGCATCCGGCGGGTGAGCAGCCGGGTGGCGGCCAGCAGTTGTCCGCCGGAACGCCGCGAGGTGGTGAGCACGCCGACCCGGGCCGGAGCGCCGTCCGCCCGCCGGAACGTCTCCGGGAAGTCGAGGATGCCGTTCACATCGGCGCCCCGGAACGCGTAGATCGACTGGTCCGGATCACCGAAGGCGATCAGGTCCCGGCCGCCCCCCGCGCCCGGCGCGCTCCCCCGGTTGCCGGCCAGCGCGTGCAGCAGCCGTACCTGCGCCGGGTCCGTGTCCTGGTACTCGTCGACGAACACCGCGTCGTACTGCCCCGCGAGCAGCGCCGACACCTCCGGGCGCTCCGCGAGCAGCACGGCCCGGTGCACCAGCTCCGCGTAGTCCAGCACCCCCTGCGCGTCCAGCACGTCCAGGTACTCGGCCAGGAACTCGGCGGCGGCGCCCCAGTCGGGCCGGCCGGTGCGGCGGGCGAAGGCGGCCAGCGCGTCCGGGCCCAGGCCCAGCTCGCGGCTGCGGGCCAGCACCGCTCGTACCTCGTCGGCGAAACCGCGGGTGGTCAGGCAGGCCCGCAGCTCGTCGGGCCAGCGGATGTGCGCGAAGCCGTCCCGCTCCAGTTCGAGCTGGCCGGCGAGCAGGTCGCGGACGGTGACGTCCTGCTCCGGACCGGAGAGCAGCCGCATCGGCTCGGCGAAGAGGTCGGCGTCCTGGTGGGCGCGGACCAGCGCGTAACAGAAGGAGTGGAACGTGGTGGCCTGCGGTCCGCGGGCGGCGCCCAGCCGGGCGGCCATCCGGTCGCGCAGCTCCACCGCGGCCTTGCGGCTGAAGGTGAGGACCAGGACGCGGGCCGGGTCGCCGCCCCGTGCGATGCGGGCGGCGACCGCCTCGACGAGCGTGGTCGTCTTGCCGGTACCGGGTCCGGCGAGGACCAGGAGCGGTCCGCCGGGGTGATCAACCACCGCGCGTTGTGCTGCGTCCAGGAGAGGAGGGTCCACGGAGCCCGGCGGAGTGCGCACCAGCCGGTACGCGCCCGCGGCCCGCTGCCGTGTCCGACGGTGCGGGCTGTGCCGGGTGAAGGAGGAGGAGCTCACGTGGTTCGCCGGTCCTGGTGGGTGTGCTGATGCCGAGGGTGCGGTGCGTGCCGCGAACTTACGAAGCTACGCCAGCGGGGGCACGATCCGGGACGAGAGCACTGCGTGCCTCGTCACGTTCCGGGGCGCGCATGCCTTCGCGAGCCCCGATGCCTTCACGGGTCCGGTCCGGGGCGCGGATGCCGTCGCGGGGCGGCTCCGGGGCGCGGACGCCGTCACGGGCCCGGCCCGGGGCGCGCATGCCTTCGCCGGTCGGCTCCGGGGTACGGACGCCGTCGCGGGCCCGCTCCCGCGCCGCGTGGCGGGTGCCGCCGTGTTCCGCTTCACGGTGTTCCGCGCCGCGATTCGCCCGCCGGGCCCCGTCATGCCGTACGCCACGGCTCCCGGACCGGGCCGCTTCCGGCAGCTCGTACGGCCCCGGCACCGCCCGCTGTGCCGCCGAATGGCCGAAGCTGTCAGATGTGAGCACCTCCGCCCTTGTCCCGGTCCGCGCCACCGCCCGCGGTGACGCCGTCCCACCGTGCCCGCTTCATGTCGAGGCGCGGCAGATGGCCCTCCGCGACGCGCGACGCCTCGCGCAGCGGGGTGCCCTCCGCTCGGTAGTGGTCCAGCGCCCGCAGTTCGTGGCCGGGGAGCAGCGCCCCGTCGGCGCGCACCACGCGCCACCACGGCACCGCGGCCCCGTACAGCGACATGACCCGGCCGACCTGGCGCGGCCCGCCCTCGCCCAGCCACTCGGCGACATCGCCGTACGTCATGACGCGGCCGGGCGGGATCAGGTCGGCGACGTCGAGGACCCGCTCCGCGTACTCCGGCAATGCGTGGCTCATCGGGTCGCCGGCCGCCCCGTCGCCGCTCGTCCGGTGTTGGCTCATCCGGCCCATCCTGCCGTACGCCACCGACATCCCGGCCCGGTCCGTGTGCGCCCGCTCACAGGGCGTGCGCGCGGGAGCAAAGGAGCGTATCTTGCGCTTCGCGTGTCCGTGCAGTGCACCCTGATGCCCCCCTCCGTCGCCGGGCCGTGCCACCATCGTGCGGGCGGTGACCGGTGATACGAGAACACGAAGACCAATCAGAGGCGACGAAGGAGCAGGGCGTGCAGCCACCGAAGGCGGCGGACGCCCCTGACGCCGAGCCCCATCCTGACGAGGCCCCCGCACCCGCCGGGAAGCCCGGTGCCGGCCGGGAGGAAGCCCGAGAAACCCCCGGCCGTCTGACCGGCTCGACGCTCTCGACCGCCGCGGAGGAGCAGGCCGAGCGCGTCTCGGGCGACGAACCGCTGCTCCCCGCCCGGGTGCACCGCCCCTCCGATCTCATGCGGCTCCTCATCGGGGTCCTGGCGATCGTCGTCCTGTTCGCGATCGCCGCGTTCGCCCACGGCACGACCGCCGGTCTCGAACAGGACATCAGCAAGGGCACCGGTCAGGCGCCCGACGTCCTGATCAAGACGGCCGGTCTGGTCTCCAGCATCGCCGTGCTGCTGGTCCCGGTCGCCTTCGCCATCGAGCGGCTGATCAAACGCGACGGACTGCGGATCGCCGACGGGGTGCTCGCCGCCGTACTGGCACACGGCGTCACGCTCGCCACCGACCTCTGGGTCGCCAATTCGGCCCCCGGCACCATCCAGGACGCCCTGACCCAGCCGCAGCCCGGTGACGCGCTCAGCGATCCCGTGCACGGCTATCTCGCGCCGGTGATCGCGTACATGACGGCGGTCGGCATGGCGAGACGGCCGCGCTGGCGGGTCGTGCTGTGGGTGGTGCTGCTGCTCGACGCGTTCGCGATGCTGGTGGGCGGCTACACCACCCCGTTCTCGATCGTGCTCACCGTGCTGATCGGCTGGACCGTCGCGTACGGCACGCTGTACGCGGTCGGCTCGCCGAACGTGCGGCCGACCGGTCAGCATCTGATGGCCGGTCTGCGCCATGTCGGCTTCCGCCCGGTCAGCGCGATGCGCGCCGACGACACCCCGGACTCGGGCGACCAGAGCGACCGGGGGCGCCGCTATCTGGTCGCCCTGGAGGACGGGCCACCGCTCGATGTCACGGTCGTCGACCGTGAGCAGCAGGCCCAGGGCTTCTTCTACCGGGTGTGGCGCAGGCTCACCCTGCGCGGCATCACCCAGCGCCGCTCCATCCAGTCGCTGCGCCAGGCCCTGGAGCAGGAGGCACTGCTCGCCTACGCGGCGATCGCCGCCGGGGCCAACGCGCCCAAGCTGATCGCCACGTCCGAGCTCGGCCCCGACGCCGTGATGCTGGTGTACGAGCACATCGGCGGTCGTTCGCTGGACGCGCTGGAGGACACCGAGATCACCGACGAGCTGCTGCACGGCGCCTGGCGCCAGGTGAAGGCGCTCCAGTCGCGGCGGATCGCGCACCGCAGGCTCACCGGCGACGCCATCCTGGTGGATCGTTCCGGCAAGGTGTTCGTCACCGATCTGCGCGGCGGTGAGATCGCGGCCGGTGATCTGGTGCTGCGGATGGACGTCGCCCAGTTGCTGACCACGACCGGTCTGCGGGTGGGTGCCGAGCGGGCCGTCGCCGGTGCGCTGGCGGTGCTCGGCCCCGACGCCGTCGCGGACTGCCTGCCGCTGCTCCAGCCGATCGCGCTGAGCCGCTCCACCCGCGCGGCGCTGCGCCGGCTCGCCCGGGAGCGCTCGCAGCGGGAGCGCGAGGCGGTGCTGGAGGCGTCGGACGCGGCCAAGCGGGCCAGGGCGCACGAACACGGAACGGCATCCGGAGCGGTGTCCGGAACACCGGCCGGGACGATCGTCACCGGCGCGATCACCGACAACGGGACCGGCCCCGCAACCGATCACAGGACCGGCCGGCAGACGGACCAGAAGACCGAGCGCAAGACCGACCGCAAGGCGCTCCGCAACCAGAAGCAGGCCGAGAAGCGCGCCCTGGACGACGCCCTGGAAGGGGCCCGCGAGGAGGACCTGCTCTCCCAGATGCGGCAGCAGGTGCTGCTGATCCGGCCACAGGCCCCGGTCGAGCCGGTGCGGCTCGAACGCATCAAGGCCCGCACCCTGCTCAGCTGCATCGCCGGTGCGATCGCCGCGTACTTCCTCATCTCGCAGGTCACCCAGGCCGACTTCGGAACCGTCGTCGAGCAGGCGGAATGGGGCTGGGTGGCGGCCGCGGTCGGCTTCTCCGCCCTCACCTACGTGGCGGCGGCGATGAGCCTGCTGGGCTTCGTGCCCGAGCGGGTGTCGTTCGGCAGGACGGTGCTGGCCCAGGTCGCCGGCTCCTTCGTGAAGATCGTCGCCCCGGCCGCGGTCGGCGGCGTGGCGCTGAACACCCGCTTCCTCCAGCGGGCCGGGGTACGTCCGGGGCTCGCCGTGGCGAGCGTGGGCGCTTCGCAGCTGTTCGGCCTCGGCTGTCACATCCTGCTGCTGGCGGCCTTCGGCTATCTGACCGGTACGGAGAAGACCCCGTCCTCGCTCACCCCGTCCAGGACGGTGATCGCCGGACTGCTGACCGTCGCCGTGCTGGTGCTGGTGGTGACGGCGGTGCCGTTCCTGCGGAAATTCGTGGTGACCCGGGTACGGTCGCTGTTCGCCGGAGTCGTGCCGCGCATGCTCGACGTGGTGCAGCGGCCGCAGAAGCTGCTGACCGGCATCGGCGGAATGCTGCTGCTGACCGGCCTGTTCGTGATGTGTCTGGACGCTTCGGTACGGGCGTTCAGCGGCCCCGACGTGCCGCATCTCAGCTACGCCAGCATCGCGGTGGTGTTCCTCGCCGGCAACGCGCTGGGATCGGCGGCGCCCACACCGGGCGGAATGGGCGCGGTCGAGGGCGCGCTGACACTGGGGCTGATCGCGGTCGGTCTGCCGAAGGAGGTCGCGGCGCCCGCCGTGGTGCTGTACCGCCTGCTGACGCTCTGGCTGCCGGTGCTTCCCGGCTGGCTCTGCTTCACCCGTCTGACCCGCCGGGGCGAGCTCTGACGACCCGTCGGGACCGGCCCTGACCTGCCCTCAGCCGCCATACGGGGCAGCCCGCAAGGCCAGTCGGGGGACGGCCGGTGGATCCACCACCCGCTTGGACCGGTGCCCCGTGCAGCGACCGGGCTCCCGCCGCACCATGGGGCCATGAGGACCTCCCCTGCCCTGCGCGCCGCGGCAATGGCCGCCGCCGTCACCGTGCTCCTGCCCATCACCGCCTGCTCGGAGAGCGGCAACAAGGAAGGCCCGGACGGGCCGCTCGCGGCGAACGCCGCCGAGGCGAGCGGCTCCGGTGACCTCGCTTCCCAGAAGCTGACGTGGAAGCCCTGCCCCGCCCCGTCCGTGGCACAGGGCGGCGGAAAGGCGCCGACCCCGCTGCCCGGCGGCATCCCCTGGGAGTGCTCGTTCATGAGGGCCCCGCTCGACTACGCGAAGCCCGACGGCGGGACGATCGAGCTGGCCCTGATCCGGGCCAGGGCCAAGAGCCAGGACAAGCGGATCGGGTCCCTCATCTTCAACTTCGGCGGCCCCGGCGCCTCCGGCGTCGCCACCCTGCCCGCCTTCGGCACCGACTACGACAAGCTCCGCGCCGGCTACGACCTGGTCAGCTTCGACCCGCGCGGCGTGGGCAGCAGCGACGGCGTGGAGTGCGAGACCGACAAGCAGCTAGACGCCCGCTTCCAGACCGACGGCACCCCGGACACCAGTGCCGAGGTGGACGCCTTCGTCAAGGACACCAAGACGTTCGCGAAGGCCTGCGAGAAGAACTCCGGCAAGCAGCTCCCGTACGTCGGCACCACCGACGCCGCCCGCGACATGGATCTGATGCGCCAGGTGCTCGGCGACAAGAAGCTGCACTACTTCGGCATCTCGTACGGCACCGAACTGGGCGGCGTCTACGCCCACTTGTTCCCGAAGAACGTCGGCAGGGCGGTACTGGACGCGGTGGTCGACCCGACGCAGAACTCCGAGCAGTCCTCGCTCGGCCAGACCAAGGGCTTCCAGCTCGCGCTGGACAACTTCACCCAGGACTGCGCCGACCGCGGCGACGAGTGCAAGCTTCCCGGTTCCTCCTCGAAGGAGGTCGAGCAGGGAATCGCCGACCTGCTCGCGAAGCTGGAGAAGAAGCCGATCGAGGGGCTCGGTTCACGTCAGCTGACGGAGACCCTGGCGATCACCGGCATCGCCGCCGCCCTCTACTCCAAGCAGACCTGGTCGCTGCTGGAGCAGGGTCTGGACGAGGCCGACGGCGGCAACGGCGCGCTGCTCCTCGCCCTCGCCGACTCGCTGAACGGCCGCGCCGACAACGGTACGTACGACAACTCGCTGGCCGCCAACACCGCCATCAACTGCGCCGACTCCAAGCAGCGGTTCACCGCGGACCAGACCGAGGCCAAGCTCCCCGAGTTCCGCTCCGCCTCGAAGATCTTCGGCGACTACCTGGGCTGGTCCCTGATGGCCTGCACCGGCTGGCCGGTGGAGGGCGCCTGGAACACCCCCGACGTCAGCGCCCCGGGCGCGGCTCCCATCCTCGTCGTCGGCAACACCGGCGACCCGGCGACGCCGTACGAGGGCGCCAAGGCGATGGCCGACGCGCTGGGCGAGGGCGTCGGCGTGAAGATGACGTACGAGGGCCAGGGGCACGGCGCGTACAACAGCGGCAACGCCTGCGTGCAGAACAAGGTGGGCGCCTACCTGCTGGACGGCAAGGTTCCGGCGGCCGGAACCGTCTGCAAGTAGCGCTGTGCGCCCGGCGGAACCCCCTAACATGAGCGGACTTTCTGTACGTCGCAGGTACGGGCACATCTGTACGTCGTGAGTACAGGCACATCGGGGAGGACGCACACGTGGTCGTACACGCACGCGCCGGGGCTCTGGCCGGCGCCGCACTTCTGCTGACGGGGCTGCTCGCCGGCTGCGGCGGGGGTACGGACGACAAGCCGGCCGGGGGAACGGACCGCGATCCCGCGTCCTCGGCCGGCCATCCGTCCACCGGGCCGAGCGGGCAGCCGGGCACCCCCCCGCTGCCCGCGGCCCTGACCTCCCAGCGGCTGGACTGGAAGGGCTGCGAGGCCCGCGCGGGCGAGAGCGCGCCCGGTTCCGACTGGCGCTGTTCGACGGTCCGGGTGCCGCTGGACTACAAGGAGCCCGACGGCGCGACGATCGGGATCGCGCTGATCCGCAAGAAGGCCGGGAACACGGGCCGGCGCCTCGGCTCGATGCTGTTCAACTTCGGCGGCCCCGGCGGCTCGGGCGTATCGATACTGCCGCGCGCCGCCGGCTCGTACGACAACCTCAACTCCCGCTACGACCTGGTGGGCTTCGACCCGCGCGGGGTCGCCGGCAGCGAAGGGGTGAGCTGCCGCACCGACAAGGAGCAGGAGACCGCCTACCGGAAGGTCGACATGACCCCGGACACGGCGGCCGAGGAGACGGCGTTCATGAAGGACGGCGCGGACTTCGGCGCCGGCTGCGAGCGCCGCTCCGGCAAGGTCCTGCCTCACGTCGGCACGACCAACGCCGCCCGGGACATGGACCTGATCCGTGCGGTGCTCGGCGACAAGAAGCTCACGTACTTCGGGATGTCGTACGGCACCGAGCTCGGCGGCACCTACGCGCACCTCTTCCCCTCGAACGTCGGACGCACCGTGCTGGACGCCGTCGTCGACCCGACCGCGGACACCATCGGGCACGCCCGCAACCAGGCGACCGGCTTCCAGCGGGCGCTGGAGAACTACCTCAAGGACCGCGGCCAGGACCCGAAGGCGGGCACCCGGCGGATCACCCAACTGCTGGAGCGGATCGACAAGAAGCCGCTGCCGACCACCTCGGGCCGCGAGCTCAACGAGTCGCTGGCCGTCACCGGCATCGTCATGCCGCTCTACTCCAAGAGCAACTGGCCGTATCTGACCCGGGCACTGGACGAGGCGGAGAAGCGCGGCACCGGAAACATGCTGCTCCAGCTGGCCGACTCGTACAACGGGCGGGACGAGAAGGGGCACTACGACACCCAGAACCATTCGCAGCGCGCCATCTCCTGCGCGGACAGCAAGCTCCGGCCGACGGCGGACGAGGCCAGGGCGCTGTTGCCGGAGTTCCGGAAGCTGTCCCCGGTGTTCGGCCCGTTCCTGGCGTGGGACACGGCCGGCTGGTGCGCGCAGTGGCCGGTGGAGGGTGAGCACGACACCCCCGAGACGAGCGCTCCGGGCGCCGGTCCGGTCCTGGTCGTCGGGACGACCGGTGACCCCGCGACACCGTACGAGGGCGCCCGGAAGATGGCGGACGAGCTGGGCAAGGGCGTGGGCGTCCTGCTCACCAACAAGGGCGAGGGACACGGCGCGTACGGCGGGAACTCCTGCGTGACCTCGACCGTGGACGCGTACTTCCTGGACGGGATGGTCCCGGAGGACGGGAAGACCTGCTCGTAACGCCGGTCCGCAGCTACGACGAAGGGGCCGGTCCGCAGTTGCGGACCGGCCCCTTCGAAGCGTTCGTGCCAGGCGTCCGTACTAGTAGACCGGCTTCTCGGGCTCGATCTGGTTGACCCAGCCGATCACGCCGCCGCCCACGTGCACCGCGTCGGCGAAGCCCGCCGACTTGAGGACCGCGAGGACCTCGGCGCTGCGGACACCCGTCTTGCAGTGCAGGACGATGCGCTTGTCCTGCGGGAGGTCCTGGAGGGCGCTGCCCATCAGGAACTCGTTCTTCGGGATCAGCTTGGCGCCCGGGATCGAGACGATCTCGTACTCGTTCGGCTCACGGACGTCGATGATCTCGATCTTCTCGTCCGCGTCGATCCACTCCTTGAGCTGCTTGGGAGTGATCGTGGAGCCGAGCGCCGCCTCCTGGGCCTCCTCGGACACGACGCCGCAGAAGGCCTCGTAGTCGATGAGTTCGGTGACGGTGGGGTTCTCGCCGCAGACCGCGCAGTCGGGGTCCTTGCGGACCTTGACCTGGCGGTACTGCATCTCCAGGGCGTCGTAGATCATCAGCCGGCCGACCAGCGGGTCGCCGATTCCGGCGAGCAGCTTGATGGCCTCGGTGACCTGGATGGAGCCGACGGACGCGCAGAGCACACCCAGCACGCCGCCCTCGGCGCAGGACGGAACCATGCCCGGCGGGGGCGGCTCCGGGTAGAGGCAGCGGTAGCAGGGGCCGTGCTCGGACCAGAAGACGGACGCCTGGCCGTCGAACCGGTAGATCGAGCCCCAGATGTACGGCTTGTTCAGCAGTACGGCCGCGTCGTTGACCAGATAGCGGGTGGCGAAGTTGTCCGTGCCGTCCACGATCAGGTCGTACTGGGCGAAGATGTCCATCACGTTGTCGGCTTCGAGCCGCTCCTCGTGAAGGACCACGTTCACGTACGGGTTGATGCCCAGCACCGAGTCCTTGGCGGACTCGGCCTTGGAGCGCCCGATGTCGGACTGACTGTGGATGATCTGGCGCTGCAGGTTCGACTCGTCGACCTCGTCGAACTCCACGATGCCGAGCGTGCCGACACCGGCCGCGGCCAGGTACATCAGGGCCGGCGAACCGAGACCGCCGGCGCCGACGCAGAGCACCTTCGCGTTCTTCAGCCGCTTCTGTCCGTCCATCCCGACATCCGGGATGATCAGGTGGCGGGAGTACCTGCGGACCTCGTCGACGGTGAGCTCAGCAGCTGGCTCGACCAGGGGTGGCAGCGACACAGGAACCTCAACAATGCAGGTGGTCGGTTTCTACGTACTTCATCTACGTACGGTTGTTCTTGCCGTAACACTGCCACGCCCCTTCTCATTCCGAGATACCAGGTCCGATCCGCGAGACAATTTCGTCCCAGTAACTGGGCAGCGCCGCGAATGGATCGTTTTGTCCCTGTTGGCCGTCTCGATCCGTGAAGAAGATCGTGCCCGCGCCCTGCCAGCGGGCGATGCGCATGGCCTCGTCGAGGTGGGTGCGCGGAACGCCGTGGACGAAGTGCGCGAACCGCTCCGGCGGATAGGAGGCGGTCCACTCCGCCACCTGCGACCAGCGGTAGTCCGTCCACGGTCCGCAGAAGGTGACCAGTTGGTCGGCGGCCTCCGCGTAGCCGGGGTGCGGGTGGGTGCCCAGCCCGAGCACCAACTGCCCGCTCCCCTCGCCGTACGGGGGCTCGCCGTGCTCCAGGAGCGTGGCGAGCGTGCTGGTGAGACGGCGCACCGCCGGGAGCTCGGGGCGCCCGGCCGGGCAGCGGCCGAGATAGAAGCCGTCGACGCGGTACCAGTCGAGGAACGACTGCGCGTCGGCGATCAGTTCCCCGAAGGAGCGGCTGCCGAAGGCCAGATCGAGATGGCCGAGCAGCCGGCCGCCCGCCGCGCGGGCCGAGTCCCGCGGGTCCTCGCCGTGCACGGCCCGCTCCCGCGCGTTGCGGAGCCGGCCCGCGGCCTCCAGGCAGTGCGGGTCGGGGCGGGCTCCGGGGCCGTTGTCGATGTTGAGGACGGCCCAGTGCAGCGGGGTTCCGGGGCGGGCCAGTTCGGCCCATTCGGCCGGGGCGAGCAGCGGGTGTGCGTAGCCGGGCACGCCGAAGCCGAGCTGTTCGGCGCCGCCGGTCCGGCGGGCCGTTCCGGTACTGGTCAGATACGGCATGCCGCCTCCATCCAGATGTCGGCGA
Source organism: Streptomyces sp. NPDC127117 (assembly GCF_042677325.1). Taxonomy (NCBI): domain Bacteria; kingdom Bacillati; phylum Actinomycetota; class Actinomycetes; order Kitasatosporales; family Streptomycetaceae; genus Streptomyces; species Streptomyces sp. NPDC127117. The sequence goes on from NZ_JBHXTM010000037.1 coordinate 68,913, forward strand.
GGGACTCCTCCAGATTGATCCGGGGGCGCCAGCCGAGCCGGTCCCTCGCGGTGCGGACATCGGCCTGCTGCCAGGCGCCGCAGCCGTCCGGGTAGGGGGACGGGGTCGCGGAGAGGTGCTCGATGACCGACTCGGTCGAGGTGCGCGGGGCGCCGATGGGCAGCCGGGGCGGGGGCGCGTCGAGCTCGTGGAGCGCGCCGGCGTATCCGGCGACCCTGGCGAGGACGGCGGCCGCGTCCCGCAGGCGCACGGCGCGGCCGGTGCCGATGTTGACGACGCCCTGCGCGGCGGAGAGCGAGGCGGCGTGCACGGCGCGGGCGACATCGCGTACGTCCACGAAGTCGCGCTGCACGCCGAGGCCGCTGAGCTTCAGCTCGCCGTCGCCGGACTGCATGGCCCGGCGCATCGCCTCGGCGAGCCTGCCGAGCGGAGATCCGGCCGGGGTGCCCGGACCGACCGGCGAGAAGACCCTCAGCACCACCGCGTCGAGGCCGGAGCCGAGGACGAGTTCGGTGGCGGCGAGCTTGCTGACGCCGTACGGGCCGCCGGGGCGCGGGATGGCGTCCTCGGCGGTGGAGGAGCCGGGCTGCGAGGGCCCGTACTCCGACGAGCAGCCGACCTGGACGAGCCGGGCGGTGCAGCCGCTGCGCCGCATCGCCTCGCAGACGGTGGCGACGGCGACGGTGTTGTGTCGGGTCAGATCGCGGGCCCCGCCGCGGGTGGCGCCCGCGCAGTTGACGACCACGCCGGGGTGGACGGCGTCCAGGAAGCGGGTCAGCGCTCCGGGACTGCCGCTGGCGAGGTCGAACCGTACGTCGGCGTCGTCGCCGCGGCCGAGCGCCGTGAGGTGCACGGCGGGGTCGGCGAGCAGGCGGTCGGCCACGAACCGGCCGAGGAATCCGTTGGCTCCGAGCAGCAGCACCCTCATCGCGCGCCCCCTCGGCGCCGACGGCGAGCTGCCGGTGAAGGGGATTGGGGGGTCATGTCCGGTGTCTCCTTGAGAAGTGAGGTGCGGTTGCGGGCAATGACCCGCGGCGTCGGCTCCGCGGGGCGTGCGATGGCAGTGGTACGGCTGTGGTTACGCGGCGGCCGGGCCTTCGTCGACCGGCCGGGCGGTGGTGTGGGCGGACGCCCGGGAGAGGACGACGGTGGCTGCGACGAGCAGCCCGAGCGCGGCTCCTCCGCACGCGATGGCGGGTACGGATCCGGTGCCGGACGTCATGACGAGAAGATCGACGGGGCGGGCGAGGAAGTGCAGACCGGGCAGCCGCCCGGCCAGGACCAGTGCGGGGGCCAGTGCCTCGGTCACGCAGGCGAAGGCCAGTCCGCCGGCCGCGAGCCCGGGGAACCCGTGCACGGTCAGCAGCCGGGCCAGCAGGAGCAGCACCCCGAGCGCCGCCGCCCCGATGAACGCTCCGCCGCCCCCGTACCCCAGGTGCGCGAGGTACAGCAGACCGGCGAGGGCGCACAGATGAAGCGCGACCGCCCCGAAGAGCAGGGGGCGCACGCCCGCGGCGAACTCCTCCAGCACACGGCTGCCGATGAGCCTTCGCTGCGTGTGTACGGAGAAGAGGTGGGCGCACCAGGCGGCCGGGGCGAGCGCGAGGGCCAGGCCGAGCAGCGGCGCGGGGGTGATGTCCCAGGGGCCTTCGGGGCCGCCGCTGAGCACCTGGTCGAGCAGCGGTTCGCCGTACAGGACGTAGCCGAGGAGCCAGCAGCCGTAGACAGGGGCGGCCCGCGAGGAGCGGCCTTCGGCGTGCAGGGGGCCGCTGTGCAGGGCGAGCGCGAGCCCGGCGACGGCCAGGAACGCCCCGGCGAGGGCGATGGTGAGCCGGGCACTGCCGTCGAGCGTTCCCTCGGTGAGCCCGAGTGCGCCCACGGTCGCGAGGCAGGCGGCGCCCGGCAGCAGGGCGCGGAACGACCAGGCGGCGCGGGTCGCGGTGTCGCGCTCCGGCGCGCCGGGGCCGGGCGAGGTGTCCGCGGTCGTGCCGGGTACCCGTGCGAACAGTTCCTCGGCGAGCGAGAAGACGTCGCGGTGCCGGTAGCGGGCGGCGGCGCGGTCGGTGACGCCATGGGCTTCGAGCCCGGCGGCGACCTCCAGCGGATCGACGGCCCGTTCGCACAGCTCGCGGTGCCGGTGCATCAGTGATTTCACCGGGTCGGCCGGGCCGCGGCGCGAGGCACCGAGCCGGCGCGCGGGTGCGGTGCGGGCGATCTCGGGGGCGCGGGCGGGGGCCCCGGAAGGACCGGCGGCGCCCGCCGGGTCCACCGGATCCCGCTGCGGCCCCGGTTCCGGCTCTCCGGTGGCGTGCGGCTCGGAGACCGGGGCCCGGGAGCGGAGGTCCCGGCTTCCGCCGGTGCTCGGTGCGGCGGGTGCGTCGGACACCTCGGTCGGGCGGCCCATGGTGGTTCCTCCGTGATCGTCGTCGGCCGCTTCGGACCGCTCCGGTCCGCCGTGCTCCGGCCCGGCCGGCTCCTGTCCCTGTTCACGCATCGCCGCCACCCGCTCCCCGCGCTCCCGCGCAGACGGTCCGGGGGCCGGCCGCGGCCCAGCTGGGGGTGCGGCCGGCCGGGGCGGCGCCCGAGGCCGTCCACGGGACCAGGACGTGCTCCTCGGGCGGGGTGGCGAACGGACGCGGTCCGCCGTCGGAGTCCACCGCTTCGGCCTCCCTGCGCACCGGGGCGTGCGAGATCAGCTCCAGGTAGATGCCGCGAAATGCCGCAAGATTCTGTTCAACGGTGAAGAGTTCGAGTGCGCGGGCTCGCGCCGCCGCTCCGAGCCGTGCACGGCGCTCGGGATCCCGCAGCAGCGCGAGACAGGCGTCGGCCAGCGCCCGGGGGTTGCGCGGGGGCACCACGAGCCCGGTGCCGCCGATGACCTCGACGACCGCGCCGACGTCCGTGGACACGGTGGCCCGGCCGCAGAACATCGCCTCGACGAGACCGGTCGGAAAGCCCTCCATCACGCTGGAGAGGACGACGACCCCGCCCGCCGCGTAGGCGTCCGGCAGCTCGGGCACCTCGGCCCCGCCGAGGTCCTCGAAGGAGACCGGGTTGTCGCCGACGGCGTGCGCGTCCGTGGCCTCGTCGGGGAAGAGCTGGGCGGCGAGCGCCCGGCAGTGCGCGAGGTAGGTGGCGCCTTCCGGGCCCGGGGCCGGGGCGCCGATGATCCTCAGCCGGGTGTCCGGCTCGGCCTTCCGTACCTCCGCGAAGGCGTGCAGCAGTGCGATCAGGTCCTTGGCGGGTTCGATCCGGCCGACCCAGACCAGGGTGTCGTCGGGTCCGCTGTCGCCGCTCTCGCCCAGCGCCGCGAAGCACTCGGACTCCATGCCGGGGTGGACGGTGCGCAGCTTCTCCCGCTCGGCGCCGCACCGCTCCTGCCAGCGGCGGGCGTGGGTGTTGCCCGGGGTGACGATGGCGGCCTGCCGGTACACCTCGGTGGCGAGCCGCCCGTGGAAGTTGGCGAGCAGGGCGCGCACCGGCGCGTTCAGCTCGGTGCCGGTCGCCGCGAGGTAGTGCGCCCGCAACTGCACGCCGTGCTCGGTGACCAGGAGCGGCACCCCGAAGAAGCGTTTGGCCAGCAATCCCGGCAGAGCGGCGGCGCCACCGGACGTCGCATGACAGAGGTCGACCGCGCCGAGGCCCTTCTCGTCGTACCAGTCGAACGAGAGCGGGCGGAGCACCCGGTCCAGCTCCCGGGCGAAGGCGAGGAGGTCGGGGACGGTGGCGGTCTGGACGGTGCGCCCGGTGCCGGGGGCGCGGCAGGCAGCTTCGAGCACCCGCACGGCGGTCTCGGAGCGGAGGGCCGCGGTGAGTCCGCCGCGCTCACGGGCGAGTTCGGCGAGTCCGTACAGGCCCTGTGTGAACCGCGCGTCCGTGGCCGCGGACGTAGGCCTGTCACCGCCCGGTCCGCCGGGGGCCGCGCCCGCGGCGTCGTCCTCGCCGCCGGCCGCCCCCGCCGCGCAGACCGAGGCCGCGAGAGCCGTGAAGTGGGCCGTGAAGCGCTGCCGTTCGCGCCGTCCGTACGGGCGGGCACCGCCGCCGGTCACCATCCGGGCGAGCAACCCCCTGGGGGCCCGGGTGCCCAGCACGTCCTCGTCGGCCGTCCAGAGCGGCGCCGTCCGCACCCGGCCGACCTGCATCGGGAGCGGCACCCAGCCCCGCTCCTCCTGTTCGGCGGAGCGGCTGAACGCGAAGAGATCGAACTCGTGCTGCGCGAGCCCGCGTACCAGACGGTCGCACCAGAGCCCGGAATCGCCGTTCGCATATGGATAACCACCGTCGGTGAGGAGTCCGATCCGCACGAGTACACCCCCGATCTCCCTTGTGGGCGGCCGCCGTTGGAATGGCGGCTCACAGCGGGACGACCGTAAGCGGATACGCCGGTGGCGCGACGGACGGTTGTCCGTCGCACCACCGAAAGGGGTGAACCGTCGTAACTTTCCCGCCCCGGTCGCGTTCTGTCGCGCTATGGGAGCGAACGGTCACCGAGCGTCAGGCAGCGGCCAGCTCCTTGCGGGCCGCGCGGCGCACCGCCGCGAGCGCCGGATCGAGCGCGGGAACGGCCGCCAGCAGCTGCTTGGTGTACGGGTCCTGCGGGTCGCCGTACACCTGGTCCACCTCGCCCTCCTCGACGATCCGGCCGTGCCGCATGACGGCGACCCGGTCGCTGACCTGCCGTACGACGGCGAGGTCGTGCGCGATGAAGACCAGGGCGAGGCCCAGTTCCCGCTGGAGTTCCGCGAGCAGGGCGGTCACCTGGGCCTGGGTCGTCACGTCGAGCGCGGAGACCGCCTCGTCGCAGACGATCAGCTCCGGCTCGGCGGCCAGTGCCCGTGCGATGCCGACGCGCTGGCGCTGTCCGCCGCTGAACTCGTGCGGGTAGCGGTCGTAGCTGTCCGGGTCGAGCCCGACCCGGGTCAGCAGGTCCCGCACCCGCGCCCTGATCGCGGCCTCGTCGCGCTGCCCGGAGGCGCGCAGCGGGTCGGCGACCGACTCACCGATCGAACGGCGGGGGTTGAGGGAGGAGACGGGGTCCTGGAAGACCATCTGCACCCGGGCGTCCCGGGTGAGCCGCCCCGAGGTGGGCTCCAGCAGTCCGACGAGCATCCGCCCGAGGGTGGTCTTGCCGCTGCCGCTCTCCCCGACGACGCCGACGGTCTCGCCGCGCCGGACGGTGAGGGAGACCCCGTCGACGGCGGCCAGGGCGGTCTTCCCCCTGCCGAACACCTGCCGGACGCCGACGGCTTCGACGAGTATCTCGCCGTCGTCCGCCGCCGTACCGGACGGAACGCGCGGCTCCGTCACTCGGGGCACCGCGGACAGCAGCGCCTTCGTGTAAGGCTCGCGCGGCGCCACCAGCACCTCGTCCACCGGCCCCCGTTCCACCGCCCGGCCCGACTGCATGACCAGCACCTCGTCGACCGACTCCGCCGCCACGCCCACGTCGTGCGTGACCAGCAGCAGCCCCATGCCCGTCTCGCGGCGCAGATCGTGGAGCAGGTCCAGGATCTGGGCCTGGACGGTGACGTCCAGGGCGGTCGTCGGCTCGTCGGCGATGAGCAGCTGGGGCTCGCAGGCCAGTGCCATGGCGATCAGTGCCCGCTGCCGCATTCCGCCGGAGAACTCGTGCGGCCTCGACCGGGATCGCCGTGCCGCGTCGGGGATCCCGACCCGGTCCAGCACTTCCACCGCCCGGGCCCGTGCCGCCCGGCGGGAGGCCCGGTTGTGCACCCGGTACACCTCGGCGATCTGGTCGCCCACCGCGTAGTACGGGTCCAGCGAGGACAGCGGGTCCTGGAAGACCATCGCGGCCTTCGCGCCGCGCAGCGCCCGCAGTTCCGCGTCGTCCGCGGCGGTCACGTCCACCCCGGCGACCCGGATCGAGCCGGAGACCCGGGCCCCGGTTCCCTGGTGCAGTCCGAGCAGGGCGTACGCCGAGGCGCTCTTGCCGGAGCCGGACTCGCCGACCACGCCGAGCGCGCCGCCAGCCTCCAGCGAGAACGACAGCTTGTCCACGGCCCGTACGTCGCCGAACGAGATCGAGAGATCGGAGACTTCGACCAGGCTCATGCCAGTACCACCCGTCGGTCGGCCATCGCCTGGAGAATGTCCGCGACGGCATTGGCGAGGACCACGAAGAATCCGGTGACCAGCACCAGACCGACGACCACCGGAAGGTCCACGTGCTTCACGGCGTCGACGAGTTCACGCCCGACCCCGGGGATCCCGAAGAGCGACTCGGTGAGGACGGCGCCGCCGAACATCGAGCCGATGTCGAGTGCGCCGAGCGCGATCACCGGCGCCAGCGCACCGCGCAGGGCGTGCCGCCCTACGAGCGCCCGTTCGCCGACCCCGTACGCCCTGAAGGTGCGCACATGGTCCTCGGCGAGGGTCTCCATCATGGCGGCCCGGGTCATCCGGGCGTACGGGGCCGCGGACACCAGGGCCAGCGAGATCCAGGGCAGCAGCAGGTTCCAGGCCCACTGATCCGGGTCCTCGGTGAGCGGTACGTAGTCCGGGAACGGCAGGATCTGGAGCGCCGTGACCAGGACGATGATCAGCAGCAGTCCGATGACGAAGACCGGGGTCGCCATGCCGGCCAGGGTGATCCAGGTGAGGACGCGCTCGGTCAGCCGGCCGCGCCGCCACACCGAGAGCAGTCCGGTGCCGACGCCCAGCAGCATCCACAGCACGAAGGCGCCGACGGCGAGCGAGGCGGTGGCCGGGAGCTTGGCCAGGATCAGCTCGGTGACCTGCTGGTCGCTCTGGTACGAGAGCCCCAGGCAGGGCGCCTGGCAGTGCAGCACCCCGGTGCCGGTCGAGTAGTCGCGGCCGGCGAAGAGCCCCTGGAGGAAGTGCCCGTACTGCATGTACAGCGGGTCGCCCAGGTGCAGTTGTTCGCTGACCTGCGCCACCTGTGCGGGCGAGCAGCGCGGACCGCAGGCGATCTGCGCGACGTTGCCGGGCGCGACGTAGAAGGCGGCGTAGACGACGACGCTGAGGGCGAGCAGCACGAAGAGTGCCCCGCCGAGGCGCCTGAGCAGGAACCACTTCACGCGCCGGCCTCCTTCTTCCGTCCGGTGCCGATCCGCAGCCGGGACTCGGCGCGCGGGTCGAGCGCGGTGCGTACGCCCTCGCCGAGGACGGTCAGCGCCAGCACGGTGACGAAGAGCAGCAGGGCGGGGATCAGCAGATAGGTGGGTGCCGCCTGGTACCAGGTATCGGCGTCGCTGAGCATCTGTCCCCAGGACGGCGTGGGCGGCTTGATGCCGACGCCGAGGAAGGACAGGGCCGCCTCGACGACGATGTCGGACGGGAAGAGCAGCACCGCGTAGGTGATGACGGGGGCGGCGAGGGCGGGCAGCAGTTCGCGCCTGGCGATCTGCCAGGAGCCCCAGCCGCTGAGCCGGGCGGCGGCGACGTGGTCGCGCGATTTCAGCGAGAGCGTCTGGGCGCGCACGATCTTCGAGATCCCGGACCAGCCGACCAGGCCGATGATCACGGCGATCAGGACCGGGCGCGGAAAGCTCGCGGGTACGACGGCGAGCGCGCCGAGCGCGATCACCATGACGGGCAGCGCGACCACGACGTCGGTGACCCGGCTGAGCGCCTGGTCGACGAAGCGGTTGCCGAGCCCGGCGGCGAGTCCGACGGCGACGCCGATGATCACCTGGAGCAGGGTGGCGGCGAGCGCGACGCCGAGCGAGACCCGGGCCCCGTACACGACGCGGGCGAACAGGTCGCGTCCGGTGAGCGGTTCGACGCCGAGCCAGTGCTCGGCGCTGATACCGCCGAAGGAGCCGATGGGCACCCCGCCGGTGGCGGAGTCGACGAGATCCGGGTGGTACGTGGTGGGGTCCTGGCCCTCGATGCCCGCGAGCAGCGGGGCGGCGAGCGCGACCAGGACCAGCAGGGCGACGATCGCGGCCGCCACGAGGGCCGAGCGCCGGGCGCGCAGCCGCCGCCAGAACGGATGGGCCCCGGGGGCGGGGGCCTCGACGGCCCCCGCCCCCTCGGCCAGAAGTGCTTCCGACATGGCTACTTGACCGCGACCTGCGAGATGTCGAGCACGCCGGTCCAGTCGCTGATCACGACGTTCTTGACGGACTCGCCGTACAGACGCTTGTAGACCGGGTGGAACAGCGGCACGGTCAGTGCCTGCTCACCGACCTTCTTGTCGAGCGCGCCCCAGCGCTTCGCGGCGGCGTCCAGGTCGGTCAGCTTGTTGATCTCGTCGATCTCCTTGTTGACCGCGGGGTCGTTCAGCTGGCCGGAGTTGAAGTTGTAGCCGGACTTGACGATCTGGCGCCCGTCGAAGATCGGCGCGAAGAACGGGCCGCCGGACGGCCAGTCGGCGCCCCAGCCGCCGAGGAAGAAGCCGGGCTCGCTCTTCAGGTTGTAGACCGTGTCGGAGTAGTCGTTGGACTCCAGGCCCTGGAGCTTGACGGTGATGCCGGCCTTCTTCAGCGCCTCCTGGAGCGCGGTGGCGATCTCCGGGCTGGTGGCGAAGTCCTTGTCGTTGGAGTGGGTGAGGGTGACGGTCAGCCCCTTGGGGTAGCCGGCCTCCTTCAGCAGCTCCTCGGCCTTTGCCGCGTTGCCGTTCTTCCCGGCCGGGAAGTGGTCGTACGGCGTGTAGCCGAAGGCCGCCTGGTCGGGCAGGAAGGTGGTGGCGGGCTCGGCGAGCGAGGAACCGCCGGCCGCGTTGACCACGGAGGAGCGGTCGACGGCGTACGAGATCGCCTGGCGCACCTTCGGGTTGTCGAAGGGCTTCACCTTCGGGTTGAAGGCGATGTAGTTGGTGTAGCCGAAGTGGCCGGTGCCGACGCGGGCGGCGAGCTTCTTGTCACCGGTGACCTTGGCCAGCTCGGCCGGGCCGAGGTTGGTGTCGGTGGTGACGGCGGCGGCGTCGGCGCCCTGCGACGCGGACAGCCGCTGGTTGATGACGGCGGAGTCGAGCCCGGAGCGCACATCGATCCGGTCGGGGTACGCCTTGCGCTCCTCGTCGGTCGATGCCGACCAGTGCGGGTTGCGCTCCAGGATCAGGCGCTCGCCGTCACCCTCGTTCTTGACGACCTTGTACGGGCCCGAGGAGATCGGGTGCTCCTCGTACTTGGTGCCGTTGTCCTTGGCCTTGGGCACCGGGGTGGTCTGGGTCTGGGTGGCCAGGAAGGGGAATTCGCCCTCCGGCTTGTTGAGGTGGAAGACGATCGTCTTCGCGTCGGGCGTCTCGATCGAGTCGAGACCCTTCTTGTCCTTGTACGGGCCCTGGTAGTCGGCGCCGCCGATCAGCCAGTCGCGCAGGTAGGGCGCGCCACCGGAGAGCTCGGCGGCGAAGGAGCGCTCGATGCCGTACTTGATGTCGGCACTGGTGATCGCGGTGCCGTCCTCGTACTTCAGGCCGTCCTTGAGGGTGTACGTCCACACCGTGGCGTTCTTGCTGGGCGTGCCCAGGTCGGTCGCGAGGTCGGGGACGACCTTGGCGCCGGCCGCGCCGTCCTCCCGGTTGCGGGTGGTGAGCGTGCGGAAGACCAGGGACGGGACGTTGCCGCCGCCGGAGGTGTAGAGGCGCGCGGGGTCGAAGTCCTCCTGCGGCTTGCTGTTGAGGACGGTGAGCGTGCCGCCCTTCTGCGGCTTGCCCGCCGCGCCGGAGCTGCCGTCGCCGCCCTTGTTGTCCTTGGGCCCGCAGGCCGCGGCACCCGCCGCCACGACGAGAACTGCGGTGGCCGCGGCCACGCGGCGCGATATGACGGACGGTTGACGCATCGGAAGATGACCTCTCGGATGTACTGCCTGGAGAAAACGGGACGGAATGGTTCCGTGCAGGCGGCGACGAGAGCGAGTGCACACAGCCGGTCGGTGGTGGAGAAGGTGACCGGAAAACAGCGAACTGCCGCGCCTGCGGACGGAATGCGCCCGGCGCGGCGGTCATGCGTGGCGGCCCGGCCCGTTCAGGGCTCGGACAGCGGGCGGACGCGCGCTCGGGCAGGCGTCAGCAACAGTCGATGTCGGCGACACTGTGCCCGGTCACACCGATGAGCGCCAGCTCTATGGCTGCGCGATCGGGGAGGACGGGGCCGTGTGACATGCCGAGAAATATGGATCACCGCCCAGGGGATGTCAACGCGAATTGAGACGACGGTCTCACCATTCGGACGACCTGTGGGCATGCGTATGCCGGTTCCATCTACGGCCGCGGGGTCCGGCAGGCCCGGGAGGCGGCCCGCCGCACCCGCGGGGCCGCCCCTTCCCGGATCAACTGGGCGGATGCACCCAGGCGTTGGGCCGGCACTTGATGCCGTCGATGTTCAGCGACTTGGTCTGCTGCTGCATCACCGGGGCGAGGGCTCCGGGCGTGCCGCAACTCACATGATTGTGACCCAGCCGGTGACCGACCTCATGGTTGATCAGCATCTGGCGGTAGGCGAAGAGTTTGTCCGGCCCGAAGGTCGACGAGCCCTGGGCCCAGCGGTAGGCGTTGATCATCACGCGCTCGGTCGCGGCGGAGTCGCAGCTGACGTTGTCCACCGTCGTGTCCAGACCCGACTTCGCGCACCATTCGCCGGTGGTCCCGGGACTGGCGAGGGTGATCACGAAATCGGGATCGCCGGAGGAGATCCGCTCGAAGGTCATCTCTCCGTCGTGCGCCCAGCTGCGGTCGTCGTTGAGCGTCTCCTGGACGGCCCTGGCGAAGAGCGCGGCGTCGAGACCGAGGCCCTTCTCCACGTCGATCCGGTACTTGTACTTGTGTCCCCTGCCCGGGGCCTTCGCCGCCCCCGGAACCGCCTCGAACTTCCCGGACGCCTTCAGCTTCGGCGCGAGCGGATAGGCCTTGGCCATCTTCTGCTCGTACGAGAGCGGCTTGACCCGCACCGCCTGGGGAGTCTCCCGGTCGTCCGAGCGGGAGGCGCCGTCGCGGCCTTCCCGGTCGACGCCCGCGGGCTGCGCGGCGGTGGTCCCGCCGCCGTTGTCCTGGGCGACCTGCCCGGCCACGACCACCGCGAGCACGGTGGTCACCGCGGCGGCCGCGATCCCGGTGAAGGTGCGCCCCTTGGCACCCTTGCCCTCCTTGGCGGGCGCCGGGTCGTCGGTACCGCCGGGCGGCCGCTCGTCCCCCTCGGCGGCCGGAGCGTGCGGACCGGCGGGGCGGGCCGGCGGGACGGAGGGCCCGCGCGGTGCCGGCGGGGCGGGTGATGCGTCGAACGCCTCGACGAACTCGCGCCGCGGTCCCGGTATCAGCGGCCGGGTGCCGGTCCCCGGCTGCTGCCGGGGCACCCCCTGCGGCTGGGCCGAGGTCTGCCGCCCCGCGGTCCGGTGATCCTCGGCCCGGAACCGGGGCTGCGGCCCGGTCCCCCAGCCGCCGCCGGGTTCGCGCTGCTCGGGGTGGCCGCCACGGACGTGTCCGGCCTGCTGGAACGGGGCGTGCCCGTCGGCGCCGCCCGGTGCGTCCGCCGCCCTCCGGCGCCGGCCGGTGCCGGGGCCCGGCGACCGGGTGCCCTCGCGGTCGCCTCCCTCGGTCGTGGCGGCGGCCTCGATATCGGGCCCCGAGGGTTTGGGGCCCTTTCGGCTATGTCGTCCCACGCCCCGGATCAGCTCCCGCCGCGTTCGTCGAGCAGTTCCCGGAAGGCCTGGGCGACCACCTCCGGGTACTCCATCATCGCCACGTGCCCCGCGTCGGGCAGCGTCAGCAGCCGTGCATCACGGAAGGCCGCGGCCGCCTTGCGTGCCATCCGGTACGAGACGAGCTGGTCCCGTCCGCCGTACACGAGCTGGGTCGGTGCGAGCACCCGCTCGGCCTGGCGCCACAGTCCGTGCTGACCGCCGAGCGTGTACGCATCGACAATGCCACGTGCCGAACGCGCCATCGCGTCCCAGAAGTACGGCAGCTCCATCCGGCGCTCCATTTCGGCCACCGCCGCGCGGAAGCCCGCTTCGGAGACGCGGCGCGGATCGCCGTAACAGAGCGCGGTCACCCCGCGGGTACGGTCCTCGGCCGACCAGTCCTTGGTCAGCCGGGCGAACAGGCCCGCCACACCGGGCACCGCGAGCAGCCCGGTCGGCACGGCGGAGCGCTGCACCCGCAGCTCCGGGAGGGCGGGCGAGACGAGGGTGAGGGTGCGGACCAGGTCCGGACGGACCGCGGCGACCCGGGTGGCCACGGCACCGCCGAGCGAATTGCCGAACAGGTGCACCGGTCCGCGCCCGCCCGCGTCGAGGAACCGGATCACGGCACGGGCGTGCCCGGTGACCGAGTAGTTCCCGTCGTCCGGCGGCGGGGAGTCACCGAAGCCGGGCAGGTCGACGGCCTCGCCGTCCACCACGTCCTGGAGCAGCGGCATCAGCGCCGACCAGTTCTGCGAGGAGCCGCCGAGCCCGTGCACATAGAGCGCGGGCGGCAGTCCGGTCCGCTCCGGCGGCCGGGACCGGACGGTCATCGTCAGCCCGGGCAGCGCGACGGAGCGCAGCTCCTCCCCCTCCGCGACCCCGACGGTGCCCACCGCGGGGGACACCGCGGCGGCGACGGCACGGACTCCCGGCAGCTCGGTCGAAGACATGCGGCAATGTTACGAGACGATCACACCCCGATTCATGTGTTCGCGGTCACAGACCGCGTAGCGGCCCGCGGGCGCAGCTCCTACGCTCGAAGCAAGGAAGGGAGTCACCATGACGGTCGACCCCAGCGACCCGGAGACCTTCGAGGACATCCAGCCGGACGAACCCGACCAGGAGACGCCCCGGGCGGACGCCGCCGAGCAGCGGGCCGATCTTCAGCAGCGGAGCGACGAACCGCTCACCGAGATCGACCGGAACGGTGCCGACGAGGCGGATGCGGCGGAGCAGGCCCGGGTCGTCGCACAGGATGAGGACGAATACCGCTGATACAACCTGATTTGTTCCGGTGGTCGAGCAATCTGTGGCTACCGCAGCCGTCCGGTCCATGAAATTCTGCGTCCGCGCCGCGCGTACCCGGGTTACCCAAAAGTACGATGGCTGTACGGCGCAGCGTGCACGGAAAAGCTGTGTCCGATCACAAATTTGGGAGGCGGCGTGACAGCCATCGAGCAGACCGAGGCGGCGCGCCCGCGAGGCACTCGCCTGCCTCGCCGCGCCCGACGCAATCAGCTGCTGGGCGCCGCGCAGGAAGTCTTTGTGGCGCAGGGCTACCACTCCGCCGCGATGGACGACATCGCCGAGCGGGCCGGGGTCAGCAAGCCGGTGCTCTACCAGCACTTCCCGGGCAAGCTGGAGCTCTATCTGGCCCTTCTCGACCAGCACTGCGAATCGCTTCTGCAGGCGGTCCGTACGGCCCTGGCGTCGACCACCGACAACAAGCTGCGGGTCGCCGCGACCATGGACGCGTACTTCGCGTACGTGGAGGACGAGGGCGGCGCCTTCCGGCTGGTCTTCGAGTCCGACCTGACCAATGAGCCGGCGGTGCGCGAGCGCGTCGACCGGGTCTCGCTGCAGTGCGCCGAGGCGATCTCCGACGTCATCGCCGGTGACACGGGGCTGTCCAAGGACGAGTCGATGCTGCTCGCGGTCGGCCTGGGCGGCGTCTCCCAGGTGGTCGCCCGCTACTGGCTCTCCAGCCGTTCGGCCATTCCGCGCGACACGGCGGTCCAGCTGCTCACGTCGCTGGCCTGGCGGGGCATCGCGGGCTTCCCGCTGCACGGCATCGATCAGCACTGACGCGGGCCGCCCGGCGCGGCCGCGCCCGTGTTCGCTGCGGGCGTTGCCCGCCGACCACTGGCGGTCCCCCTCAGCGGGCTAATGTGTGCTGCGTACGGCGCGGTTCACCGCGCAGGGACTGACCGTCGGAGGGACATAGCCGTGGAGGTCAAGATCGGGGTGCAGCACACGCCCCGGGAGATCGTTCTGGAGAGCGGGCTTTCCGCCGCAGAGGTCGAGAGCGCGGTCGCCGAGGCTCTCACCGGTAAGGCGCAGCTGCTCAGCCTCACGGACGAGAAGGGCCGCAAGGTCCTGGTGCCGGCCGACCGGATCGCTTACGTGGAGATCGGCGAGCCCAGCACCCGTCGGGTGGGGTTCGGCGCGCTGTAGTCCAGCACGCTCTCAGCAGTGACCGAGGCAGCGGCCCGGTGGGATCTCCCACCGGGCCGCTCCCCGTTCCGGCCGGAACCGACGATCCCTGTGTGAAGCCCGTGTCCAGGAGGGTTGCGTTCCGCAACGCACGGGTAGGACCGCTAACGACCGATTCAGGGCCTGACCTGCCGGAGAGGCCCTAGCCGCCCCGCAACTCGCGAGGTGATCATCTGTGATCCTGGAACCGCTCGGCTCCGTACTGCTCGGACTCGCCCTCGCCTGGCTGGCGCTCCGCTCACTGCCGGACCGGCTCCCGTCCCGCCGCGCCGTCTTCACCACCGGCGCCCTGGGAGGGCTGTTCGGCGCGTATCTCATGCACTCGGTGCTGGGTCCGGGCCATGTCGTGGCCACGCTGATCGGCTCGGCGCTGATCGGGGCCGTGACGCTCTCGCTGCTGATCCGCCCCCGCAGCCGCCATCTGAGCCGATCAGCGGCGGCCTGAGGCCGGCCCGGCGGGCCGGCCCCGATGATCCGGCTACGCGGCCAGTCCCAGCGCGGCCATCCGCTTGGTGTGCGCCTCGGTGATCCGCGAGAACATCCGCCCGACCTCGGCCAGGTCGAAGCCGTCGGCCACGCCGCCGACGAGCATGGTCGACAGCGCGTCGCGGTCGGCCACCACGCGCTGGGCCTGGGAGAGCGCCTCGCCCATCAGCCGGCGCGCCCAGAGCGCGAGCCGGCCGCCGACGCGCGGGTCCGCCTCGATCGCGGCGCGCACCTTCTCGACGGCGAAGTTGCCGTGCCCGGTGTCGTCGAGCACGGCCAGGACGAGGGAGCGGGTGTCCGAGTCGAGCCGGACCGCGACCTCCCGGTAGAAGTCGCTGGCGATCGAGTCGCCGACGTACGCCTTGACCAGGCCCTCCAGCCAGTCCGACGGCGCGGTCTGGCGGTGGAAGTCGTCGAGCGCCTTGGCGAAGGGCTCCATGGCGCCGGTCGGCTCCACGTCGATCGCGGCCAGCCGGTCGGTCAGCCGCTCGAAGTGATGGAATTCGGCGGAGGCCATCTTTGCCAGCTCCGCCTTGTCGGCCAGCGTCGGCGCGAGTTTGGCGTCCTCGGCGAGCCGCTCGAAGGCCGCCAGCTCCCCGTACGCGAGTGCTCCCAGCAGGTCCACGACCGCTGCCCGGTACTGCGGCTCCGCGGAAGCGGTGGCCCAGTCCTGGGCGGCGATTCCGGTGGGTTCGGAGGTTTCAGTGGCGTTGTCAGGCGTCTCCATGAAGCGCAGAATAGCCCGCCCGGCGGGGGACGGAAGGGCCTGGCCAGCCAGTGACATCACACCGTTCCGATGAATTCGCCCAACACACATGCGCGAATCCGGGGTACAGTGGTATTGCGCCTACTGAGTATTTTGGACGTACCGGTGGCGTGAAAATGGTGAAAACGAATGAGGATGCCCGGTCGGTGGCCCGATCGGCTCCGACCCGACAGCCCTCCACGCGGGGCGTACGACACGTACGACCGCAGATGAGGGGCCCCCTCAGCGGCACGAGCGCTCGAGCGACGGCAGTGGTCCCGCGCCACCCGGCCCATCCACGGCCGGATGACCAACCCCGGCACGGTACGACCCCCAGCGTTCGCCTCGGACCGCGTCTCACAGAAGAGGCAGCACCCTGACTACGTTTCGTGAACTCGGGATTCTTCCCGAGACGGCCGAGGCCCTTGAGGCCGTCGGCATCGTGTCCCCCTTCCCCATCCAGGAGATGACGCTCCCCGTCGCGCTCTCCGGCTCCGATGTCATCGGCCAGGCCAAGACCGGCACCGGCAAGACCCTCGGTTTCGGTCTGCCGCTGCTGGAGCGCGTCACCGTCCCCGCGGACGTCGAGGCCGGCCGGGCGAAGCCCGAGGAGCTGACCGAGGCGCCGCAGGCGCTGGTCGTCGTCCCCACCCGTGAGCTCTGCCAGCAGGTCACCAACGACCTGCTGACCGCAGGCAAGGTGCGCAACGTACGCGTTCTCGCGATCTACGGCGGCCGTGCGTACGAGCCTCAGGTCGAGGCCCTGAAGAAGGGCGTCGACGTGATCGTCGGCACCCCGGGCCGCCTGCTCGACCTGGCCGGACAGCGCAAGCTCGACCTCTCGCACGTCCGTGCGCTCGTGCTCGACGAGGCCGACGAGATGCTCGACCTGGGCTTCCTGCCCGACGTCGAGAAGATCATCACGATGCTTCCGGCGAAGCGCCAGACGATGCTGTTCTCGGCGACGATGCCGGGCGCCGTCATCGGCCTCGCGCGCCGCTACATGTCGCAGCCGACGCACATCCGCGCCACCTCGCCCGACGACGAGGGCGCGACCGTCGCGAACATCTCGCAGCACGTCTTCCGGGCCCACTCGATGGACAAGCCGGAGATGGTCTCCCGCATCCTGCAGGCCAACGGCCGCGGGCTCGCGATGATCTTCTGCCGTACGAAGCGCACGGCGGCCGACATCGCCGAGCAGCTGGAGAAGCGCGGCTTCGCGTCCGGCGCGGTCCACGGCGACCTCGGCCAGGGCGCCCGTGAGCAGGCGCTGCGGGCCTTCCGCAACGGCAAGGTGGACGTGCTCGTCTGCACCGACGTCGCGGCACGCGGTATCGATGTCGAGGGTGTGACCCACGTCATCAACTACCAGTCGCCTGAGGACGAGAAGACCTACCTCCACCGCATCGGCCGGACCGGTCGCGCGGGCGCCAAGGGCATCGCGATCACGCTGGTCGACTGGGACGACATCCCGCGCTGGCAGCTGATCAACAAGGCGCTCGACCTGAAGTTCAACGACCCGGTCGAGACCTACTCCACCTCGCCGCACCTCTTCGAGGAGCTCGACATCCCGGCCGGCACCAAGGGTGTCCTGCCGCGCGCCGAGCGGACCCGGGCGGGTCTGCGGGCCGAGGAGATCGAGGACCTCGGCGAGACGGGCGGCCGTGGCCGCAAGTCCGCCGCCGCTTCGGCGCCCGCCGTCCGCGAGGAGCGCGCGCCGCGCACGCCGCGTCAGCGCCGTCGCACCCGGGGCGGCTCCGCCGTCTCCGACGCGGCGTCCGCCGCCGCGGTGCCGGCTCCGGCAGCCGAGGCCGCCGACGCCCCGGTGGAGCCGCGTACGCCGCGTCGCCGCCGCCGTACCCGGGTCGGTGCCGCGGAGGCGGCCGCCGAGGCCGTGGTGAGCACGGTGGAGGCCGTGGTCGAGGTCGTGGTGGAGCCGAAGGCGGCCAAGGCCGCCAAGGCCGCGCCGGTGGTCGAGGCCGAGCCCGTGGCCGAGACCAAGCCGCGCCGCCGCCGGGCCCGCGTGGTCAAGCCGGTCGAGGACGAGGTCGACTTCCAGATCGCGCCGATCTCCGAGCCGGTCACCGAGACGAAGACGGTGACCAAGCCGCGTCGCCGGGCCCGTGTCGTCAAGCCGGTCGAGGACGAGGTCGACTTCCAGATCGCCCCGATCTCCGAGCCGGTCACCGAGACCAAGCCGCGTCGCCGCACCCGTGCGGCCGCCAAGCCGAAGACGGAGACCGTGGCCGAGGCCCCGGCCGCCGCAGAGGCCGAGGCGAAGCCGCGCAGGCGCCGGGCGCCGCGTGCGACCGCCGCCAAGACCGAAGGCTGAGCAGCAGCCGACAACGCCGGACGGGCCCGAGGACATCCTCGGGCCC
>NZ_JBHXTM010000038.1:0-15330 GCF_042677325.1 Streptomyces sp. NPDC127117
GTCCGGAACACTTCCGGACGGGGGCGCCGCCGTATTGTCTAGACACCACCGGTCGCCCCGGCATTCGTGATGGTGCGGACAGCACCGGTTTGCCCCGAAGGAGCCCCTCATGACCCCGCCCGTCGTCCACTCGCTGCGCGAACAGATCCGCGAGCACATCGTGGACGGGATCGTCAGCGGGCGCTGGAAGCCCGGTGAGCGGATCGTGGAGCGCCGGATCGCCACCGAGCTGGAGGTCAGCCAGACGCCCGTGCGCGAGGCGCTGCGGGAGCTGGAGACGCTCCGGCTGATCGAGTCGGCGCCGAACAAGGGCGTACGGGTCCGCAATCTCACCGCGGCGGACCTGGAGGAGAGCTATCCCGTACGGGCCGGTCTGGAGCAGATCGCGGCGGAGCTGGCGGCGCCGGCCCTCGGCGAGGACTGCTCGCGCCTCACGCCGTACGTGACGGCGCTCTACGAGGCGGACCGGCTGGCCGACGGCGAGGCGCAGGTGCGGCACACCGTGGGCTTCCACCGCGAAATGGTGCGGGCCGCCGGGAACGCGGTGCTGCTGCACACCTGGGAGGGGCTGGGCATCGAGGTGTTCACCGCCCTGTCGATCCGGTGGCTGGGCACGGTGCAGAAGTCGTACGCGGAGGAGCACGAGGCGCTCATCGAGGCGTTCCTGCGCAAGGACCCGGACATCGGGGTACTGGCCAAGGCCCATGTGCTCGGCTGCGCGCCGCGCGCCTGAGGGCCCCTGAGAGCCGTTACGCATCTGTCGCGGGGGCCGCTCTCCTGTGCGGGCGAGCGCCCTTTTTGCGCGCTAAATCCCGTCACTCCGTGCCCTCTTTCGCGGCACCGCATGCCAATTTCTTCATATCGAGAAGTTTTGCCCTTCACCCTTTGATCGATCATCGATCGGCGACTTACAGTTCACTCCGCGGGCCCACCGGCCCCATCGCCCTGTCCTGCCAGTCAGGGCCTTCTCCACCCCCCTCCACTCCGGAAGGCGGCGATCATGACCGACCCCGTAGGAAAGCTTCCGAGCGAGCTCGACCAGCTCCCGGACCGTGACCCCGAGGAGACCGCCGAATGGGCGGCCTCCCTGGATGCCGTCACCAAGGCCGCGGGCCCGCACCGGGCCGCGTACCTGATGCGTCGCTCGCTCGAACACGCCGAGGGCGCCGGTCTCGCGCTGCCCAAGCTGCTGGAGACCGATTACGTCAACTCCATCCCGACCGCCGCCGAGCCCGAGTTCGACGGCGATCTGGAGATGGAGTCCAGGATCACCGCCTGGAACCGCTGGAACGCGGCCGCGATGGTCACCCGCGGCTCCCGCTTCGGCGTCGGCGGCCACATCGCCACCTTCGCCTCGGCGGCCTGGCTGTACGAGACCGGCTTCAACCACTTCTTCCGCGGCAAGGAGGGGGACGGCTCCGGCGACCAGCTCTACATCCAGGGCCACGCCTCCCCCGGCATCTACGCCCGCGCCTTCCTCGACGGGCGCCTCAGCGAGCAGCAGCTCGACAACTTCCGCCAGGAGGCGGGCGGCGACGGTCTGCCGTCCTACCCGCACCCGCGACGGCTTCCCTGGCTGTGGGAGTTCCCCACCGTGTCGATGGGCCTCGGCCCGCTCTCGGCGATCTACCAGGCGCGCTTCAACCGCTATCTCGCCAACCGCAACATCAAGGACACGTCGAACTCGCACGTCTGGGCCTTCCTCGGCGACGGCGAGATGGACGAGCCCGAGTCGACCGCTGCCCTCGCGCTGGCTGCCCGTGAGGGCCTCGACAACCTGACCTTCGTCATCAACTGCAACCTGCAGCGCCTCGACGGCCCGGTCCGCGCCAACTTCCGCGTGGTCCAGGAGCTGGAGGGCGCGTTCCGCGGGGCCGGCTGGAACGTCGTCAAGACGCTCTGGGGCAACGCCTGGGACGAGCTGTTCCGGCTGGACACCACGGGTGCGCTGGTCCGCCGGCTCCGGGAGGTCCCGGACGCGCAGTTCCAGACGTACGCCACCCGCGACGTCGCGTACATCCGCGAGCACTTCTTCGGCGCCGAGCCCGCGCTCGCCGAGCTGGCGAAGCTGCTCACCGACGCGAAGATCGCCGAGTGCTTCTACACCTCGCGCGGCGGCCACGAGGCCCGCAAGGTGTACGCGGCGTACCGTGCGGCCGTCGAGCACAAGGGCGCGCCGACCGTGATCCTCGCCCAGACGGTGAAGGGCTTCACCCTCGGCAAGGGTTTCGAGTCCAAGAACGCCAACCATCAGATGAAGAAGCTGACGGTCGACGAGTTCAAGGACATGCGCGAGCTGCTCGGGCTCCCGATCCCGGACAGCGCCTTCGCCGACGGCCTGGTGCCCTACGGCCACCCGGGCGCCGACTCCCCCGAGGTCCGCTACCTCCAGGAGCGCCGGGCCGCCCTCGGCGGTCCCGCCCCGGCCCGCCGGGTGCACGCCGTGGCGCTGCCGCAGCCCGAGGAGCGGGCGTTCGCCGCGCTGAAGAAGGGCTCCGGCAAGCAGGAGATGGCCACGACCATGGCCTTCGTCCGGCTGGTCAAGGACCTGATGCGGGACAAGGAGACGGGCCGGCGCTGGGTTCCGATCGTCCCGGACGAGGCGCGCACCTTCGGCATGGAGTCGCTGTTCCCGTCGGCCGGCATCTACTCGCCGCTGGGCCAGACGTACGAGCCGGTCGACCGCGACCAGCTGATGTACTACAAGGAGGCCAAGGACGGCCAGATCCTCAACGAGGGGATCACCGAGGCCGGGGCCATGGCGGACTTCATCGCCGCGTCGACGTCGTACGCGACGCACGGCGAGACGATGATCCCCTTCTACATCTTCTACTCGATGTTCGGCTGGCAGCGGACCGGCGACCAGATGTGGCAGCTCGCCGACCAGCTCGGCAAGGGCTTCATCGTCGGTGCCACGGCGGGCCGTACGACGCTGACCGGTGAGGGCCTCCAGCACGCGGACGGCCACTCGCAGCTGATCGCCGCGACGAACCCGGCGTCGCTCAACTACGACCCGGCGTTCGCGTACGAGATCGCGGTGATCGTCAAGGACGGTCTGCGGCGGATGTACGGCCCCGAGGCCGAGAACGTCTTCTACTACCTGACGGTCTACAACGAGCCGAAGCCGCAGCCCGCGATGCCGGAGGGCGTCGAGGAGGGCATCGTCAAGGGCCTGTACCGCTTCAAGGAGGGCACGCCCGCCTCGGCACAGGCTCCGCGGGTCCAGCTGCTGGCCTCCGGCACGGCGATCCACTGGGCGCTTCAGGCACAGGAGCTGCTGGCCGCGGACTGGGGTGTCACGGCCGATGTCTGGTCCGCCACCTCCTGGGGCGAGCTGCGCCGCGAGGCGCTGGAGTGCGACGAGGCGCTGCTCCGCGGTGAGCAGCGGGTGCCGTACGTGACCCAGGCGCTGGAGGGCGCGCCGGGTCCGGTCGTCGCGGTCAGCGACTGGATGCGCCAGGTCCCGGACCAGATCAGCCAGTGGGTGGAGCAGGACTGGTCCTCGCTCGGCACGGACGGCTTCGGTCTCTCCGACACCCGCGACGCGGCCCGCCGCCACTTCGGTGTCGACGCGCAGTCGATCGTGGTCGCGGCGCTGGCCCAGCTGGCCCGCCGCGGCGAGGTGACCGCGTCCGCGGTCAAGGAGGCCCGGGAGCGGTACGGGCTGTGATGTGACGGCGGCCGGGCACCTGCCCGGCCGCCTCGCGCGTTCTGCGGCCACAATGGCCGGATGCGCGCTGCCCGTCTGATCAGAATGGTGCTGCTCCTGCAGTCCCGCCCCGCCATGACCGCCGCCGAGCTCGCCCGTGAGCTGGAGGTGTCCGAGCGGACCGTGACCCGGGACGCGCAGGCACTCTCGGAGGCGGGTGTCCCGGTGTACGCGGACCGGGGCCGGGCCGGGGGCTACCGGCTGGTCGGCGGCTACCGCACCCGTCTGACCGGCCTGGCCCGGAGCGAGGCCGAGGCGCTCTTCCTCTCCGGGCTGCCGTCCGCGCTGCGCGAGATGGGTCTGGAGGACGCCGGGTCCGCCGCCCGGCTCAAGGTGTCGGCGGCCCTGCTGCCTTCGCTGCGGGACGCCTCCGAGAGTGCCGCCCGGCGCTTCCATCTGGATGCTCCCGGCTGGTACCAGGAACCGGTCACCCCCGAGCTGCTGCCGGCCGTCGCCGAGGCCGTCTGGGGCGACCGGATCGTCCGTGCCCGCTACCGCCGCGGCGGTGCGGGCGGCGAGGTGGAGCGGGAGCTGGCACCGTACGGGCTCGTCCTGAAGGCCGGGGTCTGGTACGTCTGCGCCCGGGTGGGGGACGAGTTCCGGGTGTACCGGATCGACCGGTTCTCGTCCGTGACGGTGTCCGAGGAGCGGTTCGAGCGCGACGAGCGGTTCGACCTGCCGGGTTTCTGGGACGAGCGGGCCGCCCAGTTCGCCCGGTCGATCCTGCGGGCCGGGGTGACGGTACGGGTGTCGCCGGAGGGTGTACGCCGACTGCCGTACGCCATGGACCGTTCGGCGGTCCGGGATGCCCTGGACGCGGCCGGTCCGCCCGATGCCGAGGGGTGGCTCACGCTCGCCCTGCGGGTCGAGTCGATGGAGGTCGCGTACAGCCAACTGCTGGCGCTGGGGCCGGAGTCGGAGGTGCTGGAGCCGGTCGCGCTGCGGGAGCGTTTCGCCGCGGCGGCCGAACGGCTGCGCGAGCTCTATCGCTGAGGGCTGGTTCCCCCCGCGTCCGCGTGCGTGGCCCGTCGCCAGGGCCGATGCTTGACCCGTGATGGACGAGACGGAGTTCTGGGAGATCATCGACAGCACCCGCGCGGCCGCCGAGGGCGACCCCGAGGACCAGGCCGATCTGCTGGTCGAACGGCTGGTGCGGCTCGATCCCGACGCGGTGCTGGACTTCGCCCGGCACTTCGAGGCCCGTTTCAACCGCGCCTACCGCTGGGATCTGTGGGGTGCCGCCGCCGTGCTGCTCGGCGGCGCGAGCGACGACGCCTTCGACTTCTTCCGCTGCTGGCTGATCGGCCAGGGCCGGGAGGTCTTCGAGGGTGCGCTGCACGACCCGGACAGCCTGGCCGATCTCCTCGACGACTTCGACGAGGAGATCGACGGGGACGCCGAGGATCTCGGCTATGCCGCCGACGAGGCGTACGAGCAGCTCACCGGCGTGGTCGCCCCGGACCTCGGCCTGCCGCCCCAGGCCGCCGAGCCCGAGGGGACACCCGTGAGCTTCGAGGACGACGCGGTCCTGGCGGAGCGCTTCCCCTCGCTCTGGGAGCGGTTCGGGCCCGGCTGACACCTGTCGGGGCCCCGCCCCCGTACGGGAAGCGGGGCCGTGTGCCGGTTCAGAAGTGGGTGCCGCCGTCGATCCGGATCTCCGTACCGGTGATGAAGGCCCCGTCCCGGGAGCCGAGCATCGCGACGACGCCGGCGACGGTGTCCGGGCTGGCGAAGCCCGCGCCAAGAGCCGGGGACAGCTTCATGAAGAGCGACATGTCGGCGTCGGCGGGCAGCCCCGGGCCGTTGCCGCTGGTCATGTCGGAGGAGATCGAGCCGGGCGCGACGGCGACGAACCGCAGCCCCTGCTTGCTGTACTCGCTCGCCAGCGCGTGCGTCATCGACTGGATGCCGCCCTTGCTCGCCGCGTACGCCGACATGTAGGGGTGCGCGAAGCTCGCCGAGGTGGAGGAGAAGTTCACGACGGCCGGCTCGTCGCCCGCCAGCAGGGCCGGGATGGCCTCGCGGATCATCAGGAACGTACCGGTGAGGTTGACCGCGAGGATCTTGTTGAAGAACTCCAGCGTCGTCCTGTGGGTGTGCTCGGAACGCAGGATCCCGGCGGCGTTGACCAGTACGTCGAGCCCGCCGAGGGTCTCCACGGCGGAGGCGACGCCGGCCCGGACCGCGGCCTCGTCCGAGATGTCCAGGACGAGGGTGGTGAGGCGCTCGGCGGAGCCGTTCGCCACGGCCGTGTCGTACGTGGCCTTCAGCCCGGCCTCGTTGACGTCGGCCGCGACGACGAGGCCGCCTTCGGCGAGGACGCGGTGGACGGTGGCCTGTCCGATACCGGAACCGCCCCCGGTGATGAGTACGCGGCGGCCTTCGTAGCGGTTCATGTCTGTCTCTCTTCCGATCCCGGTGACTGCTGTCACGAAGCGGCTCGGCGGCGCCCCGATGACGTCCCGATCGATATCCACCGTACGCCTAGGTGGCACGTTTTGCCACGATGGCATTTCGCGCACACTTCTGCCCCGCCGGGGTAATCTCCTGGGAATGAGCACCGAGCCGAGTCAGCCGTCCCTCACCGAGCGCCGGAAGGCCGCGACCCAGCTGGACATCGCGCGCGCCGCGGCCGCGCTCTTCGCGGAGCACGGGCCCGACGGCACCACGGCGGAGGACATCGCCGGCCGGGCGGGCGTGGCGCTGCGCACCTTCTACCGCTACTTCCGCTCCAAGCAGGACGCGGTGGGCCCGCTCCTCTCCGGCGGCGGCGAGCGCTGGCGGTCCCTGCTGGAGGCGGCCGAGCCCGGGGAACCGCTCGCCGGAATCCTGGAGCGGGCGGTCACCGAGGCGCTCCGGGTACCGGGCGCGGACGCCGCCGAGCAGCTCGGCTGGACGCGCGGGCTGCTGCGGGCGGCGGCACAGGACCCGGCGCTGCGCGCCGTCTGGTACCGGGTCAATCAGGATTCGGAGGAGCGGCTGCTGCCGGTGCTGGCCCGGCTGGCGGGCGACGGGGCGGACCCGCTGGAGGTCCGGCTCGCCGCGGCCGCCGCCACGGATGCGGTCCGGGTCGCGCTGGAGTCCTGGGCGCAGACGGACGCGCCGACGACCGGGCCCGGCTCACCCGCCGAGCTGGCGGTGCGCTGCCTGCACGAACTCATGGGCGGCATGCGGCTGTTCAAGGGCTGAGCGGGGGACGAACGGTCACGGGGCGAGCGAGCGGCCCATCATCACGTCGTCGACGTAACGCCCGTCCAGGAAGAACTCGCCGGGCAGCACCCCCTCGACGACGAACCCCTCCGCCTCGTACAGGGCTCGCGCGGGCGCGTTGTGCCCGAGCACCCGCAGCGTCATCCGGTTCGCCCCGTCGCCGCGCGCCGCCGCGAAGGCGGCCCGCAGCAGGGTCCTGGCGACACCGCGGCCGCGCGCCCAGCCGGCCACGGCGAGGCCCTGTATCTGCCGGACATGGGCGTTGCAGGCCAGCGGGGTCGGCGGGACCAGCCTGACGTATCCGGCCAGGCGCGGCTCGCCCCCGTCCTCCTCCGCCTCGGCCACCAGGAGGTCCTCGGGCCGGTGGCGCTCGTCGAAGAACGGCTCGTACGGCGGCTGCGGCCTGGGCATCACGGCGTGCAGCGTCGACCAGGTGGCGCGGTCGAGTTCACCGAGCGCGGCCCCGTCGGCGAGGACGGCGGGGCGGACATGGACCGGGTGGGCGTACGTCTCGGGCATGCGCGCCACTGTGCCATGGCACCCCTCACCCGGTCAGCCCGGTTTCGCCGCCCGGTGAACCACGAGGACACGAGCACCCTGCGGGCCCCGGCAGGTGGGCCCGGCGGGGCCGCTGGGGCAGGATGGACCCCATGCCGCACTCCCGAATCGCTGTCACCGGAGCATCCGGACTCATCGGAGCGGCGCTGGTGCGCTCGCTGCGGGCCGACGGGCACGAGGTGGTGCGCCTGGTGCGGCACCCGGCCCGGGCCGGCGACGAGGTGGAGTGGGATCCGGGGCGGGGGTACGTCGATGTGGCGGGCCTGGTGGGCTGCGACGCCGTCGTCCATCTCGCCGGCGCCGGGGTCGGCGACCACCGCTGGACCGCCGCGTACAAGCGGGAGATCCGGGACAGCCGGGTGCTCGGGACGGCGGCGATCGCCGAGGCCGTCGCCTCGCTGGACGTACCGCCGAAGGTGCTGCTGTCCGGGTCCGCGATCGGCTACTACGGCGACACCGGGGACCGCGCCGTCGACGAGAGCGCCCCGGCCGGTGAGGGTTTCCTGCCGTCCGTCTGCGTGGAGTGGGAGGCGGCCACGGCCGCCGCCCAGGAGGCGGGCGTACGGACGGTGCACGCGCGCACCGGTCTGGTCGTCGGCCGTGAGGGCGGGGCCTGGGGCCGGCTCTTCCCGCTGTTCCGGGCGGGGCTCGGTGGCCGGCTGGGCAACGGGAGGCAGTACTGGAGCTTCATCGCGCTGCACGACGAGGTCGCGGCGCTGCGCCACATCCTGGACACCCGGTCGCTGTCGGGTCCGGTGAATCTGACCGGCCCCGACCCCGTCACCAACAGCGAGGTGACGGCCGCGATGGGGCGGGTGCTGCACCGTCCCACGCTCTTCACCGCCCCGGCACCGGCGTTGCGGCTCGCCCTCGGGGACTTCGCGCAGGACGTGCTGGCCAGCCAGCGGGTGCTGCCGGGCCAACTGCTCGACTCGGGCTTCGTGTTCGCCTTCCCGGGGATCGACTCGGCGATCCGCGCGGCCCTGCGCTGAGCGCGCCGCCGACGCGCTCCGCGAACGCACCGGCACCCGCCGGTCCTCGCCCCGAACACCACCCGCCGACGCGCCCTCCGCGCAGTCGGACGGACATGCGACCCCGTGCAACGGTGCCCCGGGTGCGCGCGACTGCGCCTTTGCCGGCCGCCTTCCTACCCTCCTTGCGAACTCGGGCATTCCGGGGGTCTGTTGGGGGCAAGAGCCTCCCACCAGTTGCGCCGACTCGGGGAGGGGCACGTGCTCAGCACGGCACACCACGCGGACGTCGTCATCATCGGGGCCGGGATCGCCGGCCTGTCAGCCGCCCACCGACTGACCAGCGCAGGGGTAAGCGTCAGCGTCCTGGAGGCCGGCCCCCGGGTCGGCGGCCGGATGACCACCACCGACCTGGACGGCTTCCGGCTCGATCACCTCGGCCCCCTGCTCAGCACCTCCTACCCGGCCCTGCGAACGACGCCGGGCCTCGAAGGGCTGGTGCTGCGCAACTTCGCCCCGGGCGTCCTCGTACACAGCGAGGGCCGTCAGTACCGGACCGGCGATGTGCGAGGCGCGCGGGGCGCATTCAAGGCGGCGCGCGCCCTGGCAAGCGCCCCCCGCCCACCGATGGGCGGGCCCATCGACCAGGCCCGGCTCGGTGCCGCCCTGTCCCGGCTCGCCGCCACCCCGTCCGCCCGCATCCTGGCGCGGCCCGAACAGACCGCGCTCGCCGGCCTGTCCCACCGCGGCCTGCCCTCCCGCACGGTCAACGGCTTCCTCCGCCCACTGCTCGCCGCACTGCTCAGCGACCCCGGACTCAGCACGTCCAGCCGGTGCGCCGATCTGGCACTGCGGGGTTACGCCCGCGGCAGGCTGTGCGTGCCCGAGGGCGGCGCGGCGACGCTGCCCGAACTCCTCGCGGCGGCGCTGCCGCCCGGCACCGTACGCACCGGGGTGCATGTCACGGCCGCCGACATCACCTCGGTGCGTACCAAGGAACACGGTGAACTGGGCTGCCGTTCCCTGCTGTTGGCGACCGGTGCGGGCGCCGCCGCCGAGCTGCTGCCCGGCCTGCGGGTGCCGCCCTTCCACCCCGTGACGGTCGTTCACCACACCGCCCCCGCTCCCCCGCCGACCGGCGCCGCCCTGCTGCTGGACGCCGACCGCTCGGGCCCGGTCGCGCACACCGCGGTGATGAGCGCGGTCGACCCCTCGCGCGCCCCGCAGGGCCGTACGCTGATCAGCTCCACGGTGCTCGGCACCCCGCCGCCCGATCTGGACCGCACGGTCCGCGCCCAGCTGGCCGCCATGTACGTCACTCCCACCGACGACTGGGAGCTGCTGGCCGCCCACCACGACCCGGAGGCGGTTCCCGCGATGCCGGCCCCGCACGATCCGCGCCGCCCGGTGCGGCTGCTGGCCGGCCTGTACGTGTGCGGCGACCACCGTGACACCAGCACGGTCCAGGGCGCCCTGTTCTCGGGCCGCCGCGCGGCCGAGGCGATCCTCACCGACCTGGGGGTACGTCCGGGAAGCGGGACGGCGCTGCCCGAGGCGGCATAGCGCCCGTCCGGTGGTCCGGGGCGCTTCGTGGCCCGGGGCCCGTCCGCGATGCCCGGGGCGCGCCGGTGGCCGCCCCGGGCTCAGCCCAGCGTGGCGACCCGGTCGCGGTAGCCGCGTACCGCGGCGGCGTCCCGGTACGGCTCCAGACGCCGCTCGAAGTCCCGTACGTACTCCGCCGCCCGCACCGACCGCATCTCCGCGGCCTGCTGGGCGGCCTCGACGCCCAGCGCGCACGCCTGGTCGAGCTCGCCGAGCCCGAGCCGGGCGGAGGCCAGCACCACCCGGCAGAACAGCCGGCTGCGGGCGTACGCCGGGGAGCGCAGCTGGAGGGAGCGCTCCGCGTGCTGCGCCGCGGCCCGGTACTGCTGCAGGTCCCGGTGGCAGTGTCCGAACTCGTCGGCGAGCTGGGCCTCGTCGAAGTAGCGCGCCCAGTGCGGCACCTCGTCACCCGGGCGGGCGATCTCCAGGGCGTGTTCCGCCCGCGCCAGCGAGGTGGTGCAGGGCCTGGCCTCGCCGAGCACCCCGTGGCCGCGTGCCTCGACGGCGTGCAGCAGGGCCTGGACGACGGGCGGCGCGGAGGAGCCGATGCCCTGCTGGGCCACCCTGGCCAGCTGTACGGCCTCCCTGCCGTGGCCGAGGTAGACCGCCTGCCGGCTCATGGTGATCAGGACGTAGCTGCCGTACGCACGGTCCCCCGCGGCCTGGGCCAGCCGCAGCGCCTGGACGAAGTACCGCTGGGCCAGGCCGTGGGCCGCGATGTCGTACGAGGTCCAGCCCGCCAGCCGGGTCAGGTCGGCGGCGGCGGAGAAGAGCCGGCGCCCGGTGGCCTCCCCGTAGGTGCCGCGGAGCATGGGTTCCGTCTCGTGCTCCAGGTACCGGACGAGGGCCTGGCGGGCGTGGCCGCCGCCGTAGGCGTTGTCGAGGGTGCGGAAGAGCTCGCCGACCGAGCGCAGGGCGGCGACATCGCCGCCGCTGACCCGCTGGCCGGGGGTGCGTTCGGACTGCCGCTGCCGCGGGACGCCGGGGGCGCCCGGCAGGCCCGCTCCCGGCAGGGCCGGAACCGTCGCAGCGGTGGGGGATGCCGGTGGCGCGGAGGGTCCGGACGGCCGGGAGGGCACGGGCCCTCGGGCGCCCCGGGCGCCCGCGCCGCTCACCCCGGCTCCGCCGAGCGCCCCGTACGAGCCACCGCGCGCTCCGCCGGGAGTACCGGGCCGCACGGCACCACCGGTCTCGACGACCCACGCCGCCCCACCGGCCCCGGCGGATCTGCCGGTCCCGCCGGCCTCCTGGGCACCGCCGGACCCGCCGTGCGTCCGGTGCGCGGGCTCGCTGCCCCGTCCCACCCACTCGTCGGCCCTGCCGATCAGCCAGTCCCTGCTGGGGACGACGAGCCCGGCCGGAGTGAAGGCGATCTTGCGCAGCTCCGCATGGCTGCCGGAGTCCTTCCGCCACAGCCCGCTGACGATGTCGACCGCCTCCGCGGGCGTGGCCGCGAACTCCAGGCCCGCGTAGACCGGGGCACAGGCGTCGAGGCCCAGGTCCTGCGCGGAGAGGCGGCGCCCGAGCCGCCGGGTGAAGACCTCGGCGATCAGCGCGGGGGTGGTCCCGCGGGGCTGCTGGCCGCGCAGCCAGCGGGTCACGGAGGTCTTGTCGTACCGCAGGTCGAGGCCGTGCTCCAGGCCGAGCTGGTCCACCCTGCGGGCGAGGCCGGCGTTGGAGAATCCGGCCTCGGTGATGAGCGAGGCGAGTCGGCGGTTGGGGGTGCGCTGCGGAGGTCGTTCCGACATCAGCTGTACGGTCTCCTGCCTTCGGGGCTGGGCGGGCAGCCCTAATGGAACGGCGTGAATTTAGCGGCCTCCACAGCAGTCACAGCCACCTTCGCTTCACTTTCATCCGATCGTGTGAGGATTGAGGTCGGCGCTGACGGGAAGACCTGCCGGGCCACCGCCCGAGGGCCGGTCGTACAGTGGCTCGGGGCGTGATTTCAGTGCATGGTGACGTGGCTCCGGGCACCCCCGGCTCCCGGCACCGCGAGTAGGGAGGCATCTGTCGTGGCTGAGCTTCGGTTCGTCCGGCTGGGATTCGGCGAGGAAGCCGTCGACTACCAGGAGGCCTGGCAGAAGCAGCGCGAGGTGCACGCGGCCAGATTCGAGGACACCGTCCCCGACACCTGCCTGCTGCTGGAGCACCCGCCGGTCTACACGGCCGGCCGGCGCACGACCGACAGCGAACGGCCGCTGGACGGCACCCCCGTCATCGACGTGGACCGCGGCGGCAAGATCACCTGGCACGGCCCCGGCCAGCTGGTCGGCTACCCGATCCAGAAGCTGCCCCGCCCGGTGGACGTCGTCGCGCACGTACGCCGGCTGGAGGACGCGCTGATCCGTACCGCCGCCGAGTTCGGCGTCCAGACCTCCCGGGTCGAGGGCCGCAGTGGCGTCTGGGTGCTCGGCGACCCGGTCGAGGACCGCCCGGCGATCGGTGGACTCTCCCTCGACTTCGACCCGCGGCTGCACGACGAGGAGTTCGACGCCCGGCTGAACGGCCCGGAGTACGCCCCGTCCAACGCCGGCCAGCGCCGCGAGGACCGCAAGCTGGCGGCGATCGGCATCCGGGTCGCCAAGGGCGTGACCATGCACGGCTTCTCCTTCAACGTGAACCCGGACAACACCTGGTTCGACCGGATCGTGCCGTGCGGCATCCGGGACGCGGGCGTCACCTCGCTGGCGTACGAGCTGGGCCGCGACATCACCATCGCGGACGTGCTCCCGGTCGTCGAGAAGCACCTCAGGGACGTCCTGGAGAACGCCGAACCGGCCCCGCGCGCCGTCGAGCGCACGACCGATGCCGTGGCCACGGCGTGACGTACGGATCACCCTCCGGGGAATAGGCCCTGCCGGCCACAGGTTGGCCAGACGTAAAGCCGTTTGAACCACGGGCGTACCCTGGTGTTCGCCGAAGAATCCAATGCAGTGAAAGCAAAGGGGAGTGCCGGAGTGTCCGCTGTCGCACCCGACGGGCGCAAGATGCTGCGCCTTGAGGTCCGGAACAGCCAGACCCCCATCGAGCGCAAGCCCGAGTGGATCAAAACCCGGGCGAAGATGGGCCCCGAGTACAACCAGTTGCAGAAACTCGTGAAGAGCGAGGGTCTGCACACGGTGTGCCAGGAGGCCGGCTGCCCCAACATCTTCGAGTGCTGGGAGGACCGCGAGGCCACCTTCCTCATCGGTGGTGACCAGTGCACCCGGCGCTGTGACTTCTGCCAGATCGACACGGGCAAGCCCGAGGCGCTGGACCGGGACGAGCCCCGCCGGGTCGGCGAGTCCGTCGTCACGATGGACCTGAACTACGCCACCATCACCGGCGTCGCCCGCGATGACCTGGAGGACGGCGGTGCATGGCTGTACGCGGAGACCGTGCGCCAGATCCACGCGCTGACGGCGGAGCGGGAGGCCGGCCGCACCAAGGTCGAGCTGCTGATCCCCGACTTCAACGCGGTGCCCGAGCAGCTCGCCGAGGTCTTCTCCTCGCGCCCCGAGGTGCTCGCGCACAACGTGGAGACGGTGCCGCGGATCTTCAAGCGGATCCGCCCCGGCTTCCGTTACGAGCGCTCCCTGGAGGTCATCACGCGGGCCCGCGAGGCCGGTCTGGTGACCAAGTCCAACCTGATCCTCGGCATGGGCGAGACCCGCGAGGAGGTCAGCGAGGCGCTCCAGGACCTGTACGACGCGGGTTGCGAGCTCATCACGATCACGCAGTACCTGCGGCCGTCCGTGCGCCACCACCCGGTCGAGCGCTGGGTGAAGCCGCAGGAGTTCGTGGAGCTGAAGGAGGAGGCCGACGAGATCGGCTACTCCGGCGTGATGTCCGGGCCGCTGGTCCGTTCCTCGTACCGCGCGGGCCGTCTGTTCCAGCAGGCGATCGAGCGTCGTGGCGCGGTCGCCGCGGCGCCCACCGTGTGAATCCGAGCACAAGAAGCTACCGACAGGTAATAGCCGGTTCGACGCGGCCCGTACGCTCCCCGCAGGTCGGGGGCGCGTATGGGCCGCTTCGGCGTGCGCGGCGCCCGTATCAAGGTTTCATTGGTGTTTGACCGACCGGTCATGCGCTGGTAACACCGAGCAGTGACGCTGGGTGCACACGACGCGGTGGCCGGCAGCAGCCGTCCGGGCCGCTGCCGCCCCGCGCCCGGCCCCCAGCGCCCGCCACCCACTTCGCGCAACGCAGTCCCGGGCAGTTCGGTCCGGGCAGCTGAGTCCACGCAACTCAGTCCGCACATCCGCTCCGAGGAGATTTCCACGATGCAGGCCGTGCCGGTACCCGCCACCGCCATCCCTTCCGTCACCGATGCCCTCCGTGCCGTCGAGTCGCTGTTCCTGGGCGGCGGCCAGCGCACCGCCCGCCGTAACGCCTGGAACGCCGTCCTGGAGGACCGCCGCCGGGCCAAGGACCGGGTCGAGGCCGAGTACGTACTGGAGGCCGCGGCCGACCACCGTTCCTAGGCCACGTAAACTTCTGTACATGGCGAGGAAGGCAAAAACTGAAGGCGCGGACAGCGCCGAGAACGCGGGGCGGCTCAAGCAGATCGCCCTGACCTACAAGATGGCCAGGCGGTCCGACCCGAAGGTCGGTCTTGTCGTCGCGGGCGTGGGAATTGTCACCTTCGGTGTCCTCCTCGGGGTCGGCTTCCTGATCGACCACCCGGTCTACCTGGGCATCCTGGGCTTCGTACTGGCCCTCCTCGCGATGGCGATCGTCTTCGGACGTCGTGCCGAGCGTGCCGCCTTCGGGCAGATGGAGGGGCAGCCCGGCGCCGCGGCGGCGGTGCTGGACCGCGTGGGCCGCGGCTGGACGACGACACCCGCGGTCGCGATGAACCGCAGTCAGGACGTCGTCCACCGCGCCGTGGGCAAGGCGGGCATCGTGCTGGTCGGCGAGGGCAACGCGAACCGGGTGAAGCTGCTGCTCGCGGCCGAGAAGAAGAAGATGGCGCGCATCCTGGTGGACGTACCGGTGCACGACATCATCGTCGGCAACGACGAGGGCCAGGTGCCGCTGAAGAAGGTGCGCACCAAGATGCTGAAGCTGCCGCGGGTGCTCACCGGCCCGCAGGTGACGGCCGCCAACGACCGGCTGCGCGCGATGGGTGACCTGATGAGCAACATGCCGCTGCCCAAGGGCCCCATGCCGAAGGGCATGCGGATGCCGCGCGGCGGAAAGATGCGCTGACATCGGAAGACGTACGAAGAGGCGGGGGGGCGCGCCGGGGGGGGTGGGGGCGGGCGCCCCTGGTGTGAGTGTGCGTGAGGGGCTCGAGGG
>NZ_JBHXTM010000038.1:15340-86150 GCF_042677325.1 Streptomyces sp. NPDC127117
CCCAGGGGCCCCTGGCCTAGGGGATTGGGGCGCCGGGGGGGGGCAACGTGGGGCTGACTGGGCAAGCCGTACCAGGCGGGGGGGCCCTAACCGGTTGGTTTCCCCCCCCCGCCTCTTCGTATGTCTTCGCCTCTTCGATGTCTTCCGGGCCCGTCTTCCGGCACCCGTACGGCGCCGTGACCCGCCGGTGGCGTTCCGGCCTCAGATACGGACCTGAACGGCGCGGGCCAGCCGGTCGTGCAGGCCGCGGCCGTCGCGGTCCCAGACCAGGGCCGGGATCGCCAGGCACAGCAGCACGCTCCGGACGATCACCCGCCCGAGCGTCAGCCGGCCACCGCTCTCGGCGACGACCCTGATGCCCAGGATTCGCTTGCCCGGCGTACAGCCGATGGTCCCGACGGTGAGCACGCTCAGTACGAGGAAGATGCCCACGGCCCAGTTGCCGGCCGCCTGCTGGTCACCGTGGGCGAACAGCCCGTATGCGATCAGGAGGCACAGGGCCCAGTCGATGAAGATCGCGCCGAAGCGCCGGCCGAGCGGCGCCACCGAACCCGGCCCGTTCTCGGGCAGGCCGAGTCGCTTGCCCCGGTAGCCGAAGTCGGCCCCCATCTCCTCGGCGGCCGCGCGCGGCCCGGAGAGCCACGATCCGATTGCTTGCCTGTTGTCCACCCGAACACGGTACTGCGCCCGCCGGGACGGGCTGCCGGGCGGGGGCCGCTACGGGCCCCCGGAGCGGCCGGGACACGGGTTCTCAACCGGCCACGAGGTGCCCGTCACACCCGGCTCGGTTAACTTCTGCGAAACAAATGGGTCATGCTTGAGAAATCCGGTCTGCCTATGGTCGGGTCCAGCGTGTGCCACCGCACTGGCCGCACCACGAGCTACAACCCCGTCCCTCCCGGGCCGGGAGTAGGAGGAGTTGGATGTTCCAGAACGCCGACGACGCGAAGAAGTACATCGCCGACAATGACGTCAAGTTCATCGATGTCCGGTTCTGTGACCTGCCCGGTGTGATGCAGCACGTCACCGTCCCGGCGGCGACCTTCGACCCGGCCGACGAGCTTGCCTTCGACGGCTCGTCGATCCGCGGCTTCCAGGCCATCCACGAGTCCGACATGGCGCTGCGCGCGGACCTGTCGACCGCCCGTGTCGACCCCTTCCGGCGCGACAAGACCGTCAACATCAACTTCTTCATCCACGACCCGATCACCGGCGAGCAGTACAGCCGTGACCCGCGGAACGTGGCCAAGAAGGCCGAGGCGTACCTCGCCTCCACCGGCATCGCCGACACCGCGTACTTCGGCCCCGAGGCCGAGTTCTACGTCTTCGACAACGTCCGTTTCCAGACGTCGGCGAACGAGAGCTTCTACCACATCGACTCCGAGGCAGGCGCCTGGAACACCGGTGCGGTCGAGAACAACCGCGGCTACAAGGTCCGCTACAAGGGCGGCTACTTCCCGGTCCCGCCGGTCGACCACTTCGCCGACCTGCGTGCCGAGATGTCCCTGGAGCTGGAGAACAGCGGCCTCCAGATCGAGCGCCAGCACCACGAGGTCGGCACCGCCGGCCAGGCCGAGATCAACTACAAGTTCAACACGCTGCTCGCCGCGGCCGACGACCTGATGCTCTTCAAGTACATCGTGAAGAACGTCGCCTGGCGCAACGGCAAGACCGCGACCTTCATGCCGAAGCCGATCTTCGGCGACAACGGCTCGGGCATGCACGTCCACCAGTCCCTGTGGGCCGGCGGCGACCCGCTGTTCTACGACGAGCAGGGTTACGCGGGCCTGTCGGACATGGCCCGCTACTACATCGGCGGCATCCTCAAGCACGCCCCGTCGCTGCTGGCGTTCACCAACCCGACGGTGAACTCCTACCACCGTCTGGTCCCGGGCTTCGAGGCCCCGGTCAACATGGTGTACTCGCAGCGCAACCGTTCGGCCGCGATGCGCATCCCGATCACGGGCTCCAACCCGAAGGCCAAGCGCGTCGAGTTCCGCGCCCCGGACCCGTCGTCCAACCCGTACCTGGCCTTCTCCGCGCTGCTGATGGCCGGCCTCGACGGCATCAAGAACAAGATCGAGCCCGCCGAGCCGATCGACAAGGACCTGTACGAGCTGGCTCCCGAGGAGCACGCGAACGTCCAGCAGGTCCCGACCTCCCTCCCGGCCGTCCTGGACGCGCTGGAGGCGGACAACGAGTACCTCCAGGCCGGCGGCGTCTTCACGTCCGACCTGATCGAGACCTGGATCGACTACAAGCGAACCAACGAGATCGCCCCGATCCAGCTGCGTCCGCACCCGCACGAGTTCGAGCTGTACTTCGACCTCTAAAGGACGGGGTCGGGCGACCTGGACCCTGGAGCGAAGCTCCGGAAACTGGCCGTGACCTGCGAGGGCCGCTACCCCATGACTGGGGTGGCGGCCCTCGCCGTGCCTGTGGGGCTGGGGCTACAGCTGCTGCTGTTGCTGCTGTTGCTGCTGCTGGCCCTGCTGCTGCTGTTGCTGCTGTTGCTGCTGTTGCTGTTGCTGTTGCTGCTGCTGTTGCTGCTGTTGCTGTTGTTGCTGCTGTTGGCCCTGCTGTTGCTGCTGCTGCTGTTGCTGCTGTTGCTGCTGCTGCTGTTGCTGCTGTTGCTGTTGCTGCTGTTGCTGCTGCTGTTGCTGTTGCTGCTGCTGCTGCTGCTGTTGCTGTTGCTGCTGTTGCTGTTGCTGCTGTTGCTGTTGTTGCTGTACCAGCCGCTGCTGCGGCACCAGGAACGTGGTGGTCCTACACGGGCACGCCCGCTGCGCGGCATTGAAGCCTGCCGTGAACGACGGGTCGACATTTACCTGAGGTGCTTTCGCTGGAGCCGATGCCACCACGGCAGTTGGAGGCGTGGCACCGAATGCTTCCCCGGCGTATCCCGCGGGGAGCGCCAGAGCGGCGATCAGCACCGGGCTGAGCCTGACGAGGAATCGCTTTCCGCGCATGATTTCGTCCCTTCGACTGCTGGACCGAAACATGGTCGCTCGTTGATGAACGGCCGTCTCCAGCAGGATCACACGCAGCACAGCACGTATCAAGAAACCAACTATCCTAGGAGTGTGACTACCTGACACGTCAGCCGAAAGGGTAGACATTCCCCCGCGCGGCCTCTGAATGCCCAGAATTCTGATGCGACAGTCCGGTTCACTCCTAGCCTTTGGGCTGATGAGAATGAAGAAGCCAATCTTGCGGAACATCGGTGTCGCAACGGCAGCCACCTTCTGTTTGACTGCCGGCGTACTGACCACATCAGCGAGTGACTCCGTTGCCACGCCACGGAATTCGCAAGCCACGCCGTCGGAACTCAAGTGCTATACGACCACCGGAAATCCGGACGAGGTCGTGTGCTACCGGGTTTCGAAGCGGGTCCTGAACGCGGGGGACGGCCGACTCACGTTCGTGCCCTTCCTCATTCAGGTGCCCACGCCCTCCGATCCCCCGACGCCGTCCGTCGTGAACGTTCTGCCGTCGTGAGGTTTTCTCGTCGTCGAGCGTCGTCGAGCGCGTAACCCGCATCGTGCCGCGGGTTACGCGCTCGTGGTGGCGGCATGTTGACCGCCGGACAGTCCCGTCAGCCAGTGGCAGCACCGCCGATGCCTGCACCACCGGTCACGTCACCGGCACCAGCACCACCGGTGGCCTCGCCACCGATGCCTGCACCACCGGTCACATCACCGGCACCAGTACCACCAGTGGCCTCGCCACCAGTACCCGCACCACCGGTCACATCACCGGCACCAGTACCACCAGTGGCCTCGCCACCAGTACCCGCACCACCAGTCACATCACCGGCACCAGTACCACCAGTGGCGGCACCACCAGTACCCGCACCACCGGTCACATCACCGGCACCAGTACCACCGGTCGCGGCACCACCAGTACCCGCACCACCGGTCACATCACCGGGCGCAGGAGTACCAGGCACCGGAGTACCAGGCACCGGAGTACCGGGCACAGGAGTACCGGGCACAGGAGTGCCAGGCACCGGAGTACCGGGCACAGGAGTACCGGGCACCGGAGTACCGGGCACCGGATTATTCGTAGCCGTACCGCCGGTGGCGTTACCGCCGGTGGCGTTGACGTTAAGCAGCAGGTTCTGGATCTGCTGCTGTTGCTGCTGTTGTTGCTGTCGCTGCTGCTGTTGTTGCTGCTGCTGCTGTTGCAGCCGCTGCGGCGCGAACCCGGGCCTGCACTCCGCCTTGAACCCGACGCCGTA
Source organism: Streptomyces sp. NPDC127117 (assembly GCF_042677325.1). Classification (NCBI taxonomy): domain Bacteria; kingdom Bacillati; phylum Actinomycetota; class Actinomycetes; order Kitasatosporales; family Streptomycetaceae; genus Streptomyces; species Streptomyces sp. NPDC127117. The sequence continues at coordinate 19,581 of NZ_JBHXTM010000038.1, forward strand.
GCCCGCTATGAACGCCGACTGCTGGTTCAGCGGGAACTGCGGCAGATAGCTGCTGGCCCTGTTCACGCACAGCCGGCCGTCGGCCTGGCCGCGAACCACGCCGACGCCGAATCCGGGATCTCCAGGTCCGACCAAGGGTGCTTTCGAGGGTGCTGCAGACACAGCAGCTGTCGGTGTTGAAGCACCCAACGCGTCTCCGGCGAGACCCACGGGTACCGCCAGGGAGGCGATGAGCACTGGGCTGAGTCGGACTAGGTACCGCTTGCCACGCATGATTTTCTCCCTTCGGCCACTGGAACGGAAGGGCATTCGTTCAGGAAGGTGTTCCTTCCCAGCGCCTGGTAACGGCCGGACGCCACTTCCAGCAGCAGCTTCACACGTGACTCAGCACACAACCAGAAAGCGACTATCCTAGGAGTGGAAGTCCCCCGGTAATGGCCATCCGTAATAGTCGTCCAGCAGAGGGATCGGCGGATGAATTACGACCAACGGCGAGCGGAGCTCGCGGACTTCCTCAGAACACGACGGGTGGCTCTTCAACCGGAAGAAGTCGGCCTGCCGACAAGGACGTCGCGACGCACCCCGGGCCTCCGGCGCGAGGACGTCGCCGACCTGGCCGGCATCAGTGCCTGCTGGTACACGCGGCTGGAGCAGGCGCGGGACATCCGGGTCTCGGACCATGTGCTCAATTCGCTGGCCGAGGCCCTGCGTCTCAATGCCGAAGAACGTGGTCACCTGCTGGCGCTGGCGAGCGAGGACGCGCGTTCCAGTGCACACGTCCCCACGGACGGTGTTCCTCCGGCTCTCCAGCGCATTCTGGACAGCCAGCATCCGCATCCGGCATTCGCCCTCGGTCCTCGTTTCAACATTCTTGCCTGGAATCAGGCACGGACCGATGTCTACGGCGATCTGAACGAGATTCCCGCCGAGCACCGCCATATACTGTGGCTTTTCTTCGGCGGTTACATGCGTGAGCTGATCCAGAACTGGGAGCAGTGCGCCCGATCCGTGCTGGCCGAGTTCCGCGCGGCCACCGGACTGTACGTCCACGAGCCCTGGTTCACCTCGCTGGTCCGCGAACTGAGCCGGAACAGCACGGAGTTCCGCAGTTGGTGGCGGCAGCACGAGATCGAGGGACACCATGTGGCCGCCCGGGAGCTGAGACACCCGTCCGTCGGCCGCATGGTCCTGGAGGAGTGTGCGCTCATCGTCGACGACTGCTCTGACCGGCGGATCGTCCTGGAGATTCCCCAGCCCGGCACCGGCACCGAGAACAAGCTGGCGGAGCTGTCCTGCCGCTCCCGCTCCCGGGCCCAGTCCCAGTGGGCGCGGAACGCGCCGATGCGGGCTCCGACGCACGGGCCGCAACGGCCGGCCTCGTGGGAGCAGCGCCGCCACCGCTTCTGACAGCGGTCAGTGGCGCAGCGCCGCGCCCACGTCGGCCTTGACGTCGCCGGACAGCTTGCGGTTGCTGCGGGCCGTGGCGTCCTTGGACGAACCGGCACCGACGTCGTCGACCGTCACCACCGTCGTGTCGAGCAGATTGCCGTTCCCGTCACGGAAGTTGACCTGTACCGCGTACGACTTCTTCGAGTCGGCGCTGTTGGTCACGGTGACCTTCGCGGTGGCGCGGCCGTCGCTGTCGGTGCTCGGTTTGCCCAGTTCGACATCGCCCTTGGCGTTCACGCCGTTCTTGAAGTTCTTCATCTTCTCGCCCGCGGCGGCCGTCGCCGAGGCCACCACATCGGATCCCCTGGATGCCACCGATGCCGCGGCGGACGCGGCCTTGGAGGCCGTGCTGGAGGCGCTGCCGCCGTCGTCGGAACAGGCCACGGCGGTCGACATCACGGCCGTCGTCAGCAGTACGGCCCACAGGCCTCGCGCGGTTCTCGTCGTCATCGTGCCTCCCAGCACTCGCCCCTCGCCAGTCAAAGGGGCCGCGGCCCGGCCCGCATGCTGTGTACGCCGGACGGGTGGGTGGCCCGGTGGGCCCCCGGGACACCGAAAGGGGCCGGCGCCGGGTCGCGGCATGGCGGAGGGCGGACGAGGCTGAGAGGCATGAGCGATCAGGACCCGGGTGGCGCCCCCGAGGCGTTGCGGCACCGTCGGCGGCGGCTGTGGCCGTGGGTGCTGCTCCTGGCCGTGCTCGTGCCGGCCGGTGCTGCCGCCGTGGCCGTCGAGGTGGTCTCCGGTGAGCTGTCCAGGGAAGGGGAACGGCCGCTGCGGATCACGTACGAGGTCACCGGCACCGCCGAGGATGTCACCATCACCTATCCCACCTGGCAGAACGGCTATCTCTCGACCGCGCGGCTGACTCCGCGGACCCTGCCGTGGGCCGGGGAGACGCGGACCAGGGGCTTCATGAGCGGCGGCTCCTTCGCCGTCACCATCGGCGCAGCGGGCGGCGAGGTCGCCTGTGCCGTGACGGTGGACGACGGGACCGTCCGGACCGCCACGGCCTCCGGCGCCTTCGCCACGGCCACCTGCGACGGGTTCTGATCCGGCCCGACGCGACCCGGCCCGAGGCGACCCGGACGTGCGCGCGTGGCCGTGCCCCCTGCCCCGTAGGGCTCGGGGGCACAGCCATCGGCTGCGTCGGCCGTCAGCGGCCGTAGCGGATCAGGGCGCGGACCATGCGGCAGGTGGTGTCGGACGGCGGGTGGATTCCGACGCGCTCCGCGGTCGTGCGTATCTTGTCGTTGGTCGCGGTCGAGGGGTAGTAGACGCCCGTGTCGAGCAGGGCGATCGCCAGGCGCATGGCCTTCAGGCGGCGGTTGTGGGAGACGTACCACTCGCGGGGCCGGCCCGCGGGGAGCGGCTTCTTCTGCAGGGGCTTGTGGAGCGGCTTGGTCGTGACTGCGGCAACGGCCATGGGCAACCTCCTGGCACGATCGTGGAACCCTCACGAACTGCCTCCATTTTACTGCCCGGCACTGACAATCGCCGCTGGCCAGAAGGGCTTTCGGGGATCCCTCGCGTACCTTTGGCCCCATGGAGATCTGGATCAATCCCGCGTGTTCGAAGTGCCGCAGCGCGGTGCAGCTGCTCGACGCGGAGGGCGCCGAGTACACCGTCCGCCGCTACCTGGAGGATGTGCCCTCGCCGGACGAGATCCGGGCCGTGCTCGACCGGCTCCGGCTGGAGCCGTGGGACATCACCCGGACGCAGGAGGCCGACGCCAAGGAGCTCGGCCTCAAGGAGTGGCCGCGCGAGGCCGGTTCGCGTGAGCGGTGGATCTCGGCCCTCGCCGAGCACCCCAAGCTCATCCAGCGGCCGATCATCACCGCGGACGACGGGACCGCCGTCGTGGGGCGCACGGACGAGGCGGTACGCGACGCGCTGGGGCGTTGAGCATCCGCGGGCGGCCCGCGCGACAGCCCGTACGACGGCCCGTCACCCGATGAGGTCCCCGCTTTCGGCCTCGCCGGGGTCCGCACCTGGATCCGCGATGAAGTCCGCGATCCCGCGGTTCAGTTCGGCGGCCGTCGGTCCGTACAGCGGCAGCGTGTGGTGCGTCGCTCCGGGGATCGTCGCCGTCGTCACGCGCGGGAGCAGCCGGGCCGCCGCGGCGGCGACGCGGGCCGGGTCATGGGCCCGGCCGCGTCCGGCGAGCAGGACCAGGGCCGGTACGTCGAGTCCGCGCAGGGCCTCGGGCGTGGGGCGGGGACCGGTGACCGGGCGGCCGGACGGGAAGCCGGCGGCCGCGTCCCGCAGCCGCAGCCAGGCCGGGTCGAGCGCGGCGCCGCCCGTCTCCCACTCCAGGAAGGCCCGCGTCTGCTTCGCGCTCGGCCGGAGCAGCATCGGCAGGGCGCGCAGCAGGTAGCCGGGCCGGAAGCCGGCGAAGCACTGCGTCGGGTCCACCAGGACCAGCTTCCGGACGCGGTGGGGCGCGTGCAGGGCGTGGTGCAGGGCGATCCAGGCCCCGTAGGAGTGCCCGCCCAGCGCGGTGCGGTCGGCGCCCAGTCCGTCCAGTACCCCGTCGAGCCATGCCGTCAGGTCCGTCACCGTACGGATCGGGCGCTCCCCCGCGACGCTGCGGCCCGGCTCGCCGATCAGGTCGACGGCGTGGACGCGGTGTGCCCGGCCCAGGTGGGCCGCCTGGGCGTACCAGACGGTGGAGGTGGCGCCTCCGCCGGCCAGCAGCACCAGGGGCGGGGCGTCCCCGGGGCCGCAGCTGTTGACGTGAGTGGTGCCGTACGGGGTGGTGACCTGGGAGTACGTCGTTCCGGCGGGCCAGTTGGCCGCCAGGACCTCCTCGTACGCCTCATCGAACGACGTGGCTGTCATGGATGCCTCCCCGGTCGTGACCGCTCCTGTCAGCCCCTGGATATTATCTCGCTCAGCGAGATAATGGACTCGCCGAGGCGGAAGGAGCGTCGATGAGTGAGCAGGGTCCGGAGCTGGAGACCGTCCATCTGCTGCGCAAGGTGACCGTCGAATTCGGGCTGCGCCAGGCCGAGTTCGCGGCCCTTCACCAGATGCACAGCACCGATGTCCGCGCCCTGATCTGTCTGCTGGACGCCGAGCGGGCGGGCACGGACGCCACCGCCGGGTGGCTCGGCGCACAGCTCGGGCTCAACTCCGCGGGCACCACCGCCGTCATCGACCGGCTGGAACGGCTCGGCCACCTCACCCGCGCCCGCGACCCGCGCGACCGGCGGCGCGTGCTGCTGGCGGTCGACGAGCGGGCGGTGGAGCTGGGGTGGTCGTTCTTCGGGCCCCTGATCGACTCCACGGTGGCGGTTCTGCGCGACTTCGACGAGAAGGAGGCGGCAGCCGTCCGGCGCTTCCTGTACGCCGCGCACGAAGCGGTCACCTCGATCCCCTGACCACCTCGTGGCGATCGGCCGGCCCCGGCGTCCGGCGCCGCCCGGCCTTCGGGCCGCTACTTGCCCGCCTGCTTCTCCGCCTCCGCCAGCAGCTCCGTCAGACGCAGCCCGAACCGTACGTCGCACGGGTGCGGATCCCCCGTACGCACCGAATGGATCAGGGCGTCGACCGCCGCCCGGAACGCGCCGGTCGCGTCGCTCCAGCGCGGCAGGGCGGCCGTCCCCTGTTCGCCCCTCAGCTCGATCTCCGTACCGACCGCGCCCACGGGTGCTCCCAGTGCGAGCGTCACCGTGCTGGACGCACCGGAGGTGTGGCGGAGGATGAGGTGGGTGGTGTCGGACGGGCCGCGGGCCGCGGTCAGTCCGGTCACATCGCCCAGCACCGGGATCAGGACCGACAGGACGTGCGGGCCGACGTCCCACAGACCGCCCTTGTCGCGGCGCCACTGCGAGGCGTACTCGTTGGTCGCGCCGGGGGCGAACAGCGCACCGATCCACTCGGCCCGGGCGGTGAACCAGCCGTCCAGGGCGGCCTGTTCGGCGATCCATGCCGACGTCTCGGCCGCGAACCGCAGGGTACAGAAGACGACGGAGGCGACCCCGGTCTGCTCTGCGGCCCGGACGACCTCGCGGGCTCCCGCGACGGTGGTCGCGACCGGTTTGTCCAGCAGCAGATGACGGCCGGTGGCCGCGGCGCGGGCGGCGAGCGGGGCCTGGACGTCCGGCGGCAGGGCGAACGCGACGGCGTCACTGGCGGCGAAGAGCTCGTCGATGCCCGCCTCACCGGTGTATGCCTCGGTGCCGTGCGCGGCGGCCAGCTCCTGAGCGGCCTCGGGGCGGCGGCCCCACACGCCGCTCAGTACGACGCCGGGGTGGGCGGCGAGGGCGGGGGCCTGGGTGTTCCGTGCCCAGGGGCCGGTACCGACGAGGCCGATGCGCATGGGGGTCGCGGGAAGTGTCGTCATGGGGCCAGTCTGCCGGTTTCGCCCGGGCGATCCGGTATTGAGTTGGCGGAGAGTGACCTTCATGGTTACGTTTGCGGGGCCGGCCGCGGGACTCCGGCGCGACTTCCGGGACTTGCCTATGAAGCAATAATTTCGCTGTTCGCGCCCCCATTCCCCGGCCGGCGCTCCGCCCCCGCGTGCGGCGGAGCGCGACACCCACGGGGGAAACCATGACCACCAGCACCGGGACCGACGCCGGCCTCGTCGCGGCCGAGGACGTACTCCTGTTCGTCAACGCGGCGATCACCGCGACCGGGCAGCGCGAGTTCCGCTCGACCGCGTACCAGCAGCAGCTCTCGCTGGACTTCCTCCATGAGTACGTACGGGTCAACTACCGCCGGGTGTACGCCGCCTCGCTCGCCCTCGACATCAACGACCACAACGCGGCGCGCATCGTCCGGGGCCTGCTGGAGCACGCGGCCGACGCGAGCGCCGGGGAGAAGCGCACCGAGGGCCGGCTGATCGCCGCCCGGCTGGAGAAGCTGCCGCCGCAGCGCGTGTACCGGCTGTTCCGGGAGCTGCGCGTGGCCAAGGTGAACAACCGGCGCACCCGCGCGATCATGCGGGACTGGCTGACCGCCCGGCCCGATCCGGCGCACGACGCGGTGAAGTACCGCTCCGGCCTGAAGACCGCGGCCCGCCACGCCCACCTCGGGCTCGACGGTTCCGGCGAGCTCGGGGACTTCCTGTTCCGGCCCCGGCACCGGCCGGGTTACCGGCATCAACTGCTCGACGCCTGGCGGCGCGCCCACTACGCGCAGGGGGCGGCCGAGGAGCTGCCGTTCACGGTCGCCGAGGGCTTCGCCGCCCGGCGCGGGGTGAAGCGCGAGGTGTTCCTGGAGCGGATGGCGCCGCGGATGACGCGGCTGGAGCGGCTGCGGACCCTGACGCAGCGCACCGGCGCCGGCGATGCGCCGCTGCCCGCCGATGTGGACCTGACCGTGATGCCGCTGACCCGGCTCGCCCTGTTCGTGCTGTCGCTCGGCTTCGAGGCGCGGCGGCGCCACCGCGAGGAGCTGACCCGTGCGCTGCGCACGGCGGCCCGTCGCGCGGCGGGCCCGCATGCCGGGAGCTGGGGCCGGGTCGCCGCCGTACTGGACGACAGCTACTCCTCGTCCGGGTCGGGCGAGAAGCGGCGCCGCCCGCTCGCCGTGGCGCTGGCCTGCCACTTCCTGCTGGAGGCGCTGGCCGCGCCGGGTTCGTACACCGCGCTGTGGACTTCGGACCGTACCGATCCGCTGCTGGTCAGGCCGTGGGGGCCGACCCCGCTCGGCTTCCGTGTGCTGGACGCCCTGGAGCACGGCCCCGACCGGCTGGTCATCGTCTCGGACGGCTGGGACAACGCACCGCCCGGACTCGCGGGCGAGGTGCTCCGGGTCTGGCGGGCCCGGCTCGACCCGGACCGGCGTACCGCGGTGGTCCATGTGAACCCCGTATACGACGCGGACGCCTTCGATGTGCGGCGGCTCTCGCCGAGCGTGCCCACGGCGGGAATCCGGGACGCGGAGGACCTGCCGGCGCTGGTGGAGCTCGCGGGGTTCGCCGAGGGACGTACGGGAGCGGCGGCGCTGTACGCCTATCTGGACCGGCAGGTGGCGCGGTTCGTGGGCGACGGAGGGGCGGGAGCAACATCGTGAACAGGCTCGAACTGACCGGGCTCACCACCCGCCCCGCCCAGGTGTGGGGCGGCATCCGGCTGGTGCCGCTGGTGCGCGAGCGGCCGGTCGAGGGGCTGCGGCTGCACGAGGAGCTCTACACGGACCACGGGCACGGCATCGTGGACATCGGGCCGCGCACGCACTACACCTCGGTCATCCCGCACGGCTTCGTCGCCGACTGGTCCGGCGAGGGCGAGCAGTCCGTCGCGTACGGTACGCAGCTCGGCGCCACGGCCGGGGGCCGGCCGCCTCGGACCGCGCGGCTCCAGCGCCACCGTCACCACCGGATGGCGAAGCGCCGGCCGGGCGACCGGCTGCGTTTCCTGCCGCTGCACCTCGCGCTGGAGGGCTATCTCTCACTGCACTTCGGCGGCCCGGCCATCGCCTGGGAGGAGTGGTCGCGCCAGGCGCTGCGCGACGGGCTGTCGCCACGCGCCGAGGACGCGTACATGGGGTGGTCGGTGCGCGGGCTCGGCGCGGCGCTCCGGGTCTTCGAGATCCATCCGAACCAGTGCGGAGTGATGGTGTACGCGGCCGACGCGCTCGCCGCCGCGTTCGTCGTGCCGCACCCGGACGACTACCGGCTGCTGCACCCGTCGCTGGTCGAGGACCTGTACGGCGAGCTGATCCACCAGTACGCGCTGTACGGCGCTCCCGTGCCGGAGTTCGCGGCACGGATACCCGACGGTCCGCACCTCGGGACGCTCGCCGGGCTGCGGGCGGCGGCGCGGGCCCAGGAGCGCGAGTGGGCCGAGGCGCACGACACCCTGTTCGCGGGCGAACTGCTGGACAGCTCGTACGCCTTCGACCGGGTGTACCGGATGGGCCCGTTCACGCTGTGGCGGTTCCTGCCGCCGTTCCTGCCGGGCGGGGCCGGGCAGCACATCGGTGAGACGATCACCGACCACAAGGGGCGGGTCGCGTACCTGAAGACGTTCCGGCTGTCCGAGGCCCAGATCAGGCGCGGCCATCTGCTGCACCGGCTCGCCGACGCGGACTGGCGGCTGCCGCGGGCGGCCGAGGCACTGGGCACCACCGAGGAGGAAGTGGTGCGCCGGATCCGGGCGGCGGGCTTCGAGTCGCTGCTCAGGGCCCGTGCCTGAGACCGGCCGCAACGGACGGAACCTCGGTAACACGGGGTTCACATTCGGGCAACGGACGGGAAATCGCGTCTTGCGAAGCTGCGCTGCGTAGACCGGACCGCAGCACCGCAGCACCCGCAAAGGATGGCTTCCGTGACGTTCAAGGCTGAGTACATCTGGATCGACGGCACCGAGCCGACCGCCAAGCTCCGCTCCAAGACGAAGATCATGGCCGGGAGCCCCGCACGGGACGTCGCGGAGCTGCCGATCTGGGGCTTCGACGGTTCGAGCACCAACCAGGCCCAGGGCCACGCCTCCGACCGGGTGCTGAAGCCGGTCTTCTCCTGCCCTGACCCGATCCGCGGCGGCGACGACATCCTGGTGCTGTGCGAGGTCTTCGACATCGACATGACGCCGCACGCGTCCAACACCCGGGCCGCGCTGCGCCCGGTGGCCGAGCGGTTCGAGGGCCAGCAGCCGATCTTCGGCATCGAGCAGGAGTACACCTTTTTCGACGGCCACCGGCCGCTCGGCTTCCCCGAGGGCGGCTTCCCGGCCGCGCAGGGCGGCTACTACTGCGGGGTCGGCGCCGACGAGATCTTCGGCCGCGAGATCGTCGAGAAGCACCTCGACAACTGCCTGAAGGCGGGTCTCGGCATCTCCGGCATCAACGCCGAGGTCATGCCCGGCCAGTGGGAGTTCCAGGTCGGCCCGCTGTCCCCGCTGGAGGTCTCCGACCAGCTGTGGGTCGCCCGCTGGCTGCTGTACCGCACCGCCGAGGACTTCAACGTCTCCGCGACCCTGGACCCGAAGCCGGTGAAGGGCGACTGGAACGGCGCGGGCGCGCACACCAACTTCTCCACCGAGGCGATGCGCAAGGGGTACGACGCGATCATCACGGCGTGCGAGTCGCTGGGCGAGGGCTCGAAGCCGATGGACCACGTCAAGAACTACGGCGCGGGCATCGACGACCGGCTGACCGGCCTGCACGAGACCGCCCCCTGGAACGAGTACAGCTACGGCGTCTCCGACCGCGGCGCCTCGGTCCGCATCCCGTGGCAGGTCGAGCAGGACCGGAAGGGCTACATCGAGGACCGCCGCCCGAACGCCAACGTCGACCCGTACGTCGTCACCCGCCTGATCGTCGACACCTGCTGCACCGCACTGGAGAAGGCCGGCCAGGTCTGATCCCGCTCCGCCGTCCGTACAGGGGGCGCCCACCCGGCTGGGGTGGGCGCCCCCTCGTCGTGGCGTCACGCGGTGACCGCCGCACCGCTTCCCCGGCCCCGGGCCGTTGTCAGTGGGCCGTGTCAGGGTTGGCGCATGCTCGAAATCAAGGTGGAGACCGAGAACTCCGAGACGTACACCCGCATTTCGGAGCGGGCGCTGAGCGACCTGGTGCACCGGATCGGCTTGAAGGGCGACCGGTTCCTGGTCGTGCAGCGCATACCCGACATCCCGGGGACCTTCGTGCAGGTCTGGTTCGATCACGGTGACGGATACCAGCTGGAGCGCCGCTCCGGTGGCCCCGCCACACACCACCGGGCCGTGATCGGCTCGCCGGAGCGGGTCGCCGGGCTGATGACCCGCTGGGCACGCCAGGAGCCGGAGTGGGACGCGGGCGTGGAGTGGGAGAGCGCCGGGATGCCGGAGGCGGAGCCCGTGCCGGAGATCCCGGCGGAGATCCGGGCGCAGCTGGAGGAGCGGATACGGGTGCTGCTCCGCTGCGGGTACGGGACGGTCCAGGAGCTCTCCCGGGCGGCCGAGGACCACCTGGTGAAGGACGGCATGCATCCGGTGACGGACGCACAGGCGCGGCAGCTGGTCGAGCGGCTGTGGCTGGAGCGGGTCGAGGAGCAGCGGCAGTGGCCGGAGGTGACCGACGCGGACCGGCTGACGCGGGCGTTCGCCCGGCTGGACCAGGGCGGGATCACGGCGAGGGAGCATTTCACCTGCTGCCGGTCGTGCGGTCTCGCCGAGATCCGGGGCGCCGGGCGGCAGGATGCGCGCGGCTTCGTCTTCTTCCACACTCAGGGCACCGAGAGTGCCGCGTCGGGGCACGGTCTGACGCTGTACTACGGCGGGTTCGGCGAGGCGGCGGACGAGACCGCCTTCGTGGGCCGGGAGGTCGTCGAGGCGCTGGGCGATGCGGGGCTGACGGTGGAGTGGGACGGGTCGCCGGACCGGGCGATCGAGCTGACCGGTCTGGACTGGCGCAAGCGGCTGGTGGGTTGAGCCGGTCGCGGGGCGATGCGGAGAACGGCCCGCCGGTTGCGGGGCCGTACGAGACGCCCTGGTGAGGAAGGTAACGCAAAGGGTCCGTATCGACGGGTGGAAGAGGTCTGCTCCGGCGTCCGGTTCTCTGGTTCAATGGGGACATGGCCAGCTTCCAGCACACCTCGACAGGTCGCAGCGACCTCGAACCGTTCTGGCCGTCCCGTCAGCACCATGACTTCGACCGGGTGTGTTGTCGCGCGTTGAACGCGCAGGCCCTCTAAAGCCGCTCACCCCGGCCTTCGGCCCGCGCGCAAGCAAGTCCGTCCACCGACGACTCCTTCGCGCGAAAGAGCTGACCCTCATGGCGAACACCCGTACCTTCTCCGCCGCGACCGCTGCCACCTCAGCGCCCTCGGCGACCGCTGCGGCCACCACCTCCGCCCGCTCCCTCCCGCCCAACCGCCACCGGCTGCGTGCCGTCGACCCCGACGAGGTCGTCCAGCTCGCCGATGTGGCCGAGTTCCTGCCGCCGGGTGCCACCTGGCTGCCCGCACCCCAGCACACCGTTCCGGCGCTGCCGGGCCGGCCCCCGATGGTCGGCTACCTGGTGCTCGTCCCGGCCGACCAGCAGCCCGCCGTCAACGCGGCCACCGCCGCGGCCGCCCAGTTCGTGGTGCCGGCGCCGGTGGCGGACCCGGCCGCGGGGCCGGTGCTCATCGACCCCGTGCAGCGCACCGCCGCGGTGGACGGGAACACGCTCGACCTCACCTACCTGGAGTTCGAGCTGCTCGCCCATCTGGTCGCGCACCCGCACCGGGTGCACACCCGCGACCAGTTGGTGACCACCGTCTGGGGCTACGGGCACGTGGGCGACGGGCGCACCGTCGATGTCCACATCGCCCGGCTGCGCCGCAAGCTGGGCGCCGAGCACCGCCGTTCGATCCAGACGGTGCGGCGCGTCGGCTACAAGTACACGCCCTGACGTGTCGGAAGTCGTGTGAAGCGGCCCTGGTCCGGCGCGTTCCGGACCAGGGCCGCTCCATGTGCCGGGCGGGCCGGCCCGGTCAGCCGGGTCGCCCGGACCCCACCGGCTCCCGCTCCGGCCCGTCGTGCTCCAGGCTCGGCAGCCGGGTCAGGGCGCGCGGGGTGCGCCAGTTCCGCTCGCCCAGCAGGGCCATCACCGAGGGCAGCAGAACCATCCGTACGACCGTGGCGTCCAGCAGCACCGCGACGGCGAGGCCGACGCCCATCTGCTGCATGTCCTGCATCGACAGCGTCCCGAAGACCGCGAAGACCGCGACCATGATCACGGCGGCGCCGGTCACCGCGCCCGCCGTCCGCCGGACGCCCTCGTCGATCGCGGCCCGGGTGGTCAGTCCCCGGTCGCGGGCCTCGCGGATCCGGGAGACCACGAACACGTGGTAGTCCATGGAGAGTCCGAACAGGACGACCAGGACGAAGAGCGGCATCCAGGACTCGATCGCGCCGACCCCCTCCGAGCCGATCAGCGAAGCTCCCCAGCCGTGCTGGAAGACGGCGACCATCACCCCGTAGGCGGCGGCCACGGAGAGCAGATTGAGCACGATCGACGTCACGGCGATGACGTACGAGCGGAAGCAGAACAGCATCAGCAGGAAGGTCACCGCCGTGATGAAGGCGAAGACGGGGACGATGCCGCGCTTGAGCTGTTCGTTGAAGTCGACGGAGCCCGCGGTCTCCCCGGTCACGTACACCTGGGCACCGGTGGCGTCGAACGCGGCGGGCAGCCGCTCCTCGCGGAGTTCCGAGAGCGAGGCCCGCCCGTGCGGGAGCGGTACCTCGATCTCGGCGACGTTCTGCGCCTTGTGGACGGTCACCCGCTCGAAGCCGTCGAGCGCCTTGCGCAGCGCGGGGGCCTCGATGTCGTCGGCCTTGACCACCACGCGGGCCGGATCGGGGCCGCCGGGGAAGCTCTCGCTGATCTCCCGGTAGGCGACCGAGAGCTGTGACTGGGAGCCGAACTGCTTCTCCAGGCCCAGCTCTTCGGTCCTCATGCCGACGGCGGGCGCGGCCAGGGCCAGCAGGACGACGACCGAGGCGACCGCGAAGGTCTTCGGCCTGGACAGCACCGGCCTGAGCACCCTGCCGGCGATCCCGCCGCCGGTGCGGGCGCGCCGGCTCCCTCGCCGGCCGAGGAAGGGCAGCCGCCCCGCTTCGACCCGGTCGCCCAGCCAGGACAGCAGCGCGGGCAGCACCGTCACCGAGCCCAGCACGGCGACGAGGACCACGATGATGGTGGCGAGCGCGAAGCCCTTGAACAGCATCAGGCCGGACAGGAACATGCCGGCCATCGCGACCGTCACGGTGAGCCCGGAGACCAGCACCGCCCGGCCGCTGGTCGCCGCCGCGATCCGCAGGGCCGTCTCCGCGTCGTGTCCCGCCGCCCGCTCGTCGCGCTCGCGCCGCAGATAGAACAGGCAGTAGTCGACGCCGACGGCGAAGCCCATCAGGAACATCACCGAGTACGTGGTCTGGAACAGGTGCAGCCGGTGGCTGGCGAGCGAGAGCAGACCGAAGGCGGCCATGCACGCGGTGAGCGCCAGGCCGACCGGGAGGAGCGCCGCGACGACGGCGCCGAAGGCGACCAGCAGAATGCCGAGGGCCAGGGGGACGGCGGTGAATTCGGCCTTCTTGAAGTCCTCGGAGAGCAGGTCGCCGAGCCATTTCCCGGCGCTGGCCTCGCCGAACTGGTGGATGGTGACGTCCGGGTGGCCGGCCCGGACTCCGTCCACCGCGTCGAGCACGGGCTGCACCCGGTCCGGAGCCGTCGCCGCGTCCCCCTTCAGTTCGAAGGTGATCAGTGCGTCCTTGCCGTCCCGGGAGGGGACCGGTGCTGCCGGGTCCGCCACCTCGCCGGTCCTGCCGAGGGCCGCGGAGAGCTCGCGGGCGGCGCCCTTCCAGTCCCCCGCCCTCGGGGCGGACACCATGACCAGCTCGCCTGCGGGCTGCCCGAGTCCGGCGTCGTCGAGGATCTGCTCGGCCCGCGCCGAATCACCCGCACCGTTCTCCGAGTCGGACATCTCGACCAGTCCGGACGCTCCGCCGATGCCTGTGGCGAGCACGACGAAGAGCAGCCAGCCGAGAATGGCGGTCCTGCGGTGGTGCGCGCTCCACATACCGATGCGTGCCGCGAGGTTGCGCCTCATGGCGTGTTCGCCCCCAGAAGTCAGATGTAGCCGGAAGTACGCGGCTCCGGACACGGCGCCGCGGGTGGACGCCGATGAATCTAGGAACGCGGGGCCGCCCGCCCCAGCCGTCAAAACCCCCTCCCCCGGAGCCGTAGGGCGAGGTCGGCGGGGTGGTGCTGGGTACACCCCGCCCGGGTGGTGAAACGGCTGACGCCCGAGGTCACCACCGGGTGAGACTGTCTGCGGAGCGGGTCCGGCAGGAGGATCCGACGAGGGGAGACGGGCCGGGATGAACGCGATACAGGGACGGACAAGGGCCGCGATGCTGGCCGCCGGGCGCGGACTCGTGCTGTCGGTCGCGAGCCTGGTCACTTCGATCACGCTCTTCGTATGGGCCGTGCTCTCGATCGCCTTCATCCCGCTGGGCGTCGGCCTGTTCACCACCCCTTACGTACTGGAGCTGGTCCGCAAGCACGCCAACCGGCGCCGGTTGCTCGCGGTCACCTGGTCCGACGTCCGCATACCGGTCCCCTACCGCCCCTTCCCGAAGGATCTGCGTACCGGGTTCACCGGGCAGGTGGAGCGGACCACGCTGATGCTGAAGGATCCGGCGACCTGGCGCGACATCGAGTGGCTGCTGGTCGACATGACAGCCGGCTATGTGGTCGCGACCCTGGCCGCCGCGCTGTTCATCTATCCGCTGGAGGGTCTCGTGCTGGCGGCCGGGCTGTGGCGGGTCTTCACCGACGACGGCTACTGGTACGGCTTCGTCCGGGTCTCCAGCCAGGCGACGGGCCTGGCCGCCGCCGCGCTCGGTGCGGCGCTGTTCGCGACCGGGGTGCTGGTCAGCGAGCGGCTGCTGCGGCTGCACTTCGTGATCGCCCGCGCGATGCTGGCCCCCACCCAGGACGAGGAGCTGGTCCGGCGCATCGACCGGCTGACCGAGACCCGGCACGAGGCCGTGGACACCGCCGCCTCCGAACTGCGGCGCATCGAGCGGGATCTGCACGACGGCGCGCAGGCCCGGCTGGTCGCGATGGGTATGAGTCTGGGCACCGTGGAGGCGCTGATCGAGAAGGACCCGGCGCAGGCGAAGAAGCTGCTGGCCATGGCCCGGGAGTCGTCGGCCGAGGCGCTCACGGAGCTGCGCGACCTGGTCCGGGGCATCCACCCGCCGGTCCTCGCCGAGCGCGGACTCGGGGACGCGGTGAGGGCGTTGGCGCTGCGGCTGCCGTTCGAGTCGGAGGTCGGGGCGGAGCTGGGCGGCCGGATGGACGCCGCGGTCGAGTCGGCGGCGTACTTCGCGGTGAGCGAGACGCTGACCAACGCCGCCAAGCATTCGGGGGCGGACCGCGTCTGGGTGGACATCCACCACGAGGACGCCATGCTGCGGATCTCCGTCACCGACAACGGCCGGGGCGGTGCGACGGTCGGCGGCGGATCCGGACTGAGCGGAATCGAACGCCGACTCGGTACATTCGACGGCATCATGGCCGTCAGCAGCCCCGCGGGCGGTCCCACCATGGTGACCATGGAGATCCCTTGCGAGTTGTCCTAGCCGAAGATCTCTTCCTGCTGCGCGACGGCCTGGTCCGCCTGCTGGAGGCGTACGACTTCGAGATCGCGGCAGCCGTCGAGAGCGGGCCCGAACTGACCCGCGCCTTCGCCGAGTCGGAGCCGGACGTCGCGATCGTCGATGTCCGGCTTCCGCCGTCCCACACGGACGAGGGCCTGCAGTGCGCGCTGGCGGCCCGGCAGGCGAAGCCGGGGCTGCCGGTGCTCGTGCTCTCCCAGCACGTGGAGCAGTTGTACGCGCGCGAGCTGCTGGCGGACGGCAACGGCGGCATCGGCTATCTGCTCAAGGACCGGGTCTTCGACGCCGAGCAGTTCGTCGACGCGGTGCGCAGGGTGGCGGCGGGCGGCACCGCGATGGACCCGCAGGTGATCTCGCAGTTGCTGTCGCGACGCTCGCAGGACAGGCCGATGAGCATGCTCACCCCGCGCGAGCTGGAGGTCATGGAGCTGATGGCGCAGGGCCGTTCGAACGTGGCGATCGCCTCGCAGCTGGTGGTCACGGAGCGGGCGGTGGCCAAGCACACCTCGAACATCTTCGGGAAGCTCTCGCTGCCGCCGTCCGACGACGACAACCGCCGGGTCCTCGCGGTCCTCGCCTATCTGGACCGGGGCTGAGCGGCACCCCGGCCGCGCGGCCCCCGGGGCGACGGGGCCGCGCGACCATGGGGTCACGGCGTGGTGCTCAGGTGCAGCGTCGTCGCCCCCAGGTGCGGGGCGGCCCGGGACTCCAGCACCTTCACCCGCACCGAGGTGGCGGTGAGAGGCGAGGCCAGGGACAGGATGCGGCGGTGGCCGATGGTGGTGCCCTCGGCGATCCGCTGCCAGCTCCCGCCGATGCGGGCCTCGACGGCGAACCTCTCCACCCGCTGCCCGTGCCGGATGTCCTCGCGGACGGCGATCCGGTCGAAGGTGTACGGGGCTGGGCCCTGCTTGCGCACATCGGTGCCGTAGATGCGGCGTACGTCGGAGCCGAAGGCGGTCAGTGACGCGATGTCGGCGTCGTCGATCCGGCCGTCCTTGTTCGGCGGGACGTTGAGCAGCAGGGAGGCGTTGCGGCCGACGCTCTTCTCGTACAGGTCCATCAGCTGGGCGGGCGTCTTGGGCTTCTCGTTCCGGTGGTGGAACCAGCCGGGCCTGATCGAGACGTCCGCCTCGGCCGGGTACCACTGCAGATAGTTGACCGTCGGGTCGAGGATTCTGTCGCGGGAGCCGATGTCGGGATCGGTCGAGTCGTTGGGGAGGCTGCCGAGTCCCGTCCACGGGTCCGTGATGTGCGGGGTGACGCTCCACTCGGTCTCGCGGGCGATGCCGTTCTCGTTGCCGACCCAGCGCACGCCCTGCGGGCCCTGGAAGACGACGGTGTTCGGCGAGAGGGCCTTCACCATGTCGAACCACTGCTTGACGTCGTACTTCTGGGTGATGCCGGAGCCGGACCAGGGGTTGGCGCCGTCCAGCCAGAGTTCCTCGATCGGGCCGTACTGGGTGAACAGTTCGTAGAGCTGGTTGAGGTAGTACGTGTCGTAGTCGTCGGCCTTCACCCGGAAGGTGGGCAGCCGGCCGCTCCTGACGGCGGCGGCGCGGTCGTCGCCGGGGACGAGGGTGGGGATCGTGCGCTCGGTGACCGGGCTGCCGTTGCCGAAGCGGCCGGCTCCGGCCGGGGCGCGGTCGCCGTCCTCCAGGGCCATGCGCTCGGGCAGGCTGAGCGGTTTGCCCTCGGCCTGCTTCGCGCGGATCTCGTCGACCCAGCGGGCGTGCCAGGCGTGCGGGAGTTCGGCGCCGTCGGAGGGCGAGAGATAGAGCCCGACCTTGAGGCCCGCCTTACGGGCGGCCTTCACATAGGCGCCGACGACATCGGGGCTGCCGGGGCTGAGCGCGACCGAGTGGTCGGTGTAGCGGCTCGGGTAGAGCACGAAGCCGTCGTGGTGCTTGGCGGTGAGCATGACCTGTTCGACACCGGCGGCCTTGTAGGCGCGCATCCACTGGTCGGCGTCGATGGCCTTGGGGGCGAAGAGCTTCTCGTCCTCCGTTCCCGAGCCCCACTCGCGGCCGGTGAAGGTGTTCATCCCGAAGTGCGTGAAGGCGGTGACCTCCCGCTGCTGCCAGGCCAGTTGGCCGGGCGTGGGCACGATGTTCGCGGCCTTCTCGATGATCCGGTCGGGGCTGTCGCAGGACTCCACCGTCATCTGCGAGGCGGGCTTCACCGGCGCGGTGCACGGCGTGCCCGGTGGCGCCGGCCGCTGGTGCGCGGGCTGCTGCGCGGTCGCCTGTACGGGGACGAGCGCGGCGGCCGCCGCCAGTGCGAGCGCACTGAGCACACGGGTGCGTCGTGCCATGGTTCCCTCCCGTTCCCGACCAGCATTGGTCGGATCTCTTGGGTGCCGACGTGGGCATGCTGCCGCACACATGGACCAACGGGAAGGGTGCGTACGAGATACGTCCTATCTCTCGTACGCAAAGTCCAAGCGCGCCCCGGTGGCGGGCTCAGTCGTTGAACCAGCCCGGCACATCGAGCCGGAAGGCGCCCTCGGGCACCATCGCACGCAGATCCGCCTCCATCGCGCGCACCCGGTCGGCGCCGAGCGCCTCGACCCAGCGGGCGCGCAGCCGGTCGAACCCCTCGGCGGACTTGACCAGGACGTCCACGCCCCGCGCGGTCAGCCGGACCAGCTTGCGCCGGCCGTCGCGGGGGTCGTCGACGCGCTCCACGTACCCGAGCCCTTCGAGCCTCTCCACGGTCTTGCCGGCGGCCTGCTTGGAGACCCCGAGCCGCCGGCCGATCTCACTGGCCGTCGCCCCGTCGCGGCCGACGGCCTGGAGCGCGTAGCCGTACGCCGGGCGGACCTCGGCGTGTCCGCGTTCGGCCAGGTCGCGGTGCAACTCGTCGATGATCGACCGGAATCCGGCGAACAGCAGCAAGGGCAGCTCGAAGCCCGCCGCGTCCGCCCCGGACGCCTCCCCCCGTCGCTCAGCCATTGCAGAACTCGACAACCTGGTTTACCTTTTCGTCAATCACGTTGTCGATTTTAGTCCCTCCAGCCATCAGGAGAGGTCAGTCATGCCCGTTTTCGCGTTCCCCGACCACACCCTCGAATCCGCCCCCGACGCCGCCCGCCGCACCATGGCGGCGGTGGCGGAGAAGCAGGGCCATCTGCCCTCCGCCGTCGCCCGGCTCGCCACCTCGCCGGAGCTGCTCGACGGCTTCCTGAGGAGCAGCGCCCTCTTCGAGTCCACCACCCTGGACCCGCTCTCCCGCGAGGTCGTGATCATGACGATGGCGACCGGCAACGACTGCCACATCTGCGTGGCGATGCACACCGCGAAACTCACCGCGCTCGGCGCGGACCCCGGACTGATCGCCGCCCTGCGCGAGCAGCGGGCGCTGCCGGACGAACGGCTGGAGGGGGTACGGGAGTTCACCCTCACCGTGCTCGCGACGGCCGGCGCCGTGGACGATGCGGCCCTCCGAGCGTTCCTGGCGCACGGATACACCGCCCGCAACGCTCTGGAGGTCGTCCTCGGCATCGGCACGTACACCATGTCCACGCTGGCCAACCGGATGACCGGGGCGCCCGTCGACCCGCAACTGGCCGCCTTCGCCTGACCGCCGCCGCGCGCCCGGTCACCCCGGCGTGCGGCCGAACAGCTGGTTCGGCACGAACCCGCCGTACGCCCCGTTGCCCGCCCCCTCACCCGTCATTAACGTGCGCACCGCACATACCTGTTGTCGCATGCACCACCATGAACAACACCGAGGAGTGCGGAACATGACGGAACCCACCCTGCCCTTCAGCTCCTCCCGGCCGACCAGACGTGCGCTGCTGGGCACCGCCACGGCCATCGGCGCCGCCGCCGTGGTCGGTGCCGCCGCCCCCGCGCACGCCACCGCCGCGCCGTCCGCCCCCGGCCCGGACCTCGCACCCGCGCACCAGGCGCTCCGGCGTCTGCTGCCGGACCACGCGGACCAGTTCCGTCTCCGCGCCCTCCCCCGGGGCGACGGCGCGCAGGCTCCCGACCGCTTCCGTGTCACCGGGACCACCGGGCGGATCGAGATCGCGGCCACCACCCCGGCCGCCGCCCTGACCGGGGCGCACTGGTACCTCAAGTACAGCTGCGACGCGGTCATTTCGTGGGCCGGCGGCCGCACCGCGCTGCCCCGCCGGCTGCCCGCGCCCCGCACCCCCGTCGAGCGCTCCGCGACGGTCCCCCACCGGTTCGCCCTCAACGACACCCACGACGGCTACACCGCCCCGTACGCCGACTGGCCGCGCTGGGAGCGGATGCTCGACGTCCTGGCCCTGCACGGCTGCAACGAGGTCCTGGTCACCGCCGGTCAGGAGGCGGTCTACCACCGGCTGCTCCAGGACTTCGGCTACAGCGACACCGAGGCCCGCACCTGGCTGCCCGCCCCGTCCCACCAGCCGTGGTGGCTGCTCCAGAACATGAGCGGATACGGCGGCCCGCTCGGCCCCGAGCTGATCGCCCGGCGGGCCGGCCTGGGACGCCGCATCGCCGACCGGATGCGGGAGCTGGGCATGGCGCCGGTGTTCCCCGGCTACTTCGGAACGGTCCCGGACGGCTTCACGGACCGCAACCCGGGCGCCCGCACCGTCCCGCAGGGCACCTGGAACGGGCTGCGCCGGCCCGACTGGCTCGACCCGCGCACCCCCGTCTTCGCCGAGATGGCCGCGGCCTTCTACCGGCACCAGGAGGAACTGTTCGGCCCGGCGGACCACTTCAAGATGGATCTGCTGCACGAGGGCGGCACCGCGGGTGACGTCCCGGTGCCCGACGCCGCCCGTGCCGTCGAGTCGGCGCTGCGGACCGCGCGCCCCGGCGCGACCTGGGTGATCCTCGGCTGGCAGGCCAATCCCCGGCCCTCGATGCTGGAGGCGATCGACACCGGCCGGCTGCTGATCGTCGACGGCCTCTCCGATCTGGACACCGTCACCGACCGGGAGAAGGACTGGGGCGGAGCTCCGTACGCCTTCGGCACCATCCCGAACTTCGGCGGCCGTACGACGATCGGGGCCAATACCGACCGCTGGACGCAGAAGTTCACGGCCTGGCGCGACAGACCGGGCAGCGCCCTGGCCGGCACGGCGTACATGCCGGAGGCGGCCGAGCGCGATCCGGCGGCGTTCGAGCTGTTCAGCGAGCTGGCCTGGCGCAGCGAGAAGGTGGACCGCGAGGGGTGGTTCCGGGCGTACCCGAGGTTCCGCTACGGCGGCCGCGACCGCTCGGCGGAGGCGGCGTTCGCCGCGCTGGCCGCCACGGCGTACCGACTGACGAGCACCGACGGCCGCCCCGTCGACTCCCTCTTCTCCCGCAGGCCGAGCATCACCGCCTCGACCGGCTTCGCCTTCGACCCGGCCGGTTTCGACCGGGCGTTCGCGGCGCTCCTCGACGTACGCCCGTCCCTGCGCGACTCGGACACCTACCGCTACGACCTCACGGATCTGGCCCGGCAGGCGCTCGCCGGCCGGTCCCGGATCCTGCTGCCGCAGCTGCGGGCCGCGCAGGCCGACAAGGACGTGGCACGGTTCCGGGCGCTCGCCGCGCTCTGGCTGAAGCTGATGCGGCTGACGGACACCATGTCGGGCTGCCACCGGGCCTTCCTGCTGGGGCCGTGGCTGGAGGACGCCAAGCGGTCGGCGACGAGTCCGGCGGAGGCGGTGCGGCTGGAGTGGACGGCGCGCACCCTGATCACCACCTGGGCGGACCGGACGGCCGCCGACAACCTCAGCAACTACGCCAACCGCGACTGGCACGGGCTGATGAACGGGGTCCATCTCCCGCAGTGGCAGGCGTACTTGGACGAGCTGACCGACGCGCTCGCGGAGGGCCGGGCCGCGAAGCCGTTCGACTGGTACCCGGGCGAGGAGGAGTGGACCCGGCGGACGGACGCCCATCCGGTACGGGCGACGGGCGATGCCCACCGCACCGCGCGGCGGGTGTTCGAGACCCTGTCCACCGCCCCGTACCAGGGCACCGTCACGGTCCTGGCCGATCCGGTGGCGTTCACCCCGGGCAGCACCGGCACGGTGACGGCCGCCTTCCGCAATCTCAACGGCCTGCGGTCCACCGGCCGGATCGACTTCGCGCTCACCGGCCTGGACGCCACCGCGACGGGTGGAACCTTCCTCGACGAGGTCGCGGCCGGCGGCTCCGGTTCGGTGGACTGGCGGGTCACCGCCCCGTCCGAGCCGCTGACCGCGCCGCTGCGGCCGATGCCGTACGAGCTGAGCACCGCGTACGGGCCGCGCGGCGAGGACCGGGTGAGCGATCTTCGGCGCGGCGCGGTGTACCTGGCGGCGCCGCTGGAGCCGGGCTGGCGCACGTACACGGCGAACGCGGCGGTCTTCGGGCAGCTGGACGGGAAGTTCGCGATCAACGGAGCGGGCCAGGACCTGTGGAAGGGCACCAGCCAGTTCGGCACCGCGTACCGGGAGGGGGCGTGGTCCGACGGTGCGGAGGTGACCGTGCGGGTCGACGCGCAGGAGAACACCGGGGGCTGGGCGCGCTCGGGGCTCGTGGTGCGCAACAGCCTCGCGGCGCCGGGCTCCGCCGGGTTCCTGAACCTGGCGGTGACACCGTCCAACGGTGTGGTGCTCTCGTACGACACGAACGGCGACGGCACCCTGGACGCGTACCGGCGGATCACCGGGATCAAGGCCCCGGTGCTGCTGCGGCTGACCCGGACCGGCGACGGGTGCACGGGTTCCTGCTCCACCGACGGCGGGACGACCTGGCGGACGGTGGCCACGGTCGCCGTGCCGGGGACGGCGGCGGCCCAGGACGTGGGGATCTTCATGAGCGCGACGAACGGCGGGAGCGGGCTGCGCGGCACGGTCGAGTTCAGCGGGTGGCAACTCCGTTGAGGGTACGGCCCGTCGCGGTGCGCCGCGACGGGCCGGGGTGACCATCGCACGATTCGCTCGTTCTGCTGAACGTGCGTCCACTGCCAGAAGTACCTTCCACAGCCGTCCCGGCCGACGGGGAGCAGGCCGGGGCGGCGCTCGTCGAGCACTATCCCCGGCTGGTCCGGCTCGGCTATCTCGTGCTGCCGCCGTCGCTCGGCAGCCACCGCCGGGTGCTGAAGGCGCACGCGCTGGCCCAGCGGTGCCTGCTGTCCGGGCGCCGGGCGGGGGCCGGGGCCGGCATCCCGGTGCCGCGCAGACCCGGCGGCGCCGCGGCGGTGGATCCGTCGTACGCGCACGCACGGCGCCGGGTGCTGCGCGCGGCCCTGGCGGCGGGCCGTCCGCGTCTCGGGTCCGGGCGCGCCCGGCTGCCGTCGCTCCTCCCGCTCGTGTGGGGGCTGCGGCTGTTCCCGCACTCCGGCGGATCGGACGGACTCGCCCTGGAGAACGCCCTGTCGGCGCTCTCCGGTCCCGGCCGCGCCGCCCACGCCCTGCGCGGCCTGGAGGGGCTGGCCGACGCGGAGGTCCGGCGGGCGCTCGCGGGCGCCGGGGTCGCGGACCCGTACGCGGCGCTCGCGGAGGCGGCAAGTGTTCCGGCGCCGTACGCGCTCCTCGGCTCCCCGGAATTCGACCCCTGCTCGCTCCAGGCCCGGCCGCCGGATCTGCTGCGCCGCCGCCGGTACGCGAAGGCGGCGCTGGCGGCCGTCGCGGCACTGCTGGTGTGCGGGGCGCTGCTGGGGCTGCCGGGCCAGGGCTGGGGGCGCGGCGCTCCGACCGGGGCGCAGTACACCCGGGCCGCCGTCGCCGAACAGGCCCTGGATCCGGACCGGGTGAGCCGGGTGTCCGCGACGTTCTGGCAGCGTTCACCGCGTACCGACTTCACCTCCTGGCCCACCCGTGGCGACCGTGCCGGGGACACCGGGCTGCTGCGCCGGGCGCTCTCCGTCTGGGCTCACCCGGACGGCACGGTGCGTACCTCGACGACCCCGGACACCCCCGTCGGGCCTCCGATGGGTGCGCCGCAACTGCTGTACGCGGGCGAGGTGGACGGGGTGGCGGTGGTGCTGTTCCACGACGGGCTGCGCGTCGTGCGGTACGCGGAGCCGCTGGACGCCGGCCGGGACGAGGGTGTCGCGCTCGACTTCGCCCGGGTCGACGGCGCGGACCGGGCGTCGGCCGCCGCGCTCATCGTGGCGCGGGCGGGCGACCGGATCCGCTACCTCACCGCGCCCTGGGTGACGGCGGTTTCGGTGCGGGACCTGCTGGCGCCGGGCGGCGCCCCACACCCGCTGCGGCGCGGCCCCGACGGGGTGACCGCCGCGCTGACCAGCCCGGCGACGGCCCGCGACTGCCGTGCCTGGGAGGTGGTCGAGGTCCGCGACGGCCGGTCGGCCCGGCTGATGGCGGACCTCGGCGAACTGGCCCCGGCCCGGCTCACCTCGGGCCCGCCGTCCGCGCCGCACGATGTCACCGGGCGGGCCGAGCGGGACAGCTGGGCGCGGACCGCCTGTCTGCTGCCGGCGGTGCGCTCGCACGGGGTGCGGTCGGTGAACTCCTGGCAGTACGCCGTGCAGTCGCTGCCCGAGGACAACGGCTCCGCGCGCTGGCTCTGCACCCGGGCGGAGACCTGGCGGGGTACCGGCAGCCGGGTCCTCGCCCAGTTCCAGGCCCCGTCGGCGCCGGCCGCCGCGACGGGCGGGCCGCCCGGAGCGGTCGCGGCCAGGGCCGAGGACTCCCCGGCCTGCGGGGCGCGTGATCCCCGGGTGCTGGCCGGGGTGCTGTGGAAGTCGCAGGGCGGGCGCTGGTACGTACTGGCGGCGGGCAGTGCGCAGTTCGCCTCGCTGACCGCGTCGGGCGGGGTGGCGGCGCGCTCCGACGGCCGACTGCTCGCCGCACCGGCGCGGGCGGGCGACCGCGCGCGGCTGAACGGGACGCTGATGGACGGCAGTCGGGCGGGCGCGCTGCGCTGACGGCCCGTTCTCCCGGGCGTCAGGAATTCGCCGCACGCCTCTGTTCCGGCGGCTTACCTCTCAGTACATTGACAATATGTCTAACACGCAGCCGGCGCCGGTCGCCTCGGAGCGGACGCCTCTCAAGGCCCGCAAGGTCTCCTTCGCCTGGGAGAAAACTCCCCTGCACTGGGTTCCGGGCGACCCGTTCACCACGCACACCATCAATGTGCTCCACCTCCTGCTGCCCGCCGGAGAACGCTGGTTCATCCACGTGTACCGGCAGGTGCTGCCGTACATCCACGACGAGCAGCTGCGCCAGGACGTCATCGGCTTCATCGGCCAGGAGGCCGTGCATTCCCAGGCGCACGACGACGTCCTGCCCCGCCTGAAGGAGCTCGGTCTCGACCCGACGCCGTACACCGCGCAGGTCGACTGGTTCTTCGAGAAGCTGCTCGGCGACCGGACGCTGCCGCCCGGCCGGGCGCGCAAGTGGTGGCTGATGGAGCGGGTGGCGCTGATCGCGGCGATCGAGCACTACACCGCATTTCTCGGCGACTGGGTGCTGAACGCCGACGAGCTGGACCGGCGCGGCGCCGATCCGATGATGCTGGACCTGCTGCGCTGGCACGGCGCGGAGGAGGTCGAGCACCGCTCGGTCGCGTTCGAGGTGTTCATGCATGTCGACGGCGGCTACCCGCGCCGGGCCCGCACCTGGGCCACGGCGTTCAGCGCGCTGGTCTTCCTCTGGCAGCGCGGCATCCGCTTCTTCATGGAGAACGATCCGAGCCTGCTGAACGGGAAGGGCTCGTTCAAGGACTTCTACCTCGGCGGCAGGCGCGGCACCCTGCCCGCCACCGGTGATCTGCTGCGCTCGGTACCCCGCTATCTGAGCCGGGACTACCACCCCTCACAGGAGGGCAGCACGGCCCAGGCCATCGACTATCTCGCCCACTCGCCCGCGGCCACCGCCGCCGAGGCCCGTATGACGGGAACCAGCTGACCATGCCGCTCCCCCTGCCCCGCCTGCGCACCGTCGTCCTGGTCGCGGGCGCCGCACTGCTGGCCAAGCGCGCCCTGCACCGCCGGATCCAGGACTCCCCGCTGTGGCCGCTGCCGGCCCTGGAGGAACCGGTCTCGGGCCGGTCCGGGCGACGGACCACGGCCACCCGCCGGCTGCTGATAACCGAGCGGACCGCCCCGGCCGAGGGCGTCGTACAGCTCCGTCTCGAAGGCTCCGCCCTACCGCCGTGGCAGCCCGGCGCGCACCTGGATCTCCTGCTGCCCTCCGGCCTGGTCCGCCAGTACTCGCTGTGCGGCGATCCGGCCGACCCCGACACGTACACCATCGCGACGCGGCTGGTCGAGGACGGCCGGGGCGGCTCCCGCGAGGTCCACGCGCAGCTCCACGAGGGCGAGGAGGTGGAGATCCGCGACCCGCGCAACCGTTTCCCGCTCGCCGACGCCCCGGCGTACCTGTTCGTCGCGGGCGGCATCGGCATCACCCCGATCCTGCCGATGCTGCGGTCCGTCGCCGCCTCGGGCGCCGACTGGCGCCTGCTGTACGGCGGACGGACCCGCGCCTCGATGCCGTTCCTGGACGAGATCGAGAAGCTGGGCGCGGAGGGCGGCCGGGTGACGGTGGTCGCCGAGGACGAGGCGGGCCACCCGGACGCCGCGGCGGCCCTGGCGGAGACGGCGCAGGGCACGGCCGTCTACTGCTGCGGCCCCGAACCCCTGATGGACGCCGTCGCAGCCGCCCTCCCGCCCGGCCGCACCCTCCATCTGGAGCGCTTCACGGCGGCGACCGGCTCGTCGGCCGGCTCCGGCCCGTTCGAGGTCGAGCTGCGCCGCTCCGGCCGCACGGTCCGGGTGGCGGCGGACCAGTCGGTGCTGGCGGCGGTGCGCGAGGAGCTGCCGTACGTCTCGTACTCCTGCGAGCAGGGCTTCTGCGGGACGTGCCAACAGCGCGTCCTGGAGGGCGAGATCGACCACCGCGACGAACTCCTGACGGACTCGGAGCGGGACGGCTCGATGCTGATCTGTGTGTCCCGGTGCCGGGGCGAGCGGCTGGTGCTGGATCTGTAGGAACGGCGGGGCGGCGAGGTCGGGGCCGCCCGCCGCCCCTGCCCCGCCGCCCCACTCGGTACGCTGTTCACCATGACGACCGGGGTGCGGCGCAGGATGGGCGTCGAGGAGCGCAGACAGCAATTGATCGGTGTCGCGCTGGAGTTGTTCAGTCACCGAGCCCCTGACGAGGTGTCGATCGATGAGATCGCGGCCGCCGCGGGCATCTCGCGGCCGTTGGTCTACCACTACTTCCCGGGGAAGCAGAGCCTGTACGAGGCCGCGCTGCGCCGGGCCGCCGACGAGCTGGCGGCCCGGTTCGTGGAACCCCGCGAGGGTCCGCTGGGCACCAGGCTGCTGCGGGTGATGGGGCGGTTCTTCGACTTCGTCGAAGAGCACGGCCCGGGGTTTTCGGCGCTGATGCGGGGCGGCCCCGCGGCGGGGTCCTCGACGGCGAACGCGATGATAGACGGGGTGCGGCAGGCCGCCTGCGAGCAGATCCTGTCCCATCTGGGGGTCGAGGATCCGCCGGCCCGGCTGGAGCTGGTCGTGCGTTCCTGGGTGTCGCTGGCCGAGTCGACGGCGCTGATCTGGCTGGACGGACGACGGATTCCGCGCGAGGAGCTGGAGGTGCAGCTGGTGCACGACTTCGCCGCGCTGGCCGCGGTGAGCGCCGCGTACGACGCGGAGATGGCGGGCATCGTGCTGCGGGTGCTCGGCCAGGAGCCGGCGGACGGTCCCTTCGGGGAGCTGCTGGACCGCCTCTCCGCGCTGGCGCCCGCCGTACCCGCCGTTCCCGCGCAGCGGCTGCCGTAGCGGCTCAGCGCTTGTCGTAGGACGGGTCCAGATCGCGGGTCTCCGCCGACGCGTGGACGGTGACGTCGGGGCCGGGTGCGAGGTGTGCCGCGGCCAACTCCAGTACGGAGGAGGTCAGTCGGGCCTTGGTCTCCGGGCTGCGGCCGGGCAGCATCGCGATCGATATGTGCAGGACCGCGTCACCGGCGGCCGTGTCGCCGGCCACGAAGTCCTGCACGCGCCGGAAGCGGGTCTTGCAGGCGGCGATCTTCGTGGTGACCGTCTCGGCGACCAGCGGGTGCAGGGCGAGCGCGAAGCCGCGGCGGTCGAAGCTGTCGTCGAGCTCGGCTGAGTAGTCGACGGTGATCTGCGGCATCTTGCGCTCCTCGTTGCGGGGCCGAGGGGACGGCCCGTTGTCGGACCTCACACTTACGCTGATCGACGTGTCCGTGCAAGGTGTGCCGGCCGCGCCCTACATGAGCAGTTCGCCCTGGAGTGCGGCCGCCAGGCCGACCTCCGCGTTGTCGGCCCGGCCCCGTTCGAAGGCCCGCTGGTAGGCGGCGTCGCCGACGGCCTCGCGGGCCTGGCGTTCGCATGCCTCGCGCAGCGGGCCCAGTTCGGGGGTGCCGCGTTGTGGCTGGCCGACCATGCGCCAGTACACCTGTCCGGTGCCGTAGACCCGGGCCGCCCGGGCGCCCGCGCCCTGGGCGGCGATCGCCGCGGCCAGGATGTCCAGGCCCAGCGCGATGCCGAAGCGGTCGCGCATGCGGTGCTTGCCCGCGAGCATCGAGCGGGCGTGGGCGGCGGAGGTTTCGGCGTCGCCCTGCAGCAGGGCGATCAGGGCGAGCTGGTAGTCGACGTAGCTGCGGGTCCAGCACTCGTCCTGGGCCACGCAGACCGCGCGCAGGACCGCGGCGGCCTCCGCCGCCTCGTCCAGCCGCCCGAGGCCGGTCAGCGCGAAGACCGTGATGAGCCGGCAGCGCAGCCGGTAGGCCTTTTCGAGCGGGGTGGCGCTTCCGGTCGAGCGCAGGACCCGGTCGACCTCGCGCAGGCCCGCCTCGGGGCGGCCGGTCATCAGATGGGTGAGGCCGCACAGATAGGCGGCGGCGAGGATGCCCTCGTCGGTGCCGTCGCGCGTGGCTTCCCTGGTGCACTCCCGGCCCACCCGGCGGGCAGCCGGGTAGTCGCCCTGGAGCATGACGGTGATGCCCAGCACCCACAGGGCTCGGGTGCGGTGGGGGCCCTCGGCCGGTCCGGCGGCCAGGGCGCGCCGGGCGTACTCGCGGGTCTGCGGGAGATGGCCGCAGCAGCACCAGAAGAAGCCGATCCGTCCCGCCATCTCCTGGGCGGCCGCGGTGTCGTGGGCCAGCAGGTGGTCCAGGGCGGCGCAGAGGTCAGCGTGCGCTTCGGCGATGCGGTGGTACCAGCTGATCTGGTCGTCGCCGGTCCAGCCGGCGTGGGCGTTGCGGGCCAGGCCGAGGAAGCAGGCGGCGTGCCGGTCGGCGGCGGCGCGTTCCTCGCCGAGTTCGGCGAGCCACATCCGCCCGTACTCGCGGATGGTGTCGAGCATGCGGTGCCGTACGCCGTCCCGGCCGACGACGGACTTGGCGACCAGGCCCTTCAGCGCCCTGGTCACACCGGCCGGGGTGAGCGGTCCCCCGGCGCAGACCTCGCGGGCCGCGGCCTCGTCGAAGTCGCCGCGCAGCACGGTCAGCCGGGCCCACAGCAGCCGCTCCAGCGGGGTGCACAGCTCATGGCTCCAGCCGATGGCGGTGCGCAGGGTGCGGTGGCGGGGCGGCCAGATCGAGGCGTCGGCGGGTACGTCGAAGCGGGTTCTGATCCGGGCGGCGACCTGCTGGACGGTGTCCCGGCCGAGGGCCCCGGCCGCGAGTTCGACGGCGAGCGGAATGCCTTCGACGCGGCGGCAGATCTCGGCGGCTGCCTCCGCGTTGCCCGGCTCGTCGAGGGACAGCTCGGGGGCCGCGGCGGATGCCCGGTCCCGGAACAGCGTCAGCGCGTCGGCCGCGCCCTCGACGGGCAGCGGGTCCACCTCGACGACGTGTTCGCCCTTGATGCTCAGGGGCTGGCGGCTGGTGGCGAGCACGGTGAGGCCGGGCGATGTCGTGAGGATCTCGCCGAGCAGGTGTGCGCAGGCGGGGCGCAGATGTTCGCACGAGTCGAGGATCAGCAGCATTTCCTTGTCGACGAGCCATTCGCACAGGGCGTCGATGGGCATGCGCAGGGTGTGGTCGGAGAGCCCGACGGCGTCGGAGACGGTCGCGATGAGCAGTCCGTCGTCGTGCAGCGGTGACAGGTCGGCCCACCACGCGCCGTCGCGGTGTCCGGCCGCCGCCTGCCGGGCGGCGCGGACCGCGAGCCGGGTCTTGCCGACGCCACCGCTGCCGGTGAGCGTGGTCAGCCGGTGCGTGGCGAGGGTGTGTTCGAGCCGGGCAAGTTCGGCTTTCCGTCCGACAAAGCTCGTTGTCTCCTCGGGGATGTTGCTCGCCATGGTCACCGTCGCTGAAACAGGTGGACCGGCCGGTCCCGGACCCTGGTTCCGGTACGGCGCAGGCATGCGGGGACGCCTGCGCCGTCCGGAGAGGGGCCGGGACCGGCCGGGGGGTGGGAGGGCGCGCCGGGGGTGCGGTGCTGCGGCATTCCCCGGCGGCTGCTGCCTCCCAACGTATCCCTGTCCGGGCTCAACTCAGGGAGAACACCGCCACCGTACGTCCCGGGACGGTGAATCTTCCCGAACTCCTGTCATATGTGGACTTCTTGACAGTAAGATCCGCGCCCGCAGCCTGGACGGGGTGCAGCGCGTACTGCTTCCCGGCCAGTTCGGCGACCGTCTGGGTTTCTGTGCCGGGGGCCGCGTTGAGGACGACCACCAGCTTCCCGAGCCGCATGGTGATCACCCCGGGCGTCTCGTCCTTCCCGGAGAGCGGGAAGGACAGGGCGGACTGCACCTGCCCGGTCGTGGCGAGGGAGAAGTCCTGCTCGGTGGAGCGGATGGTGAGCAGATCCCGGTACGCGGCGGACGCGCCGTCGATCTGTGCGCAGCCGGGATTCGGCGCGGCATCGGCCAGCAGCGGCTTCGCGTAGGACCACTTGGACTCGTTGTCGGCGGCCGGCGGCAGCCCGCGGCCGAAGCCGTTGCCGTCGCGGCAGTCCCAGTGCAGGGCGTTGAACCAGTCGCCGCTGTCGTACGAGTTGCGGTCCAGGGACTTGGAGCGCAGCAGGTCGGTGCCCGCCTGGGAGAGCGAGGGCCCCTGCGAGAGGGTGGCCGTCGCCATCGCCAGGACCTGCATGCGGGCCCGGTCGGCCGCCGGGGTGCCCGCCGGGAGCTTGAAGGCGAGCGCGTCGTACAGCGATTCGTTGTCGTGGGCGTCCGCGTAGGCGAGGGCGTCGCCGGGGGCGGCGGCGTATCCGGCGGGGGCTCCGTTGTAGTCGACGCCGGAGCCCTTGACCGTGCGGCCCGAGGAGTCGGTGAAGGTGTAGTCGGCGAGGTTGCCGGTGAGGCCGACCTTGATCAGGTCCTGGTAGTGGAGCAGCCGGGCCTTCTGTTCGGCCTTCGTCCCGTTGGCGGCCGAGGTGTTGGGGTCGGTGTAGAGGCCGGTGGCGAAGCCCTGTACGCCCGGGTCCTCGTCGAAGGGGCTGCCGCCGCGGACGGCGTCGCGGGACCGGTCGGAGAAGGTGGCGATGCCGGTTCCGGCCATGTTCTTCTGGGTGGCCTGGACGAAGCGGGCGTCGTCGGCGATCTCACCGAAGTTCCAGCCCTCCCCGTACAGGATGATCTTCTTCCCGTCGATGCCGTCCTTCGCCACGGTCAGCGCGTCGAGCGCCTTGCGGACCGCGAGGATGTTCGCCCTGGGGTGGTGGCCCATCAGGTCGAAGCGGAAGCCGTCGACCTTGTACTCCTTGGCCCAGGTGACCACCGAGTCGACGACCAGCTTGCCCATCATGGTGTTCTCGGGGGCGGTGTTGGCGCAGCAGGTGGAGGTGGCGACGGTGCCGTCGTCCAGCAGCCGCTGGTAGTAGCCGGGCACGATCCGGTCGAGTACGGACTTGTCGTCCTGGCCGGAGGCGACGGTGTGGTTGTAGACGACGTCCATGACGGTCCTCAGCCCCGCGCCGTTGAGCCCCTGCACCATCTGCCGGAACTCGACGGTGCGCCGGGTGCCGTCGGGGTCGGAGGCGTACGAGCCCTCGGGGACGGTGTAGTGCAGCGGGTCATAGCCCCAGTTGAACCCGTCCTTCGCGGCGGCCTTCGCCACGCAGGCCTGCTGTTCCTCGGAGTCGGGGGCATACACGGAGAGGTCACAGGCCGGCTTCTGCTGAGCGGACTTCTTCTCGGGGATGGTGCCGATGTCGAAGGCGGGCAGCAGATGTACGTAGCTGGTCCCGGAGTCCGCGAGCCGCTTGAGGTGCTTCATCCCGTCGGAGCGGGTGTCGGTGAAGGCGAGGTATTCGCCGGGGTGGGCCGAGGTGCGGTCCGCGATCGAGAAGTCGCGGATGTGCAGCTCCTGGATCTGGGCGTCGCGCAGCGGTACGGCGGCGGGTTTCCGCAGCCCGGACCAGCCCTTCGGCGCGAGGGCCGGGTCGTCCAGGTCGACGACGAGGCTGCGGGCGGAGTCGGTGGTCAGGGCGGTGGAGTACGGGTCGGTGACCTTGTTGGTGACCATCTTCCGGACGGTGGGCGCCCAGACGTCGACCGCGTAACGGTAGGGCTTGCCGGTCCACTTCGCGGTGCCGGTGACGGACCAGACGCCGGTGCGGTCGTCGCGCCGCATCGGGACGCTGCGGCCGTCGAGTTCGAGGGCGACGGTACGGGCGGTGGGCGCCCAGACGGACAGGGTGGGCCGGCCGTGGCGGTCGAAGACCGGGCCGAGCGAGGCGCCGGCCGCGTGTCTGCCGTACAGGTCGTCGAGCACGCCCGCGCTCTGTACGCCGGTGGCCGCGAGCAGGGCGCCGTTGGCGGCGCGCTGGGTGGCGATCAGCTGGCCGCGCAGCGCCTCAGGGACCCGGTCCCGGTCGCGGACGTCGACGGTGAACGCGGGGTGGTCCTTGAGGTGCGGGTACTTCGCCTTCTGCGCGTCGGTCAGCGCGGACGGGGTGAGCCGCAGCCATTGGCCCTCGTCGGAGAGCGCCCCGTCGACGACGGAGATGCCGCCGTTCTTCGCGTAGACGAGCTGCTGGCTGGTGGCCCCGGTGGCCTTCACCTTCCATACGACGGTGTCGGCGTCGATCCACTGCGCCTCGGCCTCGGTGAGGTCGGGTGTGGGTATGCCGCCGGTCTGCGGCAGCAGGTAGCCGGGGGTCGCGCCGAGCATCCAGACCTCGTGCCCGTAGGTGGCGAGGTCGAGCGACTGGTCGCTGGGGAGGTCCTTCTCGTCGCCCTTGTGCAGGATGTAGCTGAGCGAGGTGGCGCCGTCGGTGAGCGGCACCTCGAAGGTGACGCCGGAGGCGTCCTTCTTCACCGGCCGGAGCGGCCTGGCCCAGTCGGTGGGGTCCTCGGCGCCGGTCCAGGTGTGCAGCCCCCAGCCGTCGTAGTCGCCGTCGGGCCGGTAGTAGTGCAGGACGGCCTTGGTGGTGTCCTGCGGCGGGTAGGCGCCGTCGGGGGCCTTGTCGGCCTGGCCGTCCTGGCCCTGCTCGATCCAGACCTGTCCGGTCCTGGCGAGTTCGACGGTGCGCTGCGGCCCGTCGGCGGTGCCGTCCTTCTCGACGGTGTACGGGACGGTGGAGGCGCCCTCGTCGAGCTTCAGCCAGGCGAAGGCCCCGTAGGCGTCGCGCCCGGCGAACTGCGCTGTGCGGTCACCGGACTTGAGTGTCCAGCCCGTGTAGTCGCCGTCCGCGCGTCTGTAGTGGACGACCGCGTGGTCGCGCTCGACGGCCACCGGCTTCTCGGGGGCGGGAGCCTGTCCGGCGGTGGTCCCGGCGAGGGCGCTCGCGGTGCGTCCGGCGCGGTCGACGACGACCGCCTTGTAGCGCAGCGGGGTTCCGGCCGCCACCTTGCCGTCCAGGTGCTGGGTGACCTTGTACGGGGCGTGGTCGGCGGAACCGAGCGTGGCCCACTTCCCGTTGCCGGTCTGCGCGGCGAAGACGACCCGGTTCAGGCCGCCGCCGTCGATGTCGGCGGAGATCTCGACGGTGCCGGTGGCCCCGGCGGCGGGCGCCTTCAGGGTGATGGCCGGCTTGGCGGCCGGGGCACCCATCGGCTTCTCGGCGCGCAGCACGAGGCTGGAGAGCGCGGGGACGGTGACGGTGACCTTCTTGTCGGAGCCGCTCCGAACGACACCCGAACCGCCGTACAGCGTCCGGAAGTTCATGCCGGCGGATGCGGTGGGCAGCTCGACGGTCCGCGGTCCGGTGCCGTTGTTGGTGGCGACGAGGTACTCGTTCGGCTTCCGGGGGTCCGTGCGGGAGAACGCGTAGACGGACCCTTCCGCGTGGCGCTCGGTCTGGACGCCGTCGCGCAGGGCCGGGTTCTTCCGGGTGAGTTCGGAGAGCGCGGCGATGTTCCGGTACAGGGGATGGCCGGGGTCGTACGCGTCGGTGGCGTGGGTACGGTCGGTGCCCAGTTCGTCGTCGTCGAGGTAGTCGGCGGTCTTCGAGGCGAACATGGTCTGGCGGGCGTCCTTGTCGCCGCCCGCGCCGGTGAAGCCCTGCTCGTCGCCGTAGTAGACGACGGGATTGCCCCGGCCCAGGAACATCAGCTCGTTGGCGAGCTCCGCGCGCCGGAGGAGTTCCGCGTCGTCGGCCTTCGGGTTGTCCTGCTTCAGGAAGGTGCCGATGCGGCCCATGTCGTGGTTGCCGAGGAAGGTCACCTGCTCGTAGGCGTTGGCCTTGTCGGTGGTGTAGCGGTAGTCGTCGCCGAAGACGGCGGCGAGCTTCGAGGCCGGGGCGCCCTGGGAGGCGTACTGGCGTGCCGCTTCCTGGAAGGGGAAGTCGAGCGTCGCGTCGAGCCGGCCCCGGGTGACGTAGGGCGAGGTGATGGCGGTGTCGGCGGAGTAGACCTCGCCGAACATGAAGAAGTCCTCGCGTCCGTGCTCGGCCGCGTAGGTGTCCAGGGCGGTCGCCCACCGGGTCCAGAAGTCCAGGTCGACGTGTTTGACGGTGTCGATCCGGAAGCCGTCGATGTCGAAGTCGCGGACCCACTTCTCGTAGATCCTCGCCATGCCGGTCACGACCTCGGGCCGCTCGGTCCACAGATCGTCCAGCCCGGAGAAGTCGCCGTACTCGGCGGACTCGCCGGCGAAGGTCGAGTCGCCCCGGTTGTGGTACATCGTCGGGTCGTTGAGCCAGGCCGGGACCTTGTCGTTCGCGGTGTTGCCCGGCGTGTACGGGAACGAGTCCGCGTCCACCTTCGCCAGGCCCTTGCTGTCGTCGAACGGGCGGCCGTTCTCGTCCAGGTACGGGTAGGCGCCCTTCGGCCGGTAGCCGTATGCCTTCTCGGCGTAGTCGACGGTGTCGGCGGTGTGGTTGGTGATGACGTCGAAGAAGACCTTCATGCCCTTGGCGTGGGCCTTGCCGATCAGCTTCGTCAGATCGGCGTTGGTCCCGAAGTGCGGGTCGACCCGGGTGAAGTCGGTGATCCAGTAGCCGTGGTAGCCGGCCGAGGCGCCCTTGCCGGTGCCCTGGACGGGGCGGTTCTTGAAGATCGGGGCGAGCCAGATGGCGGTGGTGCCGAGGCCCTTGATGTAGTCGAGCCGCTCTGTCAGGCCCTTGAGGTCGCCGCCCTGGTAGAAGCCCTTGTCCGTGGGGTCGTACCCGGTCTTCAGGCGCGAACCGGTGAGCCCGCCGCGGTTGTTGGACGTGTCGCCGTCGGCGAACCGGTCGGGCATGACGAAGTAGAACTGCTCGCGGGTCAGGTCGTGCCGCGCGGGTGCCTGGGCGAGCTTCGCGTCCGAGGGCGGGCCCGGGGGTCTCGGCGCGGCCGATGCGGTGGCCGCCGGGACGACAGGGAGGAGCGCCGCGCAGAGTGCGGCGACGGCTCCCCGCCTGAGGGTGGAACGGGACACGGGCTGGGTCTCCTTGTGTACGGGTGGGGGGCTCGGCCGGTGCGGGACGGGTGCACCGGGAGGGGATGTGTCGGGGCGATCCCCGCAGGGTGACGCAGCAGGTGAGCGCCTTGACCGCGGTGTGCGGCGAGTCCGCGTCACCCGAGGAGACGCCCCGGTGCGGCCCCGGGCCCCGGGTCACCAGGCGGTCCGGGGCCGCACGTGGCGGGTCAGGCGGTCGCGCAGTTCCGGGCGTTCACCTGGAGAGCCACCGCCGTGTTCGCGCCCAGGGTCGCGGTGAACCGGCCGGAGCCGTTCACCGTGACGCCGTTGCCGGACTGGATGTCGCAGTAGTCACCGGCGGGCAGCGAGGTCTGGAACGTACGGGTCAGCGCGGAGCCCTCGTGGTTGATCGCGACGTACGCCTTGGCGCCGCGGCCGAACGCGATCCGGTCGCCTCCGTCGTCCCACCAGTCGGTGACGGCCTCGCCGCGCGCGGTGTTGCGGAAGCCGACCATGGAGGAGATCTCGCGCCAGGCGTGCTGGCACTTCCAGCCGTCGCTGTAACAGGCGTTCACCGTGCCGCCGTTGGGCGGGCCCGCGTCCTTGTCGGACCACTCGTAGCCGGAGTGGACGTCGGGCGAGCCGTACGGCCAGGCCAGCATGAAGACATTGGCGAGGGTGTAGTTCGCGCCGTCCTTGTAGTTCAGCGTGTCGCCGCCGCGCTCGGTGTCGTGGTTGTCGACGAAGACCGCGGCCTTCGACGACGGCATGAAGCCCCAGCCCTCGCCGTAGTTCTTCAGATAGGCGAGGTTCTCGTTGTTGAAGACCTGCTTGAGGCCGCGGGCGTACCGGAATTCCTGGACGTCCCCGGTGCCGGTGTACTCGTCGGGCGAGACCGCCTCGCCCGCGCCGTATATCGCCTCCTGCTTCCAGTGGACGTTCGGGTCGCTCAGCCGTGACTTGATGTTCGCCAGGTCGGCGGCGGGCATGTGTTTGGCGGCGTCGATCCGGAAGCCGTCCACGCCCAGGGAGCGCAGGTCGTCCAGGTAGGCGGCGATCCGGCCGCGCACGTAGTCCTCGCCGGTGTCCAGGTCGGCGAGGCCGACGAGTTCGCAGTTCTGGACGTTGGCGCGGTCCTGGTAGTTGCTGATCTGCGCGGTGCAGTCGTCCATGTCGGCCGCGGAGTAGACGCCGGGGTAGTCGTATTTGGTGTACGAGGAGCCGCCGGTGCCGGTGCCCGATCCGGCCGACATGTGGTTGATGACGGAGTCCGCGACGACCTTGACGCCGGCCGCATGGCAGGTGTTGACCATGGCGGCGAAGGAGGCGCGGTCGCCGAGCCGTCCGGCGACCCTGTAGCTGACCGGCTGGTACGAGGTCCACCACTGGCCGCCCTGGATGTGCTCCTGGGGCGGCGAGACCTGTACGTAGCCGTAGCCGGCCGGGCCGAGGGAGTCCGTGCAGGCCCTGGCCACCGAGTCGAACTTCCACTCGAAGAGGACCGCGGTGACGTCCTTGTCGCCGGGGGCGGCGGCCTGAGCGGTCGTGGTGGGGGCCACGAGGGCGGCGGCGCCTGCTGCCAGGGCGAGCGCCGCGGACAGTGGTCTGCGTGCCATGTTTCCTCCTGCTGTGGGGGGAAATGCGGGTGACGGTGCAGCCTCACGTGGCAACGCGCCCTGCCCTCAAGGCTCCTGAAGGTTCTTGCTGCAAGAATGCAAACCTTGCCGCGGTGGAGACCGTACGAGCCCGTCAGGTTCCGGTCAACCCTTTGGACACGGCCCGCTCACATCCGCGAAACCCAGGAGTTTTCCCCCTGCAAGCACTTACGCAAAACATTGCAGCGCTGTTAAGTTTCTCCCGACTCCGGTCCGGTCGGCCGGGGGTTCCGGCGATCCCGGACCCCACGCGCCCGGCCGGCCGGGCCGGTCAAGGACAAGAGAGGCACCCGGGGTCGCTCACTCCCCGCAGGCCCATCCAGGGCCGACTCCCGGTGCCTCTCCTGTACGCCCGGCCCCGCGGGCCTCAGCAGCCCCGGAGTGCGGCGGTGGATCCCCGTACCACCAGCTCCGGCTGGAACACGTACTCCGTGCGCTGCACCGGGCTGCCGCCGATCTCTTCCAGCAGCGCGCCCACCGCCGCCGCGGCCATCGCCTGCACCGGCTGGCGCACCGTCGTCAGCGGCGGATCGGTGAACGCGATCAGCTGCGAGTCGTCGAAGCCCACCACCGACACGTCGCGCGGCACACCGAGCCCGCGCTCCCGGGCAGCACGCACCACTCCCAGCGCCATCAGGTCGCTGCCGCAGACGATGCCCGTGCACCCCTGGTCGAGCAGCGCACCGGCCGCGACCTGGCCGCCCTCGACGCTGAACAGCGTGGGACAGACGAGGAGTTCGGCCTCGGCGCGGTCCAGGCCCAGCAGGTTCACGACGGCGTCGACGAACCCCTCGCGCTTGCGGCGGGACGGCACATAGCGCTGCGGCCCGATCGCCAGACCGACCCTGCTGTGGCCGAGGTCGGCGAGGTGCCCGACGGCCATCCGCACGGCGGCGGCGTCGTCGGGCGATACGAACGGCGCGCTGATCCGTTCGTTGTAGCCGTTGATCAGGACGAACGGCACACCGCGCTCGGTGAGCGCGGCGTACCTGGCCGGGTCGGCCGACATGTCGGCGTGCAGCCCGGAGATGAAGACGATCCCGCCGACGCCGCGCTCCACCAGCTGCTCGACGAGTTCGTCCTCGGTGGCACCGCCGGGCATCTGGGTGCAGAGCACCGGGGTGTAGCCGTGACCGGCCAGCACCTGCTCGACGGACTGCGCGAACGCCGGGAAGATCGGGTTGGTGAGTTCGGGCGTCACCAGTCCGATCAGCCCGGCGCTGCGCTGCCGCAGCCGTACGGGACGTTCGTAGCCCAGGATGTCCAGCGCCGCGAGCACCCGCTGACGGGTGGTCTCCGAGACGCCCGGTTTCCCGTTGAGCACCCGGCTGACGGTCGCCTCGCTGACCGCTGCCTGGCCGGCGATGTCCGAGAGTCTCGGCGCACCGGCCCCAGGGCCTCTCTTCCGGATCTTGCCGGGTTCACGGGGGTCGGCACGCACATCCGCGGCGCTGTCGTCGGTCACCGACGCCCCGCGTCGGTTCCCTCCTCCGCCTTGCGGCTGCACGCACCGGACCCCGCTCCCTGATCCGGCCTGATCCGGAGGAGAGGCCCTGGGCGGAGGAACCGTCACACCGTCCACCACACCGTGGTGTCCGCGGGGAGCTCGATCTCGGCGCCGTCGGTGACGACCGGGCTGCTGGACAGCAGGACGGTGCCGCGCACGGGGATACGGACCGGGCGGCCCGTCGTGTTGACCGTGCAGACGAAGCCGGGGCGGGCGAAGATCAGCAGCCCCTCGGGGGCCTGGAGCCACTCCACCGAGCTTCCGGCGCCGAGCCCCGGGTGTGCCCGGCGGGCGGCGATCGCGGCCCGGTACAGCTCCAGGGTGGAGCCCGCCACACCGGTCTGCGCCTCCACGGAGAGCTCGCCCCAGCCCGCGGGCTGCGGCAGCCAGCTGCCGCCGTCACCGAAGCCGTACGAGCTGCCCTCGCGGGTCCACGGGATCGGCACCCGGCAGCCGTCGCGGAAGCCGTCCTGGCCCTCGGCGCGGAAGAACGACGGGTCCTGGCGGACCTCGTCGGGCAGGTCGGTGACGTCGGGCAGGCCGAGCTCCTCGCCCTGGTAGATGTAGGCGGAGCCGGGCAGTGCCAGCATCAGCAGGGTGGCGGCGCGGCCCCGGCGCAGGCCCAGCTCGCGGTCGCCGGGGGTGCGGATCTGGGTGCCGAGGCCGGGCGGGTTCGCGAACCGGGTGGTGTGCCGGGTCACGTCGTGGTTGGAGAGCACCCAGGTGGTGGGGGCGCCGACCGGGCGCATCGCGTCGAGCGAGGTGTCGATGACCTTGCGGAGCTCGGCGGCGTCCCAGGAGGTGGAGAGGTACTGGAAGTTGAACGCCTGGTGCATCTCGTCGGGGCGCACGTAGTTGGCGGTGCGCTCGACGGTGGGGGTCCATGCCTCGGCGACGGCGATCCGTTCGCCGGGGTACTCGTCGAGGATGGTGCGCCAGGAGCGGTAGATCTGGTGCACCCCGTCCTGGTCGAAGAAGGGCATGACGTCGTTGCCGAGCAGCTTGAGCTGGTCGTGGCTGCCGAGGTCGGGCAGGCCGGCGGCCTTGACGAGGCCGTGGGCGACGTCGACCCGGAAGCCGTCGACGCCCATGTCGAGCCAGTAGCGCAGGATGGAGCGGAACTCGTCGGCGACGGCCGGGTGTTCCCAGTTGAAGTCGGGCTGCTCGGGCGCGAAGAGGTGGAGGTACCAGTCGCCCGGGGTGCCGTCCGGGTCGGTGGTGCGGGTCCAGGCGGGGCCGCCGAAGACGGACTCCCAGTCGTTGGGCGGCAGTTCACCGTCCGTGCCCTTGCCGGGGCGGAAGTGGTAGCGCTCGCGCAGGGCGGAGCCGGGGCCCTCGGCGAGGGCGCGCCTGAACCACTCGTGCCGGTCCGAGGAGTGGTTGGGCACCAGGTCCACGATGATCCGCAGGCCCAGGTCGTGGGCGTCCCGGATCAGCCCGTCGGCGTCCAGCAGGGTGCCGAACATCGGGTCGATGGCACGGTAGTCGGCGACGTCGTAGCCCGCGTCGGCCTGCGGGGAGGCGTAGAAGGGGCTGAGCCAGACCGCGTCGACGCCGAGGCTCTTGAGGTGCGGGAGTCTGCCGCGTACGCCTGCGAGATCGCCCATGCCGTCGCCGTTGCCGTCGGCGAAGCTCCGCGGATAGACCTGGTAGATCACCGCGTCCCGCCACCAGCCGGTCTGGTGGGCCGGAGCGGCGCCGGACGTGCCGGTGGAGGGGGCAGCGAGGTGCTGGGTCATGTCGTCCCTGGGGTGTCTGGGTGGGGAGCGGCGCCGGAGCCGGGTCGGGATTCCGGCGACCGCCGTGACTGGTGCGTGCGGGTCGTGCTGCGGTCGTGGACCTCAGCCCTTGACGGCTCCGGCGGACATGCCGGTCACGAGGTGCTTCTGCGCGAACAGGAAGACCAGGGCCGCGGGTATCGCGATGAGCACGGACGCGGCGGTCATCGGACCCCACTGGGCTCCGTACTGGTTGACGAAGAGCTGGAGTCCGCCGGCGAGGGTGAGGTTGTCCTCCCCGACCATGAAGGCGGAGGCGTACGCCACCTCGCCCCACGCGGTGATGAAGGAGTAGAACGCGGTGACGGCGAGGCCGGGCTTGGCGAGCGGCAGGATCAGCCGCCAGAACGTGCCGAACGGGGTGAGGCCGTCGACCTGCCCGGACTCGTCGATCTCGCGCGGGATGGTGTCGAAGAAGCCCTTCATCATCCAGGCGCAGAACGGCACCGAGATGGTGAGGTAGGTGATGACGAGACCGGCGGGCTGATTCAGCAGCCCCATGCCCGCCATGATGTTGTAGATCGGCACGATGAGGACGGCGACCGGGAACATCTGGGTGACCAGCAGCGTCCACATCAGCCCGCGCTTGCCGGGGAAGCGGAAGCGGCTGACGGCGTAGCCGGTGGAGGCGGAGACGATGACGCCGAGGAGCGTGGTGAGTCCCGCGATGAGCAGCGAGTTGCCGAACCAGGTGAGGAACTTCGTGTTCTGGATCAGGTTCGTGTAGTTCTCGAACGTGGTCTCTTTGAAGAAGTCCGTGGTGGTCGCGAACGCGGCGGGCTTCAGCGAGGTGAGCAGGACCCACAGCACGGGGAAGACGGCGATCACGGACGCGACGATGAGCGTCAGGTGCAGGCCGGCGGAGGCCAGCGGCGAACGTTCCCCGCGCAGCCGGACCTTGGGCGCGGGGCGGCGCGCGGCGGGGGTGGGTGCGGTGGTGGTCACCAGTCGTCTCCCTGGGTGCGCAGGACTCGCCGGTAGACGGCGGCGAAGATCAGCAGGAGTACGAGGATCAGTACGCCCCAGGTGGAGGACTGCGCGAAGTCGCGCGGGCTGATCTCGAAGGAGAACTTGTACGCCTGGGTGACCAGGATCTGGGTGGCCTCACCGGGTCCGCCGCGGGTCAGCAGGTAGATCACCGGGAACATGTTGAAGGTCCAGATGGTGGAGAGCAGGATCACCGTGGTGGAGACCGGCCGCAGTCCGGGCAGCGTGATGTGGCGGAACCGCTGCCAGGCGGTGGCGCCGTCCATCTCTGCGGCCTCGTAGTGCTCGCTGGGGATCGACTGCAGTCCGCCGAGCAGGGCGACCATCATGAACGGCACGCCGAGCCAGACGTTGACGGCGATGACGGAGAACTTCGCCCAGGTGGGGTCGTTCAGCCACGGGATGCCGTCGATCCCGCCGCCGGAGAGGATCTTGTTGAGCAGCCCGCGGTCCTCGTTGTAGAGGAAGCGCCAGGCGAAGACGGAGACGAAGCCGGGGATGGCCCAGGGCAGGATGAGCGCCATCCGGTACGCGGAGCGGCCGGCGATCCGGCGGTTGAGGATGTTGGCGAGGGCCATGCCGAGGCAGAAGGTGATGGCCA
This sequence comes from Streptomyces sp. NPDC127117, assembly GCF_042677325.1. Lineage (NCBI taxonomy): Bacteria > Bacillati > Actinomycetota > Actinomycetes > Kitasatosporales > Streptomycetaceae > Streptomyces > Streptomyces sp. NPDC127117. The sequence goes on from NZ_JBHXTM010000038.1 coordinate 61,369, forward strand.
CGCAGGAGACCGTCCACACCAGGGTCCAGCCGAGCGTGCCGAGGAACTGTTCGCCGGTGAGCGCCTCGGTGTAGTTGTCCAGCCCCACGAACTTGTACGTGGCGGGCAGGTGGTTGACCCCGATGGACCGCGCGACGTTGCGCTCGTTGGCGTCGGTCAGCGACAGGTAGATGCCGCGGACCAGCGGGTATCCGATGATCACGCCGATCACGACGACGACCGGGGCGACCATGGTCCAGGCGTACCAGTGGGTCGAGAGGGCCCGCCGGAGCCTGCCCGGCGGCGGGGGTGTGCCAGTGCCGCGGCTCCGGCCGCGGGCGACGTCGTCGCCCGCGGCCTTCGCCACCGACTGGCCGGTGTGGACAGCCATCAGCCGGCCTGCCTTCCTGTTACTTCCAGCCCTTGAGGAGCTTGCGGTAGGAGTCGCCGGTCGTGCTGGTGGCCTTCTCCGGGGTGGCCTGGCCGGTGAGGACCTTGGTGTACTCGGTCACGAGCGGGGCGAAGAGGCTGCCGGTCTCGGGGATCCAGGGGCGCTCGACGGCGGTCTCGACGACGGGCTTGAAGAAGCCGACGATCTCGTTGTCGACGACGTCCTGCCGGGCGTAGGCGGAGGTGCGGGTCGGCAGGAGGCTCAGCTCCTTGGTGACCTTGGCCTGGGTCTCGGCCGACGTCATGTAGTCGACGAAGGCGTAGGAGGCGTCGAGGTTCTTGGAGCCCGCGTAGACGGCCAGGTTGTGGCCGCCCTGCGGGGCGCCCTGCGCGGCGGAGCCGGCCGGGACCGGGGCGATGCCCAGGTTGGCCTTGTCCTTGAACTCCTTGCCGGCGTAGGTGTCGGCGACGGCCCACGGGCCGTTGATCATCATGGCGACCTTGCCGTCCTTGAAGGACGCCTGCATGTTCTCCCAGCCGTCCGTGGCATCGGTCTTGGCGGCCCCGGAGTCGACGAGGTCCTTGACGACCTTCATCGCCTTGACGCCCGCGGGGTTGTCGATGGTGACGGACTTGGTGGAGGCGTCGACCATGTCGCCGCCCTCGCCGTACAGGAAGGAGAGGAACCAGTACGCGTCGTCGCCGCGCAGGTACATGCCGGTCTTGCCGGTCTTGTCCTTGATCTTCTTGGAGACGGTCTTCAGCTCGTCGACGGTCTTGGGGACCTCGACGCCGGCCTCCTTGAAGATCTTCTTGTTGTAGAAGATGCCCATGGAGTCGATGACCTGCGGCACCGCGTACGTCTTGTCCTTGTACTTGGTGGACGCGGCGGCCTGCTTGAGGAAGTCGTCCGGCTTCGTCAGCGCGGTGGTGCCGTCGAGCGGGGCGAGGTAGCCGAGGTCGGCGAACTCGGGGGTCCAGGCGACCTCGGAGCGGATGACGTCGGGGGCGTCGGAGCCGGACTGCGCCGCGTTCTTGAACTTGTTCTGCGCGTCGCCGAAGGGGACGTTGACGTACTTGACCTGGACCTTCGGGTGCTTCTTGGTGAAGTCCTCGGCGATCTTCCTGAAGACCTTGTCCTCACTGCCCGCGGTGGAGGTGTCCCACCACGTCACCGTGCCGGAGAGCTCGCCCGAGCTCTTGCCCGTGCCGTCGGACTCGCTGTCGCTGCCGCAGGCGGTCGCCGCGAGGGCCAGGGCCGCGACCAGGGCGGTGGCCGTTATGCCACGTCGCATCTGAACTCCTTCAACTGCCGTACCGCTCCGTCGCGGCGCCGGGTCGACGAGAACGTAACAAGGATGAAAGAACGCCGAAAGAGTTTGCGGAAGATTTCTGCAAGCGCCGACGATCGTTACATTCGCGTGTCCTCACGGTTGCCGTCAAGACCCTTGACGCCCGGCATCACAACCGGACAGTGGCAGGCCACAGCCCGCGGGCCATGCGGTGCGACGATCCGACCGGAGCCCGCAGACCCGGCTCGCAAGACCTTGCAAGATATTGCCGGTAAACCCTCGCGAACCGGCGCACGGAGGCAGTCGTCCGATTCATGCCCATGGTGGGCAATCCGACATACGCCCGGTACAGTCCACTTCCATGACCGCACGGCTTGCCGATATCGCAACTCAGGCGGGGGTCAGCGAAGCGACGGTCAGCCGTGTACTGAACGGCAAGCCCGGTGTTGCTGCGGCCACCCGTGAATCCGTTCTCGCCGCGCTCGACGTCCTCGGCTACGAACGGCCCGTACGGCTGCGCAGGCGCAGCGCGGGACTGGTCGGCCTGATCACGCCCGAGCTGGAGAACCCCATCTTCCCCGCCCTGGCCCAGGTCATCGGCCAGGCGCTGACGCGGCAGGGCTACACGCCGGTGCTCGCCACCCAGAGCCCCGGCGGCTCCACCGAGGACGAGTTGACCGAAATGCTGGTCGACCGCGGCGTCTCGGGCATCATCTTCGTCTCCGGGCTGCACGCCGACACCTCGGCCGATATGCAGCGCTACGAGCAACTGCGCGCCAAGGGTGTCCCGTTCGTCCTGGTCAACGGCTTCTCGCCCAAGGTCCAGGCGCCGTTCATCTCGCCGGACGACCGGGCCGCGATGCGGCTCGCGGTGACGCATCTGGTGTCACTGGGCCATCAGCGGATCGGGCTGGCGGTCGGCCCGAAGCGGTTCGTGCCGGTGCTGCGCAAGATCGAGGGCTTCCACGCCACCATGCGCGACCAGTTGGGCCTCGCTCCGGACGCGGTGGAGGAGCTGATCCAGCATTCGCTGTTCACTCTTGAGGGTGGACAGGCCGCGGCTTCGGCGCTGATGGAGCTGGGCTGCACGGCGGTGGTGTGCGCGAGCGACATGATGGCGCTCGGCGCGATCCGGGCCGCCCGGCGGCTGTCGATGCGGGTTCCGCGCGATCTGTCGGTGGTCGGTTACGACGACTCGCCGCTCATAGCGTTCACCGATCCGCCGCTGACCACGATCCGTCAGCCGGTGACGGCGATGGGCCAGGCCGCCGTTCGCACGCTGCTGGAGGAGATCGGCGGCACGCCCGCTCCGCACAGCGAGTTCGTCTTCATGCCCGAACTGGTCGTTCGCGGTTCAACGGCAGCCGGCCCCGGGCCCGCTCCGGCCGCCACCGCCTGACCGCTCAAGGATCCCACGCCCGCTCCCCGTACGCAGTTCCGGCACCCACGGATGTGCGGCCCGGCCCCGGCCGGAGGATGATCGGGCGGAAGGGCATTTTCTGGCAGACTCTGTGCCTATGGGTGAATTGAGCGTGACATCGAAGGAAGGCCGGTCGGAGGCCACCCCGTCACCCATCGTGGACGAGGCGGCCCCTGCGGCGAACGCGAAGCGGAGCACCGGGCGGCGTGACGGCGACCCGGCGGGAGCGCGTTTCCCGCTCCGCGCACCGCGTTCGTCGCGTTCCCCGCGCCGGCCGCGTCTCTGGTTCGAAATCCTGCTCGTCGCGGCCAGTTACTGGGTGTACTCGCTGGTCCGCAACGCCGTCCCGGAGCAGCGGACCGAGGCGCTGCGCAATGCCGACCGGATCTGGTCGGCCGAGAGGTACCTGGGCATCGCCGTGGAACAGACCGTCAACCACGCGGTGAATTCCGTGACATGGCTGATCGTCTCGATGAACTACTACTACGCGACGCTGCACTTCGTCGTCACCGTCTGTGTTCTGGTGTGGCTGTTCCGCCGTCACCCCGGCCGTTACGCGGCGGCCCGGCTGGCCCTGTTCGCGACCACGGGTGTGGCGCTGCTCGGCTACTACCTGTATCCGCTGGCCCCGCCCCGGCTGATGAACGGCGGCCACTTCATCGACACCGTGCTGGTCCACCACACCTGGGGTTCGATGGCCTCGGGCAACTTCAAGAACATGTCGAACCAGTACGCGGCGATGCCGTCGATGCACATCGGCTGGTCGCTCTGGTGCGGTCTGACCGTCTTCGCGCTGACCTCCGCGCCCTGGGCGCGTGTCCTGGCCCTGCTCTACCCGACGATCACCCTGGTCGTCATCGTGTCGACCGCCAACCACTTCTGGCTGGACGCGCTGGGCGGCATGGCGTGCCTGGCCTTCGGTTACGCCGTCTCGTACGCCTGGTACGGCTCGCTGCCGCACCATCTGCCCAGGCGGGTGCCGCCGCCGCGCGGCGGGGCCCGGCTGGCGGGGCTGGCCGCGGGTGCGCCGGTCCGGACCCGGCGCCCGGCGGCGGGCGCGGCGGCGGGCCGTCGCTGAGGACCCGGCCCGCCCGACGGCGCCTCAGCCCCGGTGCGTCACGCGTCCTCCGCACACCGTGAGCCGCACCGCCGCCTCGCCCAGCTCGTCCGCCGGCACCGTCACCGGATCCACCCCGAACGCCGTCAGATCGGCCCGGTACCCCACCGCGATCCGGCCCGCGACCCGCTGCTCCCCGGCGGCGACCGCCGCGTGCGAGGTGCAGCCCTCCAGCGCCATCAGCCCGGTCAGCGCCTGCCCGGCGGTGACCGGCTCGGTGTCGTACGCCCCGGGCAGCCGCCGCAGCCGGGCCGTGGCCAGCACCTGCCGTACGTCGTAGTGGGCGATCGGCCAGTCCGAGCCCAGCGCCAGGTACGCCCCGGCGTCGCGCAGGTCCCGGCAGCGCCAGGCCCGGCCGGCCCGCTCGTCACCCAGCCGCTTCGACCACTCGTCGCTGTGGTCGGCCCGGGTGTACGCGGTGTGGGTGGGCTGCATCGAGGCGATCACCCCCAGCTCGGCGAACCGGGCGGCCAGGCCGTCGGGCACGGTCTCGATGTGCTCGACGCGGTGGCGGAGCCGGCCGCTCTCCCCCAGCGCCCCGACCGTGTCCAGCACATGCCGCACGGCGGCGTCCCCGATGGCGTGGGTGGCGGTGCGCACCCCGGCGCGGTGGAGGTGGTGGACGGCGGCGGTGTACGCCTGCGGGTCCGGCCAGAACGCCTCGGTGCCCTCCCCGTGGCAGTCGGCGTGCTCCAGCCACGCGGTGCCGCCCTCGACGGTGCCGTCCATGAAGAACTTGACCCCGCCGACCCGCCAGAGCCGGCCCGCCTCGCTCTGCAGCCGTACCAGCTCCTCCAGGGCCTCCTCGTCGGCGCCCGGCATGCACCAGGGGGCCAGCCGCAGCCGTACCGGCAGGTCGGTCTCCGCCTCCACGGCGGCCAGCAGCCCGGGCACCGAACCGTCGGCCAGGTCCATCACGTGGGCCCCGGTGAGTCCGGTGGCGGCCATGCCGGAGAGCAGCTCCACGAGGCGGGTGCGGCGCTCCGCGTACGAGGGCCTGGGCAGCCGTTCCCCGACCAGGTCCATCGCGGCGTGCTCGATCAGATGCCCGGTGGGGCGCCCGTCGGGTTCGCAGACGACGGTGGAGCGCTGGACGAAGGTGCGCGGGCCGGTGATCCCGGCGCGTTCCAGGGCCGCCCCGCTGGCCAGGGCGGAGTGCCCGTCGTAGAGCCGGATGAAGGCGGGGGCGCCGCCGATGGCGTCCTCGATCAGTGCCCGGTCGACGGGGCGCCCGCGGAAGGCGTTGTGGTCCAGGCCCCAGGCGACGATCCAGCCCTCGGTCCGCTCGGCCCCGGCCAGAGCGGCGCGCAGCTGGTCGAGGTCGCGGACGGCGGTGAGGTCGGTGCCGGTGGCCATCTCCAGGCCCCAGACGGGGTGGCTGTGCGCGTCGACCAGACCGGGCGTGAGGGTGGCCCCGGACAGGTCGATGTGCTCAGTACCGTTGCCGCGCCACTCGCGCAGCCCGGCCTCGTCGCCGACAGCGGTGATCACCCCGTCCTTGACCGCCACGGCGGTGGCTTCCGGCCGGGCCGGGTCGAGGGTGCGGACACGGGCTCCGGTGAGGAGGAGGTCGGCTGCGGACACGGTGGGGCTCCTTAGACGGTGGTGGTGGCGGGGACGGTCTCGGGGTCCGGAGGCGGTGGCTCGGCGGCGAACCGGGCGTACACCTCGGGCTTGTCGCGCTTCAGCCGGTACGCGAGCGCCAGTCCGATCAGGAATACCGCGGGCACCAGTGAGACGAGCACGATGTTCACCCCGGTGGAGGCGCCGGAGAACAGATCGACATGGTCCGTCACCAGGACGATCGCGGCTGCCAGCAGCACGGCGGCGACGACCGGCGCGACGACTGTACGGAATCGGCCCTCGCCGTGCTCGAACCGGCGGAAGAACAGCGGCACGGCGATCGCGGCGAGCAGTTGGAGCAGCATCAGGCCGAGCATTCCCGGGGTGTTGACCCAGAGCAGCAGTTGCGCGTACGGGTCGGCTCCGGCCGCCGCGAAGGCGATGACGATCACGGCTCCGAGCGCGATCTGGGCGAGTCCGGCCACGTAGGGGGAACGGTGGCGGGGATGGACGCGTCCGAGCGCCTTCGGCAGCACCCCCTCCTCGGAGAGCGCGAGTCCGTACCGGTTGATGGCGTTGTGGAAGGCGAGCAGCGAGGCCAGGACGCTGGTGACGATCAGGATGTGCATCAGGTCAGCGGCCCAGGAGCCGACGTAGTGGGTGATGGCGGAGAAGAACAGCCCGCCCGGGTCGGTGGCCGCGGCCTCGACCACGTTCGCGTCGCCGAACGCCTGGATGACGGTCCAGACGACGAACGCGTAGAAGAGCCCGAGGAACGCGACGGCGATGTAGGTGGCGCGGGGGACGGTACGGTCCGGGTTCCGCGCCTCGCGCCGGTAGATGACCGTGGACTCGAAGCCTGTGAAGGCGGCGAACGCGCAGGCCAGCACGGCTGCCGTGCCGGGTACGAGGACATTGCCGGGGGTGAACGAGGCGGCCGAGATCCCGTCGGCCCCGCCGTCCAGCAGCACCCCGCCGGCGAGCAGTACGAGGATGCCGGTCTCGGCGACGAGCAGCACCCCGAGGACCTTGGCGCCGAAGTCGATGGAGCGGAAGCCGCCGTACCAGATGAGCAGCAGCCCGGCGAGGGAGATCGGCAGCCAGGGGATGTCGATGCCCCACAGGGCCTGGACGGTGTCGGCGGTGGTGGAGCCGAGCAGCCCGTAGACGCCGATCTCCATGCCGTTGTAGCCGAGCATCGCGATCAGGGCGGCGGCGATACCGACGGGGCGGCCCAGGCCCCGGGTGATGTACGCGTAGAACGCGCCGCCGCTGCGGACGTGGCGGCTCATGGTGGTGAACCCGATGGCGAAGATCGCGAGGGTCACACCGGCCAGCAGATAGCCGACGGGGGCCCCGATGCCGCCGAGCATGATGGCGATGGGGGCGACTCCGGCCATCACCGTGAGCGGGGCGGCGGCCGAGATGACGAAGAAGGCGATGTCGGCGGTGCCGAGGGTGCCTTTTCTGAGGGTTGGCGCATCCATGCGAAAGGGAAGCCCTTCTGCGACTGGCGGGGGGCAGGGACCGGCGACCAGAAACCTAAAGGCTTTCGGTTTGCGCAATGTAGCCTCACCCACGGGCATCCGGGAAGACCTCCCGACCTACACACGTCAGGAGAAACACGCATGGGACGGCCGCGCACACCGCTGCTGGACCGGGAGCGCATCACCACCACCGCGCTCGAACTCATCCACGAGAAAGGCGAGTTCAGCGTCCCGCAGATAGCCCGACGGCTCGGGGTACAGACCGGTTCGGTCTACCACCACGTGGACGGAAGGGGCGGGGTCGTCGAGCTCGTCCGGGAACGGGTGTGCGCCGCGATCGACTCCGCGGCCTTCGACGTGGAGCCCTGGGACGCGGCCATGACGGCGTGGGCCCGCTCCTACCGTGCCGCCTTCGCCGCCCACCCGCGCGCGATCCCCCTGCTGATGACGTCACCGGTGCGCGCCCCGAAGGTCCTGGAGCACTACGAGCGGGCGGTCCGGCTGCTGCTGGACGTCGGCTTCCCGATGGCCGAGGTGATGACGGTGATCACCGCGCTGGAGAACCTGGTCCTGGGTTCGGCGCTGGACCTGGCGGCCCCGGAGACGATGTGGGAGCTGCCGGACGACACCACGACGCCGCGCCTCGCCGAGGCGCTGGCCGCGGTGGGCACGGGCCGGGCGGACGCGGCGTTCGAACTGGCGCTGGGCGCGTTCATCGGGCACTGCCGGGCACTGCTGGACGCGAAGGAGCAGTAGCGGTTTCGGGGGGCGCGTCGGAGGGGCGCGTCGGGGGAGCGGCCTCGGCGCCGGTCGCGGCGCGCCGGTGGACACGGCCCCGGTCGCGGCACGTCGGCGGAAGCTGCCCCGGTCACGGCACGTCGGGGAAGCAGCCCCGGTCGCGGTCACGGCACGTCTGTGGACACGGTCCCGGTCACGGCAGGTCCGCGCGCACGGCCCCGGTCACGGCACGTCGGTGGAAGCGGGCCCCGGCCCCATCGCGGCACGTCGGTGGACACGGCCGCGGTCCCCATCGCGGCGCGCCGGCGGACACCGCCCCGGTCGCGGCGCGTCCGGGGAAGCTGCCGCAGCCCCGCTCGCGGCCCGTCTCACGCCCCGTAGAACCGCTCCTCCATCACCGCCCGCGCCCGCCGGGTGATCCGCCGGTAGTCGTCCAGCATGTCCCCGACGTGCCCCGGCTCGTATCCCAAGTACCGCCCGACCGCAGTGAGTTCACGCGGCCCCGACGGGAAGGTGTCGCCCGGACGGCCGCGTACCAGCATCACCGCGTTGCGCACCCGGGTCGCCAGCACCCATGCCTCGTCCAGCGTGGCCGCGTCCTCGCCGGAGATCAGCTCCGCCGCGCAGGCCGCGGCCAGCGCCTCACGGGTGCGGGTGGTCCGCAGCCCCGGTTCCACCCAGCCGTGCTGCATCTGCATCAGCTGGACGGTCCACTCGACATCGCTCAGCCCGCCGCGCCCCAGCTTGGTGTGGAGCGTCGGATCCGCGCCGCGCGGCAGCCGCTCGGACTCCATCCGGGCCTTCAGGCGCCGGATCTCACGGACCGCGTCCTCCCCCAGGCCCTCCATCGGGTAGCGCAGCGGATCGATCAACTCGATGAACTCACGGCCGAGTTCGGCGTCGCCCGCGACCGGCTCGGCGCGCAGCAGCGCCTGGCTCTCCCAGACCAGCGACCAGCGCCGGTAGTACGCCTCGTACGACGCCAGCGAACGCACCAGCGGTCCGCTCTTGCCCTCCGGCCGCAGGTCCGCGTCGATGATCAACGGCGGGTCGGCGGTGGGCAGTTGGAGCAGCCTGCGCATCTCGGCGACCACCGCGTTCGCGGCCCGGCCGGCCTCCTGCTCGTCGACGCCCTCGCGCGGCGAGTGGACGAACAGCACATCGGCGTCGGAGCCGTACCCCAGCTCGTGGCCGCCGAAGCGGCCCACGCCGATGACCGCGAAGCGGGTGGGGAGGGTGTCCCCCCACTGTTCGCGCACGGCGGCGCGCAGGGCGCCCGCGATCGTGACGGCGTTCAGATCGGTGACCGCGTTGCCGACGCGGTCGACCAGCGCCCCCGGGTCCTCCTCGGCGGGCCTGTCCTCCGTGCCGTACGAGCCGATGAGGTCGGCGGCCGTGGTCCGGAACAGCTCGCGCCGCCGCACACCGCGCACCACCGCGACCGCGGTCTCGGCGTCGCCCGCGCGCCCCACCGCGGCCAGCACCTCCTGCTCCAGGTTCTCCCGGGTGCGCGGCCGCAGCCCCTGCGGGTCGCCGAGCAGCGCCACCGCCTCCGGGGCCCGCAGCAGCAGGTCCGGGGCGAGCCGGCCGGCCGACAGCACCCGGGCGAGGTTCTCCGCCGCCGCGCCCTCGTCCCGCAGCAGCCGCAGGTACCAGGGGGTCTTGCCGAGGGCGTCGGACACCTTGCGGAAGCCGAGCAGCCCGGCGTCCGGGTCGGCGGAGTCCGCGAACCAGCCGAGCAGCACCGGCAGCAGGGTGCGCTGGATGGCGGCCTTGCGGGACACCCCGGACGACAGCGCCTCCAGGTGCCGGAGCGCGGCGGCCGGATCGGCGTAGCCGAGCGCTTCGAGCCGGTGCGCGGCCGCCTTCGCGCTGAGCCGGGTCTCCCCCGGTGCGAGCTGGGCGACGGCGTCGAGCAGCGGCCGGTAGAACAGCTTCTCGTGCAGCCGCCGCACCACGGAGGCGTGCCGCTTCCACGCCTGGTTGAGTTCGGTGATCGGGTCCGTGCGCATCCCGAGGGAGCGGCCGATCCGCCGCAGGTCCGGCGCGTCCTCCGGGACGAGGTGGGTGCGGCGCAGCCGGTAGAGCTGGATGCGGTGCTCCATGGCGCGCAGGAAGCGGTAGGCGTCGTCCAGTTGCGCGGCGTCCACCCGGCCCACGTAGCCGCCCTCGGCGAGCGCGCGCAGCGCCTCCAGCGTGGTGCCGCTGCGCAGGGTGGTGTCGCTGCGACCGTGCACCAGCTGCAGGAGCTGTACGGCGAATTCGACGTCCCGCAGGCCGCCGGGGCCGAGCTTGATCTCGCGGTCGACTCGGTCGGCGGGGATGTTGTCGACGACACGGCGGCGCATCTTCTGGACGTCGGGCACGAAGTTCTCGCGGTCCGCGGCCTGCCACACGAGCGGTGAGACCGCCTCGACGTACTCCGCACCGAGTTCGGGATCGCCGGCCACCGGCCGGGCCTTGAGCAGCGCCTGGAACTCCCAGGTCTTGGCCCAGCGCTGGTAGTACGCGAGGTGCGAGGAGAGGGTCCGTACGAGGGGGCCGTTGCGGCCCTCGGGGCGAAGGTTGGCGTCGACGGGCCAGATGGTGCCCTCGACGGTCGTGTCGGAGCAGATCCGCATCATGTGCGCGGCCAGCCTCGTGGCGGCCTGCACGGCCTCGCTCTCCTCGTAACCGTCGACCGGTTCCGCGACGAAGATGACATCGACGTCGGAGACGTAGTTCAGCTCGTGTCCGCCGCACTTGCCCATCGCGATGACGGCGAGCCGGCACCGGGCGGCGTCGGCGGGCGCCGCCGTACGGGCGATGGCGAGCGCCGCCCGCAGGGTCGCGGTGGCCAGGTCGGCCAGTTCGGCGGCGGCCTCGGCGACGTCCGTCGTCCCGCACACGTCACGGGCCGCTATCGACAGCAGACACCGGCGGTAGGAGACACGCAGCGAGTCCGGGTCGTCGGCCCCGGCGAGCCCCTGCTCGAACTCGGCCACGCCGGGGTGGAGGTCGGCGGCCTCGTAGGTGACCAGGGCCTGCCAGTCGCGGGGGTGGCGGGCGAGGTGGTCGCCGAGCGCCTCGGAGGCGCCGAGCACCCCGAGCAGCCGGTCCCGCAATGGTTTGGCGGTGACGAGGGTGTCCAGCAGGATCTGCCGCTCGGCCGCCTCCTCCGCCTCCACCAGCCGGACCAGCCCGTGCAGGGCCAGATCCGGGTCGGCGGTGGCGCCGAGGGCTTCGAGGAGCACCGGGTCGGAGCGTACGGAGGACAGATCGGGCAGGTCCAGCAGCCGCTCGGCCGAGGAGGGGTCGGTGAAGCCGTGCCGCAGCAGTCGGGTGAACGTGCTGCTCCTGCGCCCCGGCACCGTCGTCATTCGTGCTCTCCCGCTCGCCGCCCACACACCATCCAGCGTCCCGAGCCTAGCCTCGCTCCGGGCGATCCGGAGCGGGTGTGCGGTCCGCGCTTCGCGGGCACGATCATTTCCAGGAGCAGACCGGGAGGCCCGTATGTCCGGATTCGAACCCTACGCCGAGCTGGACGGCGACTACAGCGACAAGAACGCGACGGCCTGCCCGTGGTCGACGGCGAGGGACCTGCTGACCGGGGCGGAACTGTACTGGCTGTCCACGGTCCGCCCGGACGGCCGCCCGCACGTCACTCCGCTGATCGGGGTATGGGCGGACAGCGCGCTGCACTTCGCCACCGGTGCCGAGGAGCGCAAGGCCCAGAACCTGGCCGCCAACCCCGAAGTGGTGCTGACGACCGGGACCAACACCATGTCGGAGGGGCTCGACGTGGTGGTCGAGGGCAGGGCGGAACGGGTGACGGGCGAGGACCGGCTGCGGCTGCTGGCCACGGCCTGGGAGGCGAAGTACGGCCCGGAGTGGCACTTCGACGTCCGGGACGGCACCTTCGTCAACTCGGGCCACGCGGCGCTGGTGTTCCGGGTGCGCCCCCGCAAGGTCCTCGGCTTCGGCAAGGGCGCCCGCTTCAGCCAGACCCGGTGGAGGTTCAGCTGATCGTGTCGCGTGCGGACGCGGCGACCGGGTTCTGAACGACCGGGCCCGGGCCCGGTCGTTCAGAACCCGGTCGTCCAGAGCCCGGTCACCAGGGCCTTGTGCCGATGACGACGGTCGCGTACAGCTCGTCGGAGGTGACCACGCGCGGGATCAGACCGCTGCGGGCGACGGTCTCCTCGGCCCGTGCCGCCTGCCGCTCGCTCGTCTCGACCAGCAGATGCCCGCCCGGTGCCAGCCAGTGCGGGGCCTCGTCGGTGACCCGGCGCAGGACATCGAGGCCGTCCGCGCCGCCGTCCAGCGCCACCCGCGGTTCATGGATCCGGGCCTCCGGGGGAAGCAGTTCGACATCGTCCGTGGGTACGTAAGGCACATTGGCGAGCAGGATCTCCACCCGGCCGCGCAGCGAGGCGGGCAGCGGCTCGAAGAGGTCGCCCTCGTACACCTCGCCCGCGTCGCCGATGTTGCGGCGGGCGTACCGCACGGCCGCCGGTTCGACGTCCGCGGCGTGGAGTTCGGTGCGGCCCAGCGTCGCGGCGAGCGCGGCGCCGAGGGCTCCCGAGCCGCAGCACAGGTCGACGACGACCGCTCCGGGGCCGGCGAGGGCGGCGGCCTGTTGGACCAGGAACTCGGTGCGGCGGCGGGGCACGAAGACGCCGGGGCCGACGGCGATGCGCAGGCCGTGGAACTCGGCCCAGCCGAGGACGTGTTCCAGGGGAAGTCCGGCGACCCGCTGTTCGACCATGGCCACGATCGCGGCGGGGCCGGCGGCGGTTGCGAGGATCAGTTCCGCCTCGTCCTCGGCGAATACGCAGCCGGCGGCGCGGAGCGCGGGAACGATGGTGGAGAGGGCGAGCGGTGAAGCGGTGACCGACATGTGCGGAGCCTTTCGGGAAAGCCGATGGGCGCTCCGCGGCCGACTATGTCGGGTCGACCACGCGTTCGCGAGAGCTGAGCACCCAGCCTGATACAGCGGTAATGGGTCTCACCTCCTCGGTCGGCCCCCGTGTGGGGATGCGTCACATTACACCTGCTGGGTGAAGATCGTTCAGCCCGCCACCGCGACCGGTGACGACCCGCCCCTCACGGCCACGCGGGGTGTCCCGGTACCGTCCGCCGGAACGGTCCAGATGTCGCTCCCCGGGCCGTCCGTGGCCGGCAGTGCGTAGGCGAGCGTGCCGTCGTCCAGCCAGGCCGCCTGATCGTCGACGCTGTGTTTCTCGGCCAGCGGAGTCTCCCGCATGGTCCGCAGGTCCAGGACGTACAGCCGCCAGGGCGCGGCCGCGTCGTCGGAGACCTTCTTCTTGAAGGCGAGCCGGGTGTTGTCGGGCGACAGGGAGGGGCATTCCACGTTCTGCCGCAGCGCCTTCGCCGTCCAGTCCCGCATGTTCCCCTCGACGAGGTAGGTGCGGCCCTTGGTGGAGACGGTCGCGTAGAAGCGGTTGTCGTCGCGGGCGAAGGTCACGCCCCAGTAGTTGACGTCGGGGGCGTGGTAGCGGGCGCCGTCGATGGTGAGCTGGATGTTCTCCATGGACTTGATGAGGTAGCCGGTGCGCAGATCGAGGATGGCGGTGCGGGTGGAGAAGGACGTGGTGGCGTACGAGTCGCCGGTCGCGAACACCGTCCAGGACAGCATCCGCCCGGAGTCCGAGACCCGGGCGCGGGTCGGTACGCCCGGTACGGTGATCCGGCGCTTCTCGCGCAACCGCCCGTCGAGCACGATCGCGTATGTCTTCGGCAGCACCCCGGGCCTGGCACGCAGGCAGAGCGCGCCGTCGTCGGAGGCGTAGAACCGGTCGCAGGCGGGGCCGCCGCGGGTGCGGGTGCCGCCGGTCCGGGCTCCGGTGAGCGGCTGGTGGGCGACGCGCCCGCCGGCCGTGTCCCGGAAGTACAGCGCGGGCCCGCCGAGGGTGAACGAGGCGTCGGCTTCGGTCTGCCGGCCCTTCGTCCGCTGTTCGGCATGCATCACGTACCCGACGGAGCCGCCCGCCAGGAGCAGCACCGCGGCCACCACGACGGCGATCCTGGCCCGGGGGCCCAGCGGGGTCGCGGCTTTCGGGAACCTGGCGCTCATGCGGTCCGCCTTTCGGGGATCTGGGCTTGCGGCTGTCCGGGGGCCGGGGTGCCGGAGGGGTCGCGCGGCAGCAGCGCCCAGCCGCCGCCGAGGGCGACGAGCAGGGCCGAGAGCGCCGCCCACAGTGCGGGGCCCGGCCCCCACAGGGTCCAGGCGGCGCCGAAGCCCGCCGCGGCCAGCAGCCGGGCCAGCGCCTGTCCGGTCTGGAGCACGGCGAGTCCGCCCGCCCGGCCGTCGGCGGGCAGCACGGGTCCGGCGAGGGCCATCAGCACCCCGTCGGTGGTGGCGTAGAAGACCCCGAGCAGTACGAGGACGGGCACGAGGAGGAACAGGGCCGGGCCGCCGGCCGGGGCGAGGAGCGTGGCGTACACGCCGAGCAGCGCGAGGTGTCCGTACAGGAAGGGCAGCCGTCGGCCGATCCGGTCCGCGATCCGGCCCGCCGGGATCGCCAGCAGCAGGTAGCAGGCCGCCGCGCCGAGCGGCAGCAGCGGGAACCAGCTGACGGGGAGGTCGAGCCGGTGCTGGAGCAGGAGGTAGACGAAGGCGTCGCCGATGGTGGCCGCACCGAGCAGGGAGGCGGCGGCCAGGATCCGCCGGAAGGCGGGATCGCGGAGCGCCTCGAACGGCTTGCGTCTGCGGGGCGCCGGGCGCACGGCCGGGGCCGGTTGCTGCCCGGGGACGTACAGGACGAGGAGCAGTACCCCGAGCAGGCCGACGCAGAAGCTGACGACGAACACCGCGTCGTAGGCGTCGGCGGTCGCCCAGAGCAGGGCGAACGCGGCGAGCGGGCCGAGCAGGGCGCCCGTGGTGTCCATCGCCCGGTGCACGCCGAAGGACCGGCCGAGCGCCTCGGGCGGGCTGCTCAGGGTGATCAGCGCGTCGCGGGGTGCCGTGCGGATGCCCTTGCCGACCCGGTCGGTGGCGAGGGCGGCCGCGATCTGGGCAGTGGCACCGCCCGCGAGGAGCAGGCCGAGCCGGGAGAGGGCGGAGAGGGCGTAGCCGAGCCCGGCGACCCGTTTGTGTCCGCGGCCGCGGTCGGCGGCGTACCCGCCGGCCAGTCGTACGACGGCGGCCGCGCCGTTGAACAGGCCGTCCAGGAAGCCGAATTGGAGGGGTGAGAGACCCAGTCCGAGAACCAGGTAGAGCGGCAGCACCGCGGTGACCATCTCGGAGGAGATGTCGGTGACGAGGCTGACCGTGCCGAGTGCCAGGACGGTGCCGGGGACACGCCGGCCCGCCCCGCCGGAGCGGGGTCGGACCGGTGCGTCGCGGCGGCCTGTGGTCGCCAGGTACATCAGTGGCAGGTGTACTTCGGGCTGGTGTCCTTGGTCTTGTTGTCGGTACCGATGTAGTTCCAGCTGTAGCCGGAGTCGGTGAAGTCCATCTTCAGGACGCCGTATTCACCGCTGATCCGCTTCTGGCTGTTGGGCTGGACCTCCTCGATGGGGTAGGGCTCGGCGCCGCCCATCCCGCCGACGATCTCGGTGATCCCGTCGGCGACGGCCTTCCCGTCGGGGTTCTGCGGCGCGAACCGCTCGTAGTGGTGGTCGTGCCCGTTGAGCACCAGGTCGGCCTTGGCCCCGTAAAGGATCTTCCAGACCGGCCTGCTGACCGGGTCGTTGCCGTGTCCGCCCGAGGAGTACAGCGGGTGGTGCCAGTAGGCGGCGATGCACGCCTTGCTGTTCTTGGCGAGGTCGGCCTTGAGCCAGTCGATCTGGGCGCTCTTGTCGAAGGAGTTGGAGTCGAGGGCGATGAAGTGCCAGTTGCCCTCGTCGAAGCTGTAGTAGGTCTTGCCCTGGGGGTAGGCGATGTCCCCGAAGTAGGCCTTGTAGCCGGCCAGTGCGCCGGCCGGGTCGTACGTCTCGTGGTTGCCCGGCACCGGACGCGTCTTGGCCTTGAAGGCGCCCCAGGTCTTGTCGTAGTAGGCGCGGAAGTCGGAGATCCGGGCGTCGTCGTACTGGCTGTCGCCCATGGTCAGGTAGAACTTCGGGTCGATCTTCTGGGCCAGCGCCGCGGTCTTGGGGTGGGCACAGTCGCTGTCGGACGCGGTGCACTGGGCGGCGATGTCACCGGCGGCCACCACGGTGAAGGCACCGGTCTGCGGAGGCTGGCTGCCGAGCGTGCCGTACACCTCGAACTCGTACAGCGAGTAGCCGTAGGCGGTGGCGCGTGCGGTGCCGTACACACGCAGGTAGCGGCCCTTCCCGGTGAGGGCGGGCCAGTCGTCGGTGCCGCCGTTGCCGGCCGTCTCGTCGGCGAGCCGGGTCCAGGTGGTGCCGTCGGCGGAGATCTCGATCCGGTACGCCTTGGCGTACGCGTCCTCCCAGCTCAGCTTCACCCGCGTGACGTCGGCGGTGGCGCCGAGGTCGACGCTCAGCCACTGGGGATCCTTGCCCTCGACGCTGGCCCAGCGGGTGGCGGGGTCGCCGTCGAAGGCGTTCTGCGGTCCGAGGTCGGAGCTTTCGTCGGAGGAGGCGGTGGCGGTCTTGCCGCCCGAGATGAGGGGGTCGGCGGCGGCGCCGGCCCGGTCGGGGTAGGCGAGCAACAGTCCGCCCACGAGGGCGAGTACGGCGGCGATGACCACGCCCACCGTACGGCGCCGCGTGGGCGTGAGAAGCAGAGCTGAGCCGTTCGGGTGCATCCCTGGACTCCTGGCCTTGTGGGGGTGGCGAGAGCTGGGCATCCGTGCGTGGCCCCGCATCCTGTCCGGGGTGCGGGCAGGGGGCGGAGTCGTGGTGGCCGGGCCAGAGCTCTCACTGAGCGCGTCATGCCGAGGGAGCGGGGCACCGCGCCGGGCCACCGCCGGGAATGCTAGCGAACAGTAAACTTTCCTACCAGTCCCCCAACTGGCTTCGTTCCGCGTCCTGTTCGACGCCGCCCGCGCGGCTTCTCAGCGGGAGAGGACGTCGAGCAGGAGCGCGCCGACGATCCACAGCGGGATCGCGAGCGCGACCAGCAGGCCGGACACACAGCCGAACGCGGTCAGCCGGGCACCGGTTCTCGCGGAGTCTTCGCTCTTTCGCATGCCGGTATTCAACCCGAACGCACTCCGGGCCGGAGGCGCACCGCCTCCGGCCCGGATGTCACTGCGTCGTGGTCACAGCACCGGCAGCAGCGCCTTCAGCTCGAAGGCGGTGACCTCGCTGCGGTACTCCTCCCACTCCTGCTTCTTGTTGCGCAGGAAGAAGTCGAAGACGTGCTCGCCGAGCGTCTCGGCGACCAGTTCGCTCTTCTCCATCAGCGCGATCGCCTCGCCCAGGTTCTGCGGCAGCGGCTCGATGCCCATCGCGCGGCGCTCCGCGTCGGACAGCGCCCAGACGTCGTCGTCGGCGCCGGCCGGGAGTTCGTAGCCCTCCTCTATGCCCTTGAGGCCCGCGGCGAGCAGCACCGCGTACGTCAGGTAGGGGTTGGCGCCGGAGTCGATGGAGCGGACCTCCACCCGGGCGGAGCCGGTCTTGCCGGGCTTGTACATCGGGACGCGGATGAGCGCGGAGCGGTTGTTGTGGCCCCAGCAGATGTACGAGGGGGCCTCGCCGCCGGCGCCCGCGGCGCGGGAGGAGCCGCCCCAGATGCGCTTGTAGGAGTTGACCCACTGGTTGGTGACGGCGGAGATCTCCGCGGCGTGGGTGAGCAGGCCGGCGATGAAGGAACGGCCGACCTTGGAGAGCTGGTACTCGGCGCCCGACTCGTAGAAGGCGTTGCGGTCGCCCTCGAAGAGGGAGAGGTGGGTGTGCATGCCCGAGCCGGGGTACTCGGAGAACGGCTTCGGCATGAACGTCGCCTGCACGCCCTGCTCCAGCGCGACCTGCTTCATCACCAGGCGGAAGGTCATGATGTTGTCGGCGGTGGAGAGCGCGTCCGCGTACCGCAGGTCGATCTCCTGCTGGCCGGGGGCGCCCTCGTGGTGGCTGAACTCGACCGAGATGCCCATGGATTCGAGCATGGTGATCGCCTGGCGGCGGAAGTCCATGCCGACGTTCTGCGGGGTGTGGTCGAAGTAGCCGGAGCTGTCGGCGGGGGTGGGGCGGCTGCCGTCGACCGGCTTGTCCTTCAGCAGGAAGAACTCGATCTCCGGGTGGGTGTAGAAGGTGAAGCCCAGGTCGGAGGTCTTGGCGAGGATGCGCTTGAGGACGTAGCGCGGGTCGGCGAAGGAGGGCGAGCCGTCCGGCATCAGGATGTCGCAGAACATCCGGGCCGTGCCGGGGGCCTCCGCCCGCCACGGCAGGATCTGGAAGGTGCCCGGGTCCGGCTTGGCGATCATGTCGGACTCGTACACCCGGGCGAAGCCCTCGATGGCCGAGCCGTCGAAGCCGATGCCCTCATCGAACGCCTGCTCCAGTTCCGCGGGGGCGACGGCGACGGATTTGAGGTAGCCCAGGACATCGGTGAACCACAGCCGTACGAAGCGGATGTCGCGCTCCTCAAGCGTCCTGAGGACGAATTCCTGCTGCTTGTCCATAGCCACATCCTTGCAGTTCAGACGGTCCGTGCACCACCGCCCGGGGTAGGGGAGAAGCTCCAGTATCACGACCCGGGATTTCACCCAGATTACGCACACGACGTGAGATGGAGCACCCGGCCACCCACTACGATCGGCGCCCGTGGCGCGCAAGGGGTGGCTCGCCTTCATGACGGCCCCGCGCACGCCGGTTTCCCCGGCCTCCGGCCTGTCCGTCCCCGCCCCTTCCCAGAAGGACCTGACGACATGAGTTTCGACCCCAGGACCCCCATGGACCAGATGCACGACGCCCACCGCGCGCGACAGCGCCGCGACCGTGCCCTGGCCATAGGGCTGAGCGTGCTCGTGGTCGTGGGGCTGGTCGGGTTCGGCTCGTACATGGTGCTGACGACCTCCGAGGCGTCCGAGCAGAAGCAGGCGGCCCCCGCGGCGGACGACAAGGCGCCCTCGGACGGGCAGCAGGGCCCCGCCGACGGGCCGATCGAGGGGCTGCGGACCTGGGACGCGAAGAAGCTGACCCGCAACCACGTCACCGGGACCGTCGCCTACCCGATGAAGCCGCCGGTGGGCGGTGACCACAACCCCGTATGGATGAATTGCGACGGCGAGGTCTACGAGAAGGCGATCCCCGATGTGAACGCCGTGCACGCGCTGGAGCACGGATCGGTGTGGGTGACGTACACCGACAAGGCCCCGGCCGCCGATGTGGCGAAGCTCGCCGAGCGGGTCGGCCGGACACCGTATTCGCTGATGAGCCCGTACGAGGGCCAGTCCGGAACGATCATGCTGACCGCCTGGGGGAACCAGGTGACCGTGGACGGCGCCGACGACCCGCGGGTCGACCGGTTCTTCTCGAAGTTCGTGCAGGGTCCGCAGACGCCCGAGCCCGGTGCGGCGTGCACGGGCGGGCTGGGAACCCAGTGACCGCCGAGAAGCGCCGTGGCCGGCGCGTCGAGTGGGTGGCGGGCTCCGCCGTGGCGCTCGCGCTGCTGTT
Organism: Streptomyces sp. NPDC127117; assembly: GCF_042677325.1. NCBI lineage: Bacteria > Bacillati > Actinomycetota > Actinomycetes > Kitasatosporales > Streptomycetaceae > Streptomyces > Streptomyces sp. NPDC127117. Next base: position 80,884 of record NZ_JBHXTM010000038.1, read on the forward strand.
CGCCGGGGTGGCGACGGTCGCCTCCGCGCGCGGCGACGCGGACGGGGCGGACCGGGCGGCCGCCGCCCCGCACACGCCCGCGGTGGACTCGGCGGACGCCGGTTTCGCCCGCGACATGGCGGTCCACCACCAGCAGGCCGTGGAGATGTCCTTCATCGTGCGTGACCGCACGAAGGACGAGGAGGTGCGCCGGCTCGCGTACGACATCGCCAACACCCAGGCCAATCAGCGCGGCATGCTGCTCGGCTGGCTGGATCTGTGGGAGCTGCCGAAGACGGCCGGGGAGCCGATGGACTGGATGGCGGCCGGGCACGAGGGGCACTCGATGAAGGGCATGGACGGGATGGAGGGCATGGGGACCGGCTACCGGGCCCATGACGGTTCCCTCATGCCCGGCATGGCCACCAGGACCGAGCTGGACCGGCTCCGGACGGCGAGCGGCAGGGCGGCCGAGATCCGGTACCTCCGGCTGATGACCGAACACCACAAGGGCGGCATCGACATGGCGCGCGGCTGCGCCCGGCTGTGCACGGTGAAGGCGGAGAAGCGGCTCGCCGGCGGGATGGTCGAGGCCCAGCAATCGGAGCTGGACGAGATGGCCCGGCTGCTGGCGGCGCGCGGGTCCGCACCCCGGTCCTGAGGAATTCCCGCGTACGCGACCCGGCCGCAGGTGCACCCGAACGGGTGACAGCGGTCGCGTCCCCCGAACGGGCCCATGACGATGGGTTCGCTCGGGGTCGTACAGCATGCCCACCGGCACGCAGGAGGAATCCCTCATGACCACCGCCAAGGACATCATGCACACCGGGGCCACGTGGATCCCCGCGCACGAGACGCTCGACCGGGCCGCGCAGCTGATGCGCGACCACAAGGTCGGGGCGTTGCCCATCTCGGCCAACGGCGAGCAGGACCGGATGATCGGCATCCTCACGGACCGCGACATCGTGGTCGGCTGTGTGGCGATGGGCCACGATCCGTCGAAGATGACGGCGGGCGACCTCGCCCAGGGCACCCCTCGCTGGATCGACTCGGAGGCGGGTGTGGAGATGGTTCTGGAGGAGATGCAGACCCATCGGATCCGCCGGCTCCCGGTGGTCGAGAACAAGATGCTGATCGGCATGATCAGCGAGGCCGACCTGGCGCAGCACCTCACCGAGGAACAGATCGCCGGCTGGGCGGAGAAGGTCTACGCGCGCGGCTGACCCGCCGCACCGGCACGGCCCGACAGCCCGGCGCCCATGGCCCGGCATCCCCTGTCCGGGACTCTTCAGTCCGGACCGGACCGGCTCGCCCGCCGCCCGGTCCGGACGGGAGCCCCGGGGGTGCCGGGCCATTCCGCTGCCCGCCCCACCGGGGCCCGTACACTGCCCGCCCCGCCGAGACCCGTAACGCTTGCCCGCCCCGCCGAGACCCGCACAGCTGCGGCGATACGTTTCTGCGCGCGAGTGATACCCGGCGGGGGTAGGGTGCTCGTCATGACCCTGAGTGGATGTGCGACATACGGACAGTTGTTGCTGTTCGTCTCGCTGCTCATCGGGATCCTCCACCTTCTCAGGGGCGTCGCGGCACGGGACACACCGCTGCCGGGGCAGGGCCCCCGGCCGGACATGACCCGACCGGCCCCGTTGTCGGTACTGCGCATATAGAAGGGGCGCCTCCCCCTCCCCCAGCAGACCGAAATACCGACAACACCCCGAGGTGCACCCCCGTCATGCGCACTCCACCCACCCGACGCACCGTACTCGGCGCCGCTGTCGCCACTGCCGGCTCGGCGGTACTGGCCGCATGCTCCGGCGAATCCGACACGGGCCACGGCGGCAAGAAGACCGATAGCGCGAACGCCGGTGGCACCAGCCACGGCGGCGCGAACCACGGGGCCTCCACCGGCGGGAGGTCCGAGGGCGAGTACGTCTCCCCCCACGGGAAGGAGGTCGCGGCGGCCGAGGCCGCGCGGGGTTCGGGCCCCGTGCGGAAGGTCGACCTCGTCGCCACTCCGTCCCGGCTCGATCTGGGCGGCGGGATCACCGTCGGCTCCTGGGCGTACGATGCCCGGCTGCCCGGCAAGGAACTCCGGGTCACGATGGGTGACACCCTGGCGCTCACCCTCGCCAACCACCTGCCGGAGGAAACGACTCTGCACTGGCACGGCCTCAATGTGCGCAACGACATGGACGGCGTGCCCGATGTCACCCAGGCGCCCATCAAGCCCGGCGCCGAATTCGCCTACCGCTTCACCGTGCCGCACGCGGGGACGTACTGGTTCCACCCGCACACCGGCGTCCAGCAGGACCGCGGACTGTACGCGCCGCTGATCGTCGATGACCCGAAGGAGCCGCTCAAGTACGACAGGGAGTGGGTCGTCGTCCTGGACGACTGGGTCGACGGGGTGGCCGGTTCGACGCCGGACTCGGTGCTGTACGAACTCAGCCACGGCAAGGGCGGGATGCACCACGGCAGCGCGAGCGGCTCCGGCGGACACGGCTCCCCCGCCAAGCCCGCCAAGCCCAAGGGCCGCACCGGCCCCACGCGGCTGGCCAAGGACTCCTACAGCGAACTGCTCGACAGCCACGGGGGCGACGTCGCCTATCCGCACTACCTGATCAACGGCCGCACCCCGAAGTCCCCCACATCCTTCGCCGCGAAGCCCGGCGACCGGATCCGGCTGCGCATCATCAACGCGGGCGGCGACACCGCCTTCCGGGTGGCGCTCGGCGGACACCGGATGACGATCACCCATACCGACGGCTACCCGGTCCGGCACACCACCACCGACGCCCTGCTGCTGGGCATGGGCGAGCGGTACGACGTGATGGTCACCGCCGGCCACGGAGTGTTCCCGCTGACCGCGCTCGCGGAGGGCAAGAACGCCTCGGCGCTGGCCCTGCTCCGCACCGGGATGGGCGCGGCGCCGAGCGGCCCGGTGCGGCCGAAGGAGCTGGACGGGAGGCTGGTGGAGGCGGGCCAACTCGCGCCGGACGAGTCCGTCGCACTGTCCTCGCGCGAGCCCGACCGGACCCTCCGGTTCAGGATGACCGGCAACATGAAGGCGTACAACTGGTCGTTCAACCACAAGCCGTACGACCCCGGCCAGCGCTACCCGGTGAGGGCGGGCGAGCGGGTCAGGCTGGAGTTCTTCAACGTCACGGAGATGTGGCACCCGATCCATCTGCACGGGCACTCGTTCGGCCTCGTGGGACCGGCGGGGCCGAACCACCGGGCGACCCGGCGGGGCCCGGCCGCCTGGGCGCGCAAGGACACCGCGATCATCCGGCCGAACAGTTCCCTGGCCGTCGAGTTCGAAGCGAACAACCCGGGGCTGTGGATGCTGCACTGCCACAACATCTACCACTCGGACGTGGGCATGATGACGGTTCTCGGCTACCGCCGCTGACCCCGGCCGATCCGGTTCCTGGCGGGCCGCGGCCGTGATTCCGCGGCCCGCCAGGACATTGCGTCAGTCAGACGATTACACTGGTGCGCGTGCCTCAACTACGTCTCGCACTGAATCAGATCGACTCGACCGTCGGTGATCTCTCCGGCAACTCCGAGGCGATCGTCCACTGGACCCGGCACTCCGCCGAACAGGGCGCCCACCTGGTGGCGTTCCCGGAGATGGTGCTGACCGGTTACCCCGTCGAGGACCTGGCCCTGCGCCCGTCCTTCGTCGAGGCCTCGCGGCAGGCGCTGCGCGCGCTCGCCGCCCGGCTCGACGCCGAGGGCTTCGGGGAGCTGCCGGTCGTGGTCGGCTACCTCGACCGCTCCGAGACGGCCCAGCCCCGCTACGGCCAGCCGGCCGGCTCCCCGCAGAACGCCGCCGCGGTGCTGCACCGCGGGCAGGTCGCGCTGACCTTCGCCAAGCACCACCTCCCCAACTACGGCGTCTTCGACGAGTTCCGGTACTTCGTGCCGGGCGACTCGATGCCGGTGGTGCGGGTGCACGGCGTCGATGTGGCGCTCGCGATCTGCGAGGACCTCTGGCAGGACGGCGGCCGGGTGCCGGCCGCGCGGGCCGCCGGTGCCGGGCTGCTGCTGTCGATCAACGCCTCGCCGTACGAGCGGGACAAGGACGACACCCGGCTGGAACTGGTCCGCAAGCGGGCCCAGGAGGCGGGTTGCACCACCGCGTACCTGGCGATGATCGGTGGCCAGGACGAGCTGGTCTTCGACGGCGACTCGATCGTCGTCGACCGGGACGGCGAAGTGATCGCCCGTGCCCCGCAGTTCGCCGAGGGCAGCGTCGTACTCGATCTGGAGCTGCCGGCCGCGGCCGCCGAACCGCCGTCCGGTGTCGTCAACGACGGGCTGCGGATCGACCACGTGGTGCTCTCCGAGGAGCCGCTCCCGGCGTACCCCGCGGAGCTGACCGGCGGATACGCCGAGCGGCTGGACGACGACGAGGAGCTGTACTCGGCGCTGGTCGTGGGCCTGCGGGCGTACGCCGCCAAGAACGGCTTCAGCAGTGTGCTGATCGGGCTCTCCGGCGGGATCGACTCGGCGCTGGTCGCGGCCATCGCCTGTGACGCGCTGGGGGCGCAGAACGTGTACGGCATCTCGATGCCGTCGAAATACTCCTCGGACCACTCCAAGGGCGACGCGGCCGAGCTGGCCCGCCGTACCGGGCTGAACTTCCGCACCGTGCCGATCGAGCCGATGTTCGACGCGTACATGGGCTCGCTGGGGCTCACCGGTCTCGCCGAGGAGAACCTCCAGGCGAGGCTGCGTGGCACGACGCTGATGGCCGTCTCCAACCAGGAGGGCCAGATCGTCCTCGCGCCGGGCAACAAGTCCGAGCTGGCGGTCGGCTACTCGACGCTGTACGGCGACGCGGTCGGGGCGTACGGCCCGATCAAGGACGTGTACAAGACGTCGGTCTTCCGCCTCGCGAAGTGGCGCAACCGGGCCGCCGAGGAGCGCGGTCAGATCCCGCCGATCCCGGAGGCGTCCATCACCAAACCGCCCAGCGCCGAGCTGCGGCCGGGCCAGGTCGACACGGACTCGCTGCCGGACTACGACGTGCTGGACCGGATCCTGGAGCTGTACGTCGACCGGGACCGGGGTCTGGACGAGATCGTCGCGGCCGGCTTCGACGCGGCGCTGGTGGCGAAGACGCTGCGGATGGTGGACACGGCCGAGTACAAGCGCCGGCAGTACCCGCCGGGCACGAAGATCTCCCCGAAGGGCTTCGGCAAGGACCGGCGGCTGCCGATCACCAACCGGTGGCGCGAGTCGGGCTGAGCGGGGCGCCGGCGCGGTGACCGGGCCGAGCC
>NZ_JBHXTM010000039.1:0-52232 GCF_042677325.1 Streptomyces sp. NPDC127117
CGCCCGCTCCGTATCGCATCGGAGCGGGCGGGCGCCGCCATTCCGAATTCGGGGAATTCCCGCAGCCCGACACCTCAGCCATGGAGGAGATGCATGCCCGTGTACGGCAGACCGAGAAGAACAGACCGGCCGGGGAGAACCGACCGGCCCGGAAGAGCCGACCGGCCCGGAAGAACCGACCTGCCGAGGCGGGTCCGCGGAACCGGTGCGGGGTTACGCCGCGCCGTGGCGCTCACCGCCGGGGCCGTGCTCGTCTGGACCGGTGGCACCGTCGCACTCGCGCCCGCCGCCGAGGCCGGCACCGTCACTCCGACCGTGCACTGCTCCCTGCCCGCGGGCCAGGGCGAGGCGACCGGGCCGCAGGAGATGAGCGTCGATCTCTCGCCGGCGATCGTCGACCCGGGCGGCAAGGTACACGCCAAGGTCACCCTCGGCCCGTCCCCCGCCACCAGCGGACTCAGCCTGAACGATGTGCCCACCACCCCCAGCATCGACTTCGCGATGTCCGGCGGCGCCACCGGCACGGTCACCGTGACCGGCCCCCAGATCAACCTCGACATCCCGTCCGGCAAGCCCATCGAAATCCCGCCGTACGAGGGCGACTTCATCATCCCCGCAAATGCGAGTGGCCCGATCTCCTTCACCCCGATACGCAATCTGACGCGTACGAAGGTGCTCGGCTCCACCTACGAGACCCCGTGCGACGTGGTGAGCGGGGGCGGCTCCATCGGCACGGTGACCGCCGAGGGCACCGCGGGCCATCCGCCCACCCTGACCGCGCCCACCACCGCCGTCCGGCCGTCCACCGGTGTCGCCCTGTCCGGCAGCCTCTGGACCGCGGGCGCCACCCCCGTACCGTCGCTCTGCTCGGCGGACGGCGGCGGCTGCGACACCGGCAAGTTCGCCTCCAGCACCCTTTCCATCAGCGGTTCGGGGGAGCTGAGCGGAAGCGCGGTGCTCGCCGCCGCGGGTGCCGTGCCCGACGGCTCGTACCTGGTGAAGGTCGGCGACGGTACGAAGGAGGCGACCGCGCCCCTGACCGTCAAGGCCTACGTGCCCGGCGGGTCACGGGCCATCGCGCTCTCCCGCTCCGGCGCGCCGGTCGGCAGCGTCATCTCCGTCACCGGCAGCAACTACTTCCAGGACCGGTGGATCAACACCGTCGGCCTGGACGCGAGCGGGGCGACGCTCGACGACACCGCCGTCTATGTGAAGAGCACCCCCGACGGCACGTTCACCGCCGAGTTCACCGTCTCCGACCCCGCCATCGCCGCGATCCAGGTCGACGAGGGAAACGATCCGGCCACAGTGCTCACCACCCCGTTCACCGTGACCGACGCCTCCGCGACGCTCTCCGCAGGCGCGGCGAAGGTCAAGCCGGGCGGAACGATCGCCCTCTCCGGCGGTGACTGGCCGTCCGGCACCACACCCACCGCCGCGCTCTGCACCGCCGACGGAGGCTCCTGCGACAGCTCCCGGATCAGCGGCTCCACCCTCCGGATCGGCGCCGACGGAACGCTCGCCGGCACGGTCACCGTGGCCGGCTCCACCCCGCGTGCCGTGTACGGGCTCCAGGTCACCGCCGGGGGAGCGCAGGTGCTCACCCCGCTGACCGTCGCCCCGTCCTTCGTCGTGCTCACCCCGTCCGCCGGTCCGAAGGGCACCGCCGTCACCGTCATCGGGCAGGGCTTCGCGAAGGTCGCGACCGTGTCCATCGTCGGGCTGCGGGCCGACGGCTCCCAGACGTCCGACCCGGCGAAGACGAAGGTGGTCGGGCTGGACGGGACGTTCTCGCAGACCTTCACGGTCAATGCCACCGACACCGTCGCCATCCGGGTCAGGGAGGTCCTGGTCAACCCCCGTACCGAGACGGCGGCGTTCACCGTCCAGGACGGAACCGTCCCCGCCGGACCGTCCTTCTCGCTCTCGCCGCCCGAGGGGCCGGTCGGCACGACGGTCCAGGTGGCCGGACGGGGATTCGCCCCCGTCGCCACGGTCTCGGTGACCGGCCGCACCGCGGACGGCAAGCAGACCGCCGATACGTACGTCACCCGGGTCATCGGACTCGACGGCACCTTCGCCCTCGACTTCACCGTCCGGGATCCGGCGACGAAGTCGATCCGGGCCTGCGAGGTGCTCGTGAACGGAAAAATTGTGCAGCAGTCGTTCACCGTGAGTTAACGACAGTTCACTTCCGGTGCGTGAAGTGCCGCGAAGGCGTCGGCCGACCTGGACGCGCGTAGACCTCCAGGATCCGGCCGACGCCCCGCTGACCGGCACTTATGCTGCTTCAAGCCAACTCCCCCTCCGGCAACGCCCGGATTCTGGACGAGGTCTTCCGCTGAGCGGACTCGCTCGCTACTGTCCCAAAAAATGAACGCCCCGTGGCAGAGCCGCAACGGGGCGCAGCCGGTGCCTGGCCAGGCCGGCGGCCTCTCCGTGCGTCGCCGCTGGGACCGGCGGCGCACATTCCGTGGGAATCAGCCGCTGCCGCTCATCAAAGAGGAGAGGGCGTCGTGACCGCGGAAACCTCCCAGACGCTCGACCGGGGCCTGAGGGTCCTCAAACTGCTTGCCGACACCGACCACGGCCTGACCGTCACCGAGTTGTCCAACAAACTCGGGGTCAACCGCACCGTGGTCTACCGTCTGCTCGCCACCCTGGAACAACACGCCCTGGTGCGCCGCGATTTGGGCGGCCGGGCCCGAGTGGGCCTGGGCGTGCTGCGTCTGGGCCGTCAGGTGCATCCGCTGGTGCGCGAGGCCGCGCTGCCCGCGCTGCGGTCGCTCGCCGAGGACATAGGGGCCACCGCCCATCTCACACTGGTCGACGGCAGCGACGCGCTGGCCGTCGCGGTGGTCGAGCCGACCTGGACCGATTACCACGTGGCCTACCGGGCAGGTTTCCGCCATCCGCTGGACCGGGGCGCCGCGGGCCGGGCGATCCTCGCCGCCCGCCAGAAGCCGGTCGGCGAGACCGCCTTCACCCTCACCCACGGCGAGCTGGAGGCCGGGGCGAGCGGGGCCGCGGCCGCGCTGGTCGGGGTGACCGGTGTCGAGGGCAGCGTGGGCGTGGTGATGCTCGCGGACTCCGTACCCGAACGCGTCGGCCCCCGCGTGGTGGACGCGGCGCGGGAAGTGGCGGACGCGCTCCGGTAGCGAGTCCCGCGGCGGGGGCCGCTCGCCACCGGCGCGCGGGGCAGAATTCTGGCCGGATCACGTCTCAGCGGGTACCCGGCCGGGCCGTATGTTTTCGGGGCTCACGCCTTGACCGAAGCGCGTGGCCGTTCCGGGGGGTTCCGATGGATGGTTCTATTTTCACGATTCTCGTCATCGTGGGTATCCCGTTGTACTTCCTGCCCTTTTTCGTCGCGGCGGGGCGCGGGGTGAACACCGGCTCGGTGTTCGTGATCAATCTGTTTCTCGGCTGGACGTTCATCGGCTGGGTGGTCGCCCTGGCCATGTCGATGGGAACCCGCCGCACGCAGTAGAACGTCCCCGGGCCGGGTACCACGCAGTAGAACGTCCCCGGGCCGGGTACCACGCCGTAGGAACGTCCCCGGGCCGGGTAGGGGGCGCCGCCCGGCCCGTACGTCCGCCCCGGCGGTTAGATTGGGCGGGTGCTCCCTCGTCTCTCGCGCCCCCGTGCCCTCGCCCTGTGCGCCCTGCCCGTCCTCGCCCTGTTCGGTGTGGCCGCCTTCGCGCCGCTGCCGTTCACCCTGGCGCAGCCCGGCTCGACCGCGAACGTGCTCGGGAACGATCACGGCAAGCCGGTGATCAGCATCAAGGGCGCGCCGACCCGGCCCACCGAGGGCGAGCTGCGGATGACGACGATCCTCGCGACCGGGCCCACCGCCGATGTCGGCATCGGTGATGTGATCGACGGCTGGTTCCGTACGGACCGGGCGGTGCTGCCCCGCGACTCCGTCTACCCGACCGGCGGCTCCGAGAAGGAGATCGAGAAGCACAACCTCGACGACATGCGGAAGTCGCAGGACTCCGCGGTCGACGCCGCCCTGAACTACCTCGGGAAGAAGCCCGGCTCGGTGGACGTGACCCTGAGCCTCGCCGATGTGGGCGGTCCCAGCGCCGGTCTGTTCTTCGCGCTCGGCATCGTCGACAAGCTCGACGGGGACGGCTCCGGGGGCGATCTCACCGGTGGCCGCAACATCGCGGGCACCGGCACGATCGAGGCGAACGGCAAGGTCGGGGCGGTCGGCGGGGTGTCGCTGAAGACTCAGGCCGCGCACCGTGACGGGGCGACCGTCTTCCTCGTGCCGAAGGCGGAGTGCCGGGAGGCGGGCGCCGAACTGCCCGAGGGGCTGCGACTGATCCCGGTCACGACCCTGAAGAGCGCGGTGTCCTCGCTCCGGGCACTGGAGCAGGGGCACAAGGTCCCGAGCTGCTGATCTCCTCGGACGCCTGCGACGGCACGGACGCACGGTCGGCCACCGCCACCACCTCGTCCATCGTGCGCCACACCGGGAACACCAGCGGGCTCAGTGTCGCCAGCAGGTACACCCCGCCCATCGCCAGCAGCGCGCCCGTCACGCCCGTGCTCTCGACCAGCAGGCCGGCCGCGAGACCGCCCACCGGCATGGCCAGTTCGCCGCCCGCCGTGAGGACCCCGGAGACCCGGCTGCGCAGCTCGTCGGGGACCGTTCCGTAGATCACCGTCGTCAGGATCGGGTTCAGCACCCCGCCCGCGAGCCCGCTCAGCACCATGGTCGCGGCGAGCGGCAGCGTCGTCCCGGTCAGCGCCGCGACCACGTACCTGGGCGCGCCGCACAGCAGCACGCACACCGTGAACACCGCCCACCGCGAGAAGCGGTGCCCGACCGCCCCGTACAGCAGCGCCCCGGCCAGGCCGCCCGCGCCGAACAGCGCGGTGAGCAGCCCGATGTCCCCGGCCCCGCCCAGCTCGGCGGAGGCGTGCACCGGCAGCAGGACGGCGTTCCAGCCCTGATCGGTGCCGTTCATGAACATCACCATCAGCACGACCGTCAGCAGCAGCCGGTTGCCCAGCAAGTAGGCGTAGCCCTCACGGAGTTCGGAGCGGTACGCCCGCAGCGAGACCGGCGCCGCGGTCTTCCGGGGCTCGGCCGCGCGCACCCCTCGTACGCCTGCCGCGATGAGCAGCGCGGACGTCAGGAACGTCGCCGCGTCCACCAGCAGTACGGTCTCCGCGCCGACGAGCGCGATCAGTACGCCCGCCACCGCCGCCCCGACCATCCGGGCGCCGCGCGAGACGGCGTCGAAGAGGCTGGCGGCGCGGGCGAGGGTGGTGCCGGCGTGCTCGGCGAGATCCGGCACCAGGACGTAGCGCGCGGTGTCGCCCGGGGTGTGCATGAGCCCGCCGGCCGCCATCAGCGCGCACAGCATCCAGAAGTCCAGGGCGCCCGCGCGGTGCAGCAGCGGAATGGCGGAGACGGAGAGGCCGCACACCAGGTCGGAGGCGACGGAGACCCGGCGCCGCCCGATCCGGTCGATGACGGGTCCGCCGATCAGGGCGGACACGACGATCGGCAGGGTCGCGCAGAAGGCGACCACACCGGCCCGGCCGGCGCTCCCCGTGGTCTCCAGCACGAACCACGGCACGCCGATCAGGGTGAGTGAACTACCAGCCCTGGATATGGAGTTGGCGGACAGTACGGCGGCGAGCGGAATGCGGTCGCGGTCCCCCCGACCGGTCATGCCGGACCGGGTGCGACGGAGACGTGGCCGGCCCGGTGGGGCAGGATGCGCAGCCCCAGCTCGACGAGGGCCCAGCCCAGCCGGGTGCGCAGGTCGGTGTCCGGCGCGGTCGATGCGCGTTCGAACTCCGTTGCGTACCAACGTAGTTCGGCGGCGCGCAGGCTGTGCAGCAGCAGATGTGTGTCGGAGTGCATGACGATGTCCTTCCGGTCGGGAGGGGCTGGTTACTCCGCGGGGCGCGGGAAGAGATGCACATGGCTGCGGACGTTGGCCGATCCCTCGGTGCCCTCCGGGACGAGGCCCCGGTAGCTCTCGATGAGTTCGTGGACCTTCCCGATCAGCTCCTCGGCGAGGTCCGGGGTGAGGCGCACCTGGAAATCGCTGATGTCCCAGCCCTCGCGCCACTCCTCGGGCCACTCGCGCATGGTGCCGATCCAGGTGTTCAGCTCCTGGGCGTGCGTGGTGGCGATCTCGTGGAGTACGACGCCGACCGCACCGCGCACCTCGGGGTCGGGGTGGCTCAGGAATCTGCCGCTGTCGAAGACGGTGCCCCGGTGTGCGGCCCGCCACCAGCGCTCGCGGCCCTTGCCGCGCTCCGGGTCGTCCTCGACGAAGCCGTACGTCGCCAGCTGCCTGAGGTGGTAGCTCGTGGCGCCGCTGGATTCACCGAGCCGGTCGGCGAGACCGGAGGCGGTGGCGGGGCCGTACTCCCGCAGGGCGGCCAGCAGGCGCAGCCGCAGGGGGTGGGCCAGCCCGCGCAGGGTGCGGGCATCGACCTTGTGGATGTTCTCGGTTTCGGCGGGGATCTCGGCGCCGTCCTCTGTTGCGGGCATGGTTGAACCGTAGAGTTGCAAAGACATCTTTGCAACCATCTTTTTGCAACGGGTTCTTTGCAGCAGGTTCTTTGTGACGAATTCTCCGTGGGTGACGTGCTCCCGGCGCCGGCTCACCCCTGCTTGATGAACCCCTCCTGGATCAGCCACTCCTTCGCCACCTCGTGCGGGTCCTGCCCGTCCACGTCCACCTTGGCGTTGAGCACCTGGGCGACCTCCGTGGTCAGCTTCCTGCTGACCGGGTCGAGCAGCCCGGCGATCTGCGGGTACTTCTCGAAGGTCTTGGTGTGGATGACCGGGGCCGCGTTGTAGTTGGGGAAGAAGTGCTTGTTGTCGACGAGCACTTCGAGGTCCATCGCCTTGATCCGGCCGTCCGTGGTGAACACCTCTCCCAGCAGGCAGGAGTTGGACTTGGAGACCTGGGTGTAGATGATCCCGGCGTCCATCTTCTTGATGTTGGCGGCCGGCAGCGACATCCCGTACGCCTTCTCCATGCCCGGCAGCCCGTCGTCGCGCGAGGCGAACTCGTTCTCCACGCAGATCGTCACCGCCGACGGGTCCTTCTTCGCCAGCGCCGCGACGTCGGAGAGCGTCCTCAGGTGGTACTTCGCGTTGTTCTTCCGGCTGATGGCGAGCGCGTAGGTGTTGTTGAGCGTGGACGGCGTCAGCCAGGTCACCCCGGTCCTGCGGTCCTCGTCCCGGACCGCCTCCCACTGCTCGACCGGGTCGGGGATCGGCTTCGCATGGCCGAGGTACGTGATCCAGCCGGTGCCCGTGTACTCGTACATCGCGTCCGCGTCGCCCTTGACGATCGCCTCGCGCGCACTGATCGAACCGGGCAGGTTCGTCCGGTCCAGGACCTCCGCGCCGGCGGCCTTGAAGACCAGGCCGATCATCTGGCCCAGGATGATGTTCTCGCTGAAGTTCTTCGAGGTGACGGTCAGCGAGGCACCGTCCAGCGGCTCCCCCCGGCCGACCGAGCCCGGCACCACGTCGTCCGCCATCGGCGAGCCGCTCTTCAGCCCGCACCCGGAGAGCAGCAGCGCCAGCGCCACCGCCCCCACCAGGCCGGCACGCACCTTCCGCGGGCCCGTCATCGCCCCACCTCCAGTCCGCGCGGCGTCAGCGCCACCTCGACCAGTGAGGCCAGCCAGTCCACCAGCAGCGCCAGCACCACCGTCAGCACCGAACCGAGCACCAGCACCGGCATCCGCTGGGTCTGGATGCCCGAGGTGATCAGGTCACCGAGACCGCCGCCGCCGACGAAGGTGGCCAGGGTCGCCGTGCCGACGTTGAGCACCAGCGCCGTACGCACCCCGGCCAGGATCAGCGGCACGGCGAGCGGCAGTTCGACCTTGGTGAGCGTCCCCGTCGCCGACATGCCGATGCCGCGCGAGGCCTCGACCAGATTCGGCTCGATCGCCTTGAGTCCGGCCACCGTGTTGGAGAAGACCGGCAGCACCGCGTAGATCACCATGCCGATGATCGCCGTCGACGGACCGATGCCCAGCCAGATCACCAGCAGGGCCAGCAGACCGATCGCCGGTGTCGCCTGCCCGATATTGGCGACCGCCGTCACCACCGGGGCGCCCTTGCTCAGCCGCCGCCGGGTCAGCGCGATCCCCAGCGGAATGGCGATGATCAGCACCCAGAACGTCGAGATCGCGGTCAGCCGCACATGCTGCCACCAGCGCAGCTGCACATTGCCGCCGGTGAGCGAGTTCCGCGCGATCGAGTCGAGATGGACATGGGTGATCCACAGATACGTGATGGCCAGCACGATCACCAGCGCGAGCGGCATCAGCACCAGCTTGCGCCAGGTGAACCGGCGCGGCGGACCGGCCGGTGGCGGGGCGGGCTCCTCCTCGTCCCGGAAGGCGTGGCCCTTGACGTCGTGTTCGCCGGGCGGACGGTCCTCGTCGGAGGAGGGCACCGGGGGCCCGGAGCGCACCCGGCGGGAGGACTCGGGGTTCAACGGTGAGTCGGGGGTCATGAGCCCGCACCGCCCTCCAGCTCCGCCTCGGTCTGGTGGCTGCGCAGCTCCTCCAGGTCGTGCTGGTGCTCGATGGCGGCGAGCCGGTCGGCCTCCAGCAGTTCATGGACGGAGTTCATCAGGGTCTGCATGTCGACGACGCCGATGAACTCGCCGCGCCGCCCGGTCACCGCGGCCCGCCCGCCGCTGTCGGTCAGCACCGCCTCCAGCGCGTCGTGCAGCGTCGCGTCACGCGTCACCGTGTCGTGGACCAGCTGCCCGGCCCGCGCCAGCGAACCCCGGGCCCGCATCAGGTCGCCGCGCCGCAGCCACTTGTACGGGCGGTTCCTGCGGTCCAGCATCAACAGCTCGTTGTGCGGGCCGCTGCGCAGCTTGTTGAAGATCGACTGGAGCGGGTCGTCGACCGTCACCGTGGGGAACGCGGCCATCTCCACATCGCGTACGCGGGTGAGGTTGAGCCGCTTCAGCGCCGCACCGGCACCGACGAAACCCGAGACGAAGTCGTCCGTCGGATTGGTGAGGATGGCCTCCGGGGTGTCGAACTGCGCGATGTGCGAACGCTCCCGCAGCACGGCGATCCGGTCGCCCAGCTTGATCGCCTCGTCGAAGTCGTGGGTGACGAAGACGATCGTCTTGTGCAGTTCGTGCTGGAGCCGGATCAGCTCGTCCTGGAGGTGGTCGCGGGTGATCGGGTCGACCGCGCCGAACGGCTCGTCCATCAGCAGCACCGGCGGATCGGCCGCCAGCGCCCGCGCCACGCCCACCCGCTGCTGCTGGCCGCCGGAGAGCGCACGGGGATAGCGCCCGTGGAACTCCCGCGGATCCAGCCCCACCAGATCGAGCATCTCCTCGACCCGGTCCTTCACCTTCGACCTGGACCAGCCGACCATCTTCGGTACGAGGGCGATGTTCTCGGCGACCGTCATGTGCGGGAAGAGCCCGGACGACTGGATGGCGTAGCCGATCTTGCGGCGCAGCTTCACCGGGTCGATGTCGGTGACGTCCTCGTCGTTGATCCTGATCCGCCCGGACGACGGCTCGATCAGCCGGTTGATCATCTTCAGGGTGGTGGACTTCCCGCAGCCGGACGGGCCGACGAAGATCACCGTCTCGCCGGCCTTGATCTCCATCGAGACGCTGTCCACGGCCGGGTTGGGATTGCCCGGATAGCGCTTGGTCAGCTCCTCCAGCTGGATGGTGGCCCCGGATGTGGTCCCCTCCGGCCCGGCGCTGTCCTCGGCGGTGCTCCCGGTGGCGGTCTCAGACACGGATCCCCCTCGGGATGGTGAGCCGCCCGAGCAGTACGTACGCGGCGTCGAAGAGCAGGGCGAGGATGACGATGCCGAGCGTGCCCGCGAGCACCTGATTGAGCGCGTTGGCGCTGCCCAGCGAGGCGATGCCGCGGAAGATCTCGTTGCCGAGGCCGGGGCCCGAGGCGTACGCGGCGATGGCGGCGATGCCCATCAGCATCTGTGTGGAGACCCGGATGCCGGTGAGGATCGGCGGCCAGGCGAGCGGCAGTTCCACCCGGCAGAGGCGGGCCAGCCGCGACATCCCGATGCCCTTCGCCGCGTCGACCAGCGACGGATCGACGCCGCGCAGCCCCACGATGGAGTTGCGGACGATGGGCAGCAGCCCGTACAGCGTCAGGGTGATCACGGTGGGTGCGACCCCGAGGCCGACGAGCGGGATGAGCAGACCGATCGCGGCGAGGGAGGGGATGGTGAGGATCGTCGCCGTCGAGGTGATGGCCAGTGAACCCGCCCAGCCGCTGCGGTAGGTGACGACCCCGATCAGGATGCCCAGCACGGTGGCGATGACCATGCACTGGAAGACGGCGCTGACGTGCTGGTACGCGTCGGTGAGCAGCTGTTGGTGCCGGTTGCCCAGGTACTCCCAGAAGCTCACACGTCACTCCTCGGCTCAGTCGTGGTCCTCCGCGGCCTGCTCGACGAGCGGGATGATCCGCAGCGGGACCGGGTTCTCCATGACGATGGCCGTGGAGGCCCGGACAATGCCATCAAAACCGACAACCCGGTCGATGACCCGTTGAAGATCGGCGTTGGAACGCGCGACGAGCCGGCAGAGCATGTCGCCGTGCCCGGTGGTGGTGTGCAGCTCCAGCACCTCCGGTACGCCGGCCAAGTGGGCCCGTACGTCGGCCCCTTGGCCCTGCTTGATCTCCAGGGTGGCGAACGCGGTGACGGGGTAGCCGAGCGCCGCCGGATCGACCGCCGGACCGAATCCGCGGATGACGCCATTCGACTGAAGCCGGTCGAGCCGGGCCTGTACCGTCCCGCGGGCCACGCCGAGTCTGCGCGATGCTTCCAGTACGCCGATGCGGGGCTCGCGGGCCAGCAGCACGATCAGCCGCCCGTCCAGATGATCGATCGCCATGGTTACGCTCCGGAGGGTCGACGTGATGGTCATCATGTACAGATAGCTAGCCCATCATCCCGATCAGCTATACAGATTGCCCAGTGATTCCGCGAACTATTGCGCACCTTGCGAAGCGGCGAGAGCCTTCGGGCATGACTGAGACTCTGCACACCACCCCCGACACTGCCCGGCAGGCCGACCCCTTCCCGGTCAAGGGAATGGACGCGGTCGTCTTCGCCGTCGGCAACGCCAAGCAGGCCGCGCACTACTACTCGACGGCGTTCGGCATGAAGCTGGTCGCCTACTCCGGACCGGAGAACGGCAGCCGCGAGACGGCGAGTTACGTACTGACCAACGGATCGGCCCGATTCGTCTTCACCTCCGTCATCAAGGCCGCCACCGACCACGGCCGCTTCCTCGACGCCCATGTGGCCGAGCACGGCGACGGCGTCATCGACCTGGCCATCGAGGTCCCCGACGCCCGCGCGGCCTACGCGTACGCGATCGAGCACGGCGCCCTCGGCCTCGACGAGCCGCACGAGGTCAAGGACGAGCACGGCACCGTCGTGCTCGCCGCGATCGCCACGTACGGCAAGACCCGCCACACCCTCGTGGAGCGCACCGGCTACGAGGGCCCGTACCTGCCCGGCTACGTCGCCGCGGCCCCGATCGTCGAGCCGCCCGCCAAGCGCACCTTCCAGGCCATCGACCACTGCGTCGGCAACGTGGAACTCGGCCGGATGAACGAGTGGGTCGGCTTCTACAACAAGGTCATGGGCTTCACCAACATGAAGGAGTTCGTGGGCGACGACATCGCCACCGAGTACTCCGCGCTCATGTCGAAGGTCGTCGCCGACGGCACCCTCAAGGTCAAGTTCCCGATCAACGAGCCGGCCGTCGCCAAGAAGAAGTCCCAGATCGACGAGTACCTGGAGTTCTACGGCGGCGCGGGTGTCCAGCACATCGCGCTCGCCACGAACGACATCGTCGCCTCGGTACGGGCGATGCGGGCGGCGGGCGTCCAGTTCCTGGACACGCCCGACTCCTACTACGACACCCTCGGCGAGTGGGCGGGCGAGACCCGTGTGCCGGTGGAGATCCTCCGCGAGGAGAAGATCCTCGTCGACCGCGACGAGGACGGCTACCTGCTGCAGATCTTCACCAAGCCGGTCCAGGACCGCCCGACCGTCTTCTTCGAGATGATCGAGCGCCACGGCTCGATGGGCTTCGGCAAGGGCAACTTCAAGGCCCTCTTCGAGGCGATCGAGCGCGAGCAGGAGAAGCGCGGCAACCTCTGATCCCCCGGCACGCGACCGGCCCCGGGCCCCGTCAGGGGGAGCCCGGGGCCGGCTACATGTCCGGCGGGGGATCGGCCAGATCGTCCAGGGCCTCCTGGGCGGCGGGCCCGGCCAGGGGGGAGAACCCGGGGTTGGTACGCAGGGCCTCCTCCAGACTGCGGCGCGCCGGACCGTACTCCCGCAACTCCTTCTGGATCATGCCCAGGTGGTACGCGTACGAGGCGTTCTGCCCACCCGTGTCGACCGCGTCGGCCGCGTACTCAAGGGCGGCGGACGGGTCGCCGGAGCGGTGCAGGGCCCAGCCCAGCGCGTCCGCCACCGCCGCGCTGCGGTGCGAGCGGGCCCATTCGGCGTCCAGCACCACGACCGCCGCCTCCGGATCCCCGTGATCGGCCTCGAAACGGCCGCGCAGCAGCGCGTGGTCCACGCCCTGGCCCTCGTCCAGGGCGAGCGCCCGGCGGAGCTGTGCGTACTGCTCGTCGGCCTGCGCGTCCAGTCCCAGCGACTCGTACAACTCGCCCAGCTCCAGCAGGTATTCGGGCCGGGGGAGCTGCGCCAGGGCCGCCCGGTAGTCGCGCCGGGCCTCGTCCGTGCGGCCGAGCGCCACCAGCGCCCTGGCCCGGCCCGCGAGCGACGCATGGTGGGCGCGGTCGGTGCGCAGCGCCGCCCCGAACTGCGCGACCGCCTCCTTCGGCTCGCCCCGCTCCCAGGCCAGTTCGCCCAGCAGGTGCAGGCACTCCGCTTTCTGCGCGGGCGTGGTCGCCCGGTCCGCCGCGGCCCGCGCGCCGGCCAGCGCGTCCTCGGGCCGGCCGCGGTCCAGGTGCATCCGTGCCGTCTGCACGAGCGCCGGAACTCCCGCACGCAGCGCCGTGAAGCGCTCCACCGCCGTGCTCGCGGCCTTGTGGTCCCCGAGCCCGCTGTACGCGTCGATCAGCGCCGGATACACGGCCCACTGCTTCGGCTCCCGCGCCCGTACCGTCTCGCCCCACTTCCGCGCCGCGACGAAGTCGTGCCGGGCATCGGCGAGCTCCGCGAGCCCCACCAGCGCCGCCGTGTTCCCGTTCTCACCCGGCCGGACGTTCAGTGAGCGCTTCAGCGCCTGCTCGGCCCGGCCGTAGTACGCCGCGTCCGCAGAACGCCGCCCCCACTCCACGTAGGCCGTACCCAGCAGCGCCCAGGACCGCGCGTCGGACGGATGCGTGCCCACCCACTGCTGCCGGTCCCCGATCAGCGCCGTCAGGTCGGAGAGCGAGGCCGGGGCGCCGGTGGCGGTCGCCGCCAGCGCACGCGAGACCGGTCCGGGCACGGGCGGCCGCGACGCCTTCTTCCCGTCCTCCGGAACGGCCACCACCGCACCCGTCACCAGCACCGCACCCGCCACCACGCCCAGGGCCGCCCGGCGCAGCGTCGTACGCAGCGAGGGCGGCGGGGGCTCGGCCAGCGACGCCGGGTCGGCGAGCGCGGAGAGCGCGGAGGCGCCTGAGGGAACGGAGGGGCTGGACGGGCCGGAGAGTCCGGGGGTCTCAAGTGGTGGGCGGCTCGGATCGGGGGGCTGCGGAGGCTGCTGCGGCATGACATCCATGCCGATCACTCTGCGTCAGTAATAAGAGCACACCGCGCCTTGCGAAGGCCGCCGCAGACGGGTTCACACCAATGGGCCCGGGTGTCACGCTTGGATCATGAACGGTCTTCTCGAACAACTGCGTGCCGGTCTGCCCGCCGAGGCCCTGATCACGGATCCCGACGTCACCGCCTCGTACGCCCACGACATGGCGAGCTTCTGCGAGGCGGGCACGCCCGCGGTCGTCGTGCTCCCGCGCACCGTCGAGCAGGTCCAGCACGTCATGCGCACCGCCACCGCCCTGCGCGTCCCGGTCGTCCCGCAGGGGGCCCGTACCGGCCTGTCGGGCGCGGCCAACGCCTCCGACGGCTGCATCGTGCTGTCCCTGGTGAAGATGGACCGGATCCTGGAGATCAGCCCGGTCGACCGGATCGCCGTCGTCGAGCCCGGCGTCATCAACGCGGTGCTGTCCCGGGCGGTCAACGAGCACGGTCTCTACTACCCGCCGGACCCCTCCAGCTGGGAGATGTGCACCATCGGCGGCAATATCGGCACCGCGTCCGGCGGCCTGTGCTGCGTGAAGTACGGGGTCACCGCCGAGTACGTGATCGGCCTGGAGGTCGTGCTCGCCGACGGGCGGCTGCTCAGCACCGGCCGCCGCACCGCGAAGGGCGTCGCCGGATACGACCTCACCCGGCTCTTCGTCGGCTCGGAGGGCAGCCTCGGCATCGTCGTCAAGGCCGTGCTCGCGCTGAGGCCCCGGCCGCCGCAGCAGCTGGTCCTGGCCGCGGAGTTCCCGAGCGCGGCGAGCGCCTGCGACGCGATCTGCCGGATCATGGAGCGTGGTCACACTCCGTCACTCCTCGAACTGATGGACCGTACAACGGTCCGGGCCGTCAACAAGATGGCCGGCATGGGCCTCCCCGACACCACCGAGGCGCTCCTGCTCGCCGCCTTCGACACCCCGGACCCGTCGGCCGATCTGGCCGCCGTCGCCGAGCTGTGCACCGCCGCGGGCGCCACCGAGGTGGTTCCCGCCGAGGACGCAGCCGAGTCCGAAATGCTGCTCCAGGCCCGGCGGATGTCGCTCACCGCGCTGGAGACCGTCAAGTCGGCCACGATGATCGACGACGTCTGCGTACCCCGCTCGAAGCTCGGCGCCATGCTGGAGGGCACCGCGGCCGTCGCCGAGAAGTACGACCTCACCATCGGTGTCTGCGTGCACGCCGGCGACGGCAACACCCACCCCGTCGTCTGCTTCGACCACACCGACGCCGACGAGTCCCGGCGGGCCCGCGAATCGTTCGACGAGATCATGGCGCTCGGCCTGGAACTCGGCGGCACGATCACCGGGGAGCACGGCGTCGGCCTCCTGAAGAAGGAGTGGCTGGCGCGTGAGCTCGGCGAGGTCAGCGTCGAACTGCACCGGGGCATCAAGCAGGCATTCGACCCGCTGGGGCTGCTCAACCCCGGCAAGGTGTTCTGACGGCCGGGCGGGACCGGGCCCGCTCACGCCTCGCCGTCCTGCGACTCGTCCGACGGCCACGGGTCGCGCAGCCACAGGTCGTCGGCCGGCAGCGGGGCGAGCAGCTCGGCGAGGCCCTCGTCGATCCCGAGCCGATCGGCCTCGGTGCCGGGCGGGACCACCCGCAGCGTCCGCTCCACCCAGGCGGCCACCGCGGCGGACGGCACCTCCAGGAGCGCGTTCCCGTCGGGAGAGGTCAGCGCGACGAAGATGACGTTGCGCTGGTCGACCTTGGTCGGCCAGATCCGGACGTCCCCGTGACCGCACGGCCGGAACACGCCCTCGACCAGCAGATCGCGGGCGAACGTCCAGTGGACCGGGAAGTCGGAGCCGATGTGGAAGGCCACGTGCACGGCGTACGGGTCCTCCGTGCGGTACGTCAGACGGGCGGGGACGGGGATGCTGCGCTCGGGCGACAGGACCAGCTTGAGTTCCAGCTCGCGTTCCACGGTGGTGTGCATGAGTACGTCCTTCCAGTGCCTGTGGACCGGTCCCTCGACCGGCCCGCACAGGGAGAGAGCGCCCTCCACGCCATCTATTACGCGACTTCCGAGAAAAATTTTCGGGCGACGGGAAAGAGGCCCAAACCCCTGGAGTGGCCCAGGGGTACGCGGGCGTCTGGTAGATGTGGACCCGTTGCATTCAGGCCTCGAAGAGATACGGGACCACGGTGATGAGCGCCCCAACCCCGGCACCCGGTGACGAAAGCCCCCGCGAGGGGTACTACCCCGACCCGTCCATTCCCGGATATGTCCGGTACTGGAACGGTGCTTCGTGGGTGCCAGGCACGAGCCGCCCCGCCCCTGAGCAGGGCGGGCCGACGCCTGCGGCGCCCTCCGGAGAGGCGCCCTCCGCACCGGTGCCCGACCCGCAGCCGCAGCCGTCGGCCCCGGCGGCGGTGGACGAGACCGGTCCGGTCTTCCTGGACGAGGAGCCGTACGCGGGCAACCGCCCCGAACCGGCCACCGCCTGGCAGGCCGACGTCTCCCGGCAGACCGGATTCGGCGGCGAACGCGACCGGCGGGTCTCCTGGGGCGGCGCCGGACAGCCCGGTGAACAGGGCGGGCAGTCCGGGGAACCGGGCGGGCCGGACGGGCAGGGCGATCCGCGTACGCCTGCGGACCGCGCCCCGGCCGACCCGGTGCCGGACGATCGCGTCCCGGCGGTCCGCACCCCCGCCGACCGCACTCCCGCGCCGGACCCGCGACACCCCGCCGTCTCTCCCGCACCTTCTCCGTCTCCGTCCCCTTCTCCCTCCCCGTCTTCTCCCGCGCCGGAGAACACCGTTGCGATCCGGATCGGCCGTCAGGGCCGCCCCGGCGGCGGTACGGATGCGGGCACGGGCGACGCGGGGCGCCCGCCCACCGACGGGACGGTCACGATCCGGGCCGTCGGCCAGGGCGGCGGCCCGCCGGCCCGTCGGACGACCGAACCGGCGGCATCGGAGGGGACGATGGCGATCCGCGCGATCGCCCCCGGGCCGGGCGCACAGCCCTCCACCCCGGCGCAGAACCCCGTACAGGGGCAGGGCCCCGCACCGCAGGCCCAGAACCCGGCCCCCTGGGCGCAGCAGGGCAACCAGCCCGCTCAGACGGCTCAGCCCGCTCAGGCAGCCCGTCCCCAACTCCCGGCGCAGCAGCACCAACCCCAGCTCCAGTCGCAGCCGCAGCTCCAGTCCCAGCAGCCTCAGCTCCAACCTCGGCCTCAGCAGGCCCAGCAGGCCCAGCAGGCCCAGCAGGCCCAGCAGGCCCAGCAGGCCCAGCAGCCTCAGCAGGCCCAGCAGCCCCGCCCCCAGTTCGGTGCCCAAGGGGCTCAGCCGGATCAGCCCGTCGTGCCCTGGAAGCCTCCGGTCGACGACCCCTTCCAGCAGCTCGCGCAGGCCCAGGCGGCGGCCAGGCCCGCAGGGCTCGGCAAGCGGTTCGCCGCCCGGCTGATCGACAGCGTCGTGCTGATGGCGCTCGTCGGCGCGATCGGCTTCCCGCTCGTCTCGCAGGCGCTGGACCACATCGACGAGAAGATCAGCGCGGCGAAGCTCTCCGGCGAGACGGTCACCGTCTGGCTGGTGGACTCCACCACGGCCGGGCTGTTCGGCGCGGTGCTCGGCGCGTTCCTCGTACTCGGGGTCCTGCTGGAGGCGCTGCCGACCGCCAAGTGGGGGCGCACCCTCGGCAAGAAGGTCTGCGGACTCGAAGTGCGGGACATCGAGTCCCACGGTGCCCCGTCCTTCGGTGCCGCGCTGCGCCGATGGCTGGTCTACGGCGTGCTGGGCGTCCTGGTGATCGGGGTGATCAATGTGCTGTGGTGCCTGATCGACCGGCCGTGGCGCCAGTGCTGGCACGACAAGGCGGCACACACCTTCGTGGCGGACTGA
Source organism: Streptomyces sp. NPDC127117 (assembly GCF_042677325.1). Lineage (NCBI taxonomy): Bacteria > Bacillati > Actinomycetota > Actinomycetes > Kitasatosporales > Streptomycetaceae > Streptomyces > Streptomyces sp. NPDC127117. The sequence continues at coordinate 17,654 of NZ_JBHXTM010000039.1, forward strand.
CCGCACCCGGTCGGCCGACGGCCCATCGGGTGAATGGCCGTCGGGGCCGGCCGTTCCCCCGAACGCACCTGAGCCGTTGCGGGCGCCTCCGGGGCGGGGTGCACTGCCCCCATGAGCAACGATCAGCCGACGTCCGGTCAGCCGCCCGAGGACGACCCGTTCCTCAAGAAGCCGCATGAGCCCCCGCCGTCATCGGGTTCGCCGTACGACAGCGCTCCGCCCCCGCCCCCGCCGCCGTACGATCCGGGCCCCTACGGCGGCGGTGGACCGTACGGCGGTCCGGATCCGCTGGCCGGCATGCCGCCGCTCGCGGAGCCGGGCAAGCGCATCCTGGCCCGGCTGATCGACTTCCTGATCGTCTCGATCCCGCTCTACCTGATCTCGCTGCCGTGGGGCGGTGCGGTCGAGGTGACGGACAACAACGGCAACAGCAACGACTTCGGCGATGTCTTCAGCCAGACGTACAGCGGGCACCAGTTGGTGTGGTCGCTGATCGGCCTGGTCGTGTACGTCGCCTACGACACGTACTTCACGCACAAGGACGGCCGGACCATCGGCAAGCGGCTGCTGAAGCTGCGCGTCGCGATGCTCAACGACGGCCGGGTGCCGGACACCGGTGCGTCGTTCCTGCGGGCCGTGGTGCTGTGGCTGCCGGCGCTGCTGTGCTGCCCGTGCCTGTGGTGGCTGATCAACATCGTGCTCATGTTCACGGACAAGCCGTACCGGCAGGGCCTGCAGGACAAGGCCGCGAAGACGGTGGTCGTACAGACCAACTGACGCTGTCCCGCGGCCCGGACCGGCCCCGCAACTGCGGTGGTTCAGTGGCGCACGGAGTGCCGGCCCACGCGCTCGTCCGCGGGGGCCGCGGGCCGCGGCGCGACTTCCCGGGGCGCCGATGCCGGGGCCCGGTCCCCGTCGCGATGGAGGCCCTCGGCCTCGACGGCCGCGGAGACCGCGTCCTGATTCACCCGGACCGCGGAGCGGGCACCTGCCCGCCTCGCGGTTTTCGCGCGTGACGGCTGGGGTACGGTCACGGCCACCAGCAGACCGAGCGCGAGCGCCGCGGTCCCGATGACGGCGATGCCGAGGCCCGACTCCGTGCGGGAGAGCAGCAGCATGGCGAGGGTCGAGAAGATGACGGTGACCGAACCGTAGGAGAGCTGTGCGGCTGTGGGACGCGGCATGGCGGTATCCGTCCTCGGGGCATCGGATGGGCAGTCTCTCAACACGGTCGCATTGTCAAGCGACTCTACGACGGTGGATGCCCGAGTGGAGCCACCGGTAAGCACGGCCTAACCCACGGTGCCGGTGCACAGGGGGCGCACGGAGTCATTTGCCGACCCAACCGTGTTCCATGACGCGCCGGTTGGCCCTTCGTTGAACGTCCGGATAACGGAAGCGTTCTCCTACATAGTGCACTTGGCCTGTTCAAGTCAAGATCTGTCTTTTCTCGCGTAACTCCGGTCGAATGTCGTCACTTGTGACGCGTATTCGCGCGCGGCCCCTCCACACCACTCAAGGCCGCAGCCGCGGGTGCCGGGGAGGACTGCATCAAGTGACCACAAACAGACGGGCGCTTCGCGCCGCTGCGGTTGTCGTGGCCATGGCCGCCACTGCCGCCACGGCGTCGGCTTTCGCCACGGCCCAGGCAGACGACAAGGCGCCGGGAGCCAAGAGCACCAGCGTCGACCGCCGTGACCCGGGGTCGGCCAAGGGCAACGAGCACGACCTGAAGGGCCCGTTCAGCGAGCAGCAGGACGCACAGCGTCAGGCCGCTCTTGAGCAGGTCATATCGGGCGACAAGAAGATCTCGAAGCGGGACGGCTCCAAGGTCGTCAAGCTCGACGACAAGAAGTACGTCGAGCTCGGCCGCGAGAAGACGGACAAGATCTTCACGATCCTGGTGGAGTTCGGCGACAAGGTCGACAACACCACCATGTTCGACCCGGACGGCGACGGCCCGAAGCCGGCCGTCCCGAAGTACGGGGGCACGCCCGGCCCGCTGCACAACAAGATAGCCAAGCCGGACCCCAAGAAGGACAACAGCACCGCCTGGCAGGCCGATTACAACCAGGCGCACTTCCAGGACCTCTACTTCGGTGAGGGTGCCGGCAAGGACTCGCTGAAGACGTACTACGAGAAGACGTCCTCCGGGCGCTACTCGGTGGACGGCGAGGTCTCCGACTGGGTCAAGGTGCCTTACAACGAGGCCCGTTACGGCTCCAACTACTGCGGCGCGACCAACTGCGCCAACGCCTGGGACATGATCAAGGACGGCGTGAACGCCTGGGCCGCCGATCAGAAGGCCCAGGGCCGTACGCCCGAGCAGATCAAGACGGACCTCGCCAAGTACGACCAGTGGGACCGCTACGACTTCGACGGCGACGGCAACTTCAACGAGCCCGACGGCTACATCGACCACTTCCAGATCGTCCACGCCGGTGAGGACGAGTCCGCGGGTGGCGGCGCCGAGGGCAAGAACGCCATCTGGGCCCACCGTTGGTACGCCTACGGAACCGACGCCGGCGCGACCGGCCCGGCCGACAACAAGGCGGGCGGCACCCAGATCGGTGACACCGGCATCTGGGTCGGCGACTACACCGCGCAGCCCGAGAACGGCGGCCTGGGTGTCTTCGCCCACGAGTACGGCCACGACCTGGGCCTGCCGGACCTCTACGACACCACCAACACCGCCGAGAACTCGGTCGGTTTCTGGTCCCTGATGTCGGCCGGTTCCTGGCTCGGCACCGGCAAGGACTCGATCGGTGACCTGCCCGGCGACATGACCGCCTGGGACAAGCTCCAGCTGGGCTGGCTCGACTACGCCGAGGCCAAGGCCTCGACGAAGTCCACCCACAAGCTGGGTGTTTCGGAGTACAACACCAAGAACAAGCAGGCGCTCGTCGTCACGCTGCCCGAGAAGCCCGTCACTACCGCCGTCACCAAGCCGGCGGAGGGCTCCAAGCAGTGGTGGAGCGACATGGGCGACAACCTGAACAACACCCTGACCCGCTCGGTCGACCTGACCGGCAAGTCCAAGGCCTCCCTGGACCTCGCGGGCTGGTGGGACATCGAGAAGGACTACGACTACCTCTACACCGAGGTGTCGGACAACGGCGGCACCAGCTGGACCGCGATCGACGGCACGGCCGACGGCAAGGCGATCACGCGCGACGCCAGTGACAAGCCGGCCCTGACCGACGTCTCCGGCAAGTACCAGAAGCTCTCGTACCCGCTGGACGCGTACGCGGGCAAGAAGATCGACGTCCGCTTCCGTTACGCCACCGACGGCGGCGCGGGCGGCATCGGCTTCGCCGCGGACACCATCTCGGTGACCGCCGACGGCGCCGCGCTCTTCACGGACAACGCCGAGGGCGACGACAACGGCTGGACCGCCAAGGGCTTCTCCCGCGTCGGCGAGTCGTTCACCAAGGACTACGCGCAGTACTACATCGCGGAGAACCGCCAGTACGTCAGCTACGACAAGACCCTCAAGGTCGGCCCGTACAACTTCGGCTTCTCCAAGACCCGTCCGGACTGGGTCGAGCACTACCCGTACCAGAACGGTCTGCTCGTCTGGCTCTGGGACAAGTCCCAGAAGGACAACAACGTGTCGCAGCACCCGGGCCAGGGTCTGATCCTGCCGGTCGACGCGCACGCCAAGCCCCTGAAGTGGGCCGACGGCACGATCATGCGCAACAAGATCCAGCCGTTCGACGCCCCCTTCAGCTGGTACTCGACCGACGCCTTCACGCTGCACAACGCGGACGCACCGGTCCGGATCAAGTCGCAGCGCGGCATCCCGGTCTTCGACGACCACAAGGGCACCTACTGGTACAAGGAGAACGAGACCGGAAGCGTTCAGGTCCCTGACACGAACACCCGGATCTCCATCGTCAAGGAGCCGCGCAGCGGCTCGACGATCACCGTCAAGGTCGGTCCCTCGCACAAGTAGTTCCGTATAACCGCAGGTCAGAGCATGATCGGCCGTCGCCCTCTAGCGGGCGGCGGCCGATCGTGTTTAGGTGCGTCTTGTTCGGATTCTTATTGACACGATGTCTCACGGGGGAGCGCGGAGCATGGCAGGCGGAGGATTCTGCAAGTTGCCGGACGGCAATGTGGTGGTGGCGATCACACTGCCCCATCCGGCCGGCGGACCGGGTTCCGGCACCCCGGTCCGGGTCCTGGTGCACGCGGCCAACCGGGCCCGCGCCCTGACCCGGCTGCGCAACGCCGGACTGCGCGCGGTCTACCTCCGCGGCAACGCCGAGCCGCCCACCCCCGACGAGATCACCGCGGTGCTGCACCACCCCGACGGGCTGCTCTGGCGCGCCAGACCGGAGCGGGCACAGGAGCTCTGGCACCCGATCCGGGCCCTGCTCCGCCCGGCCGTACCCGTCCGGCGGCCGGCCTGAGGCGCGGGGCTCCGGGCCCCGCCGGCCCGCTCGTGGCCCCGCTACACCACCGGCTTGCCGGACAGCTTCACGCCCGCCCTGCGCAGCTCCTCCAGCGCCCGCTCCGTGGTCGTCTCGGCGACCCCGGCGGTCAGGTCGAGCAGCACATGCGTCGTGAAGCCCGCCCGGACCGCGTCCAGCGCCGTCGCCCGCACACAGTGGTCGGTCGCGATGCCGACCACGTCGACCTCGGTGACATGGCGCTCCCGCAGCCAGTCGGCCAGCCCCGCACCGTTCTCGTCGAGGCCCTCGAAGCCGCTGTACGCCGCCGCGTAGGCACCCTTGTCGAACACCGCGTCGATCGCCCCCGAGGCGACCGCGGGGGCGAAGTTCGGGTGGAAGCCGACGCCCTCCGTGCCGGCCACGCAGTGCGGGGGCCAGGAGTGCTCGAAGTCCGGACGGTCGGAGAAGTGGTTGCCCGGGTCGACGTGGTGGTCACGGGTGGCCACCACATGGCGGTACCCGGCCTGGGCCTCGCCGATCAGGTCGGTGACGGCGGCGGCGACATCGGCGCCGCCCGCCACGGCGAGGCTGCCGCCCTCGCAGAAGTCGTTCTGAACGTCGACGACGATCAAGGCGCGGTGCATGACGGGTGTCCTTAGGTGGGGGACGGTCGGCTGTCGGGGGCGTATTCGAGCCTAGAGACTCCGGCCCCGGATGGGGAGGGGACGGAGCCCTGGCGGCGTCCGGGGCCACGGGGGTGACCGGTTCGCCCGGTCACCGCCACCGCACGGCTCCGTCAGACGTACTCCGTGGGAATCACCGGCTCTCCGCGCGACAGCTGCACCGCCGACATCGGCAGCCCCGCACGCGCCGAGATGTGCCGCTCGCGCGCCGCGTCCAGCGGCTCTCGGGCGATCACCTCGCCGCCCCTGACCAGCTCGGCCAGCAGCTGCCGGTCGGCCAGCTCCGCGGGTACCGCGCCGGTGCCGATCACCTCGGCCTCGGCGACCCCGTGCTCGTCCAGCCGGCGCGCGGCCCACTTGCGACCGCCCACCGACGACTTCGCGCCGAGCGACTTCTTGGCCACCGGACGCAGCGGCTCCGCGGGATCGGCGGAGCCGGCGCGGGCGACGAGCTTGTAGACCATCGAGCAGGTGGGCTGACCGCTGCCGGTCACCAGCTGCGTGCCCACCCCGTACGCGTCGACCGGTGCGGCCGCCAGCGAGGCGATGGCGTACTCGTCCAGGTCCGAGGTCACCACGATCTTCGTCTCCGTGGCGCCCAGCTCGTCCAGCTGCTGCCGCACCCGGTGCGCGACCAGCAGCAGATCGCCGGAGTCGATCCGTACCGCGCCCAGCTCGGTCCCGGCGACCTCGACCGCCGTACGGACCGCCTCGGTGACGTCGTACGTGTCGACCAGCAGCGTCGTGCCCCGGCCGAGCGAATCGACCTGGGCCCGGAAGGCGTCGCGCTCGGTGTCGTGGAGCAGCGTGAAGGCGTGGGCGCTCGTCCCGACGGTCGGGATGTTGTAGCGGAAGCCCGCCGCCAGGTCGGAGGTGGTGTTGAAGCCGCCGATGTACGCGGCCCGCGCCGAGGCCACCGCCGACAGTTCATGGGTGCGCCGTGCACCCATCTCGATCAGGCCGCGCCCGCCGGCCGCGGCGGACATCCGCGAGGCCGCGGCGGCGATCGCCGAGTCGTGGTTGAGGATCGAAAGGATCACCGTCTCCAGCAGCACGCATTCGGCGAAGGAGCCCTCGACGCGCAGGATCGGGGAGCCGGGGAAGTACACCTCGCCCTCCGGGTAGCCCCAGATGTCGCCGCTGAAGCGGTAGTCCGCCAGCCAGGCGAGGGTCGGCCCGTCCACCACGTTCTGTTCGCGCAGGAAGGTGAGCATCTCGTCGTCGAAGTGGAAGTTCTCCACCGCGTCCAGTACCCGTCCGATGCCCGCCACGACGCCGTAGCGCCGCCCCTCGGGAAGCCGGCGCGTGAACGCCTCGAAGACCGAGTGCCGATCGGCCGTGCCGGCCTTCAGCGCGGCCTGCACCATCGTGAGCTCGTACTGGTCGGTGAAGAGCGCGGTCGACGGCACACCGACCCGTCGCCCAAGGTCCGCAGAGTTCATGTTCCGGATGCTACCCCTATTTCGTCAGAGTGACGAGATCTCGGGTCGTTTGTGCGATGCCCCCTCCCGAGTGGCAGCATGGGGTGGGTGAGCGTCGCCCCCACAGAGATCACGCGTCCCGAATCGGCCGAGGAGAGTCTTGTCGTCCCCGAGCCCGACGTCCCCTGGGTGACGCTGGTCCACAACGACCCGGTCAATCTCATGAGCTACGTGACCTATGTCTTCCAGGCCTACTTCGGCTACTCCAAGGACAAGGCGCACAAGCTGATGCTGGACGTCCACCAGAAGGGGCGCGCGGTCGTCTCCAGCGGCAGCCGCGAGGAGATGGAACGCGACGTCCAGGCCATGCACGGCTACGGACTGTGGGCCACGCTCACACAGGACCGCAACTAGACCTCCCCGTCCGTCCGCCCGACCTGCCCCGCCCGACCCACCATCGGAGAAAACCCATGGCCGGCCACTTCGAGGCCACCCCCGGCGGCGGCGCGGCCGTCGCGCTCGACGAGGTGGAGATCGCGATCCTGCGCTCCCTCGCCGTCCAGCTGCTGGAACTGATCGGCCCCGGCGACGAGCCCGCCGAGGGCGAGGACCCGCTCGCCGCCCTCTTCGCGGAGGGGCCCAGCGAACCGCCCACCGACCCCGCCCTGGCCCGCCTCTTCCCCGAGGCGTACGGCGACGAGGACACCGAACTGCGCGCCGCCTCCGCCGAGTTCCGCCGCTTCACCGAGAACGACCTGCGCGCCCGCAAGCGCACCGACGCCCTCGCCGTCGTACGCACCCTGGACGCGCTCACGATCACCGGGGACGGCGGCGCCGTACTCGAACTCACCGGCGACGAATGCCGCAACTGGCTCGGCGCCCTCAACGACCTCCGGCTCACCATCGGCACCCGCCTGGAGGTCTCCGACGAGGACGAGGGCGAGGCCGGGTCGCTCTACCGGCTCCCGGACAGCGACCCGCGAAAGCCGATGGTCATGGCCTATCTCTGGCTCGGCGCGCTCCAGGAAACGCTCGTGGAAACGCTGATGCCGTAACCGCGCCACGGCTGTGCCGCGGTGCCGCGCTCCCGGACGAGCGCCGAGTGTTCGCTCAACGGACGCTCAAATCCGAATAACGATCCCGTCACCTGAACGGTCGTCTTTGCTGCGGCAGGAAACTCTTGTCCGCTTTTAACTGTGGTGTACGCCACATAACGTCCGATGGGTCGCCCGAGTGCCCGTGATAAATCTTCACGACCACTCGGGGACGCCACCCCTGTTCCCGAGGGCGCTACGGGCCGGCAACCGCCGGCGGCACTCCATCCATATCCGGGGGGATCAGGACCTGATCCGCGGTCTCAACGGCGCGGATCGGCGTGGAGAAAGGCGCAGCACATGACATCGGCGCAGGTCGACAAAGGGAACAGCGGCGGGCAGGCCGTAGAGGTCGCGGATTCCGGCACGTCCGGCGAGGGATACCAGCGGGCCCTCGGCGCCCGTCAGATCCAGATGATCGCCATCGGCGGGGCCATCGGCACCGGGCTCTTCCTCGGTGCGGGAAAGGCGATCGCCAAGGCCGGGCCCAGTCTCGTCCTGGCCTATGCCGTCGCGGGCCTGGTGATCTTCTTCATCATGCGGGCCCTGGGCGAACTCCTCATGTACCGGCCGGTCTCGGGTTCCTTCTCCGAGTACGCCCGTGAATTCATCGGCCCCTTCGCGGGCTTCGTCACCGGCTGGACCTACTGGCTGTTCTGGGTCGTCACCGGAATCACCGAAGTCACCGCCGCGGCCCAGTACATGACGTTCTGGTTCGACATTCCCCAATGGGTTTCCGCACTGATCTTCACGATCATCCTGTACGGGGTGAACCTGATCTCCGTGAAACTCTTCGGTGAACTCGAATTCTGGTTCTCGATGGTCAAGGTCACCGCCATCGTCGGCATGATCCTCATCTGCGCCGGAATTCTCACCCTCGGCTTCTCCGACGCCGGGGACACCGCGTCCGTCACCCACCTCTGGGCCGACGGCGGATTCTTCCCGCACGGCATCAAGGGCACCCTGATGACGCTGCAGATCGTGATGTTCGCCTTCCTCGCCGTCGAACTGGTCGGCGTCACCGCGGGCGAGTCCAAGGACCCGAAGACCGTCCTGCCCAAGGCCATCAACACCGTGCCGTGGCGCATCGCCGTCTTCTACGTCGGCGCGCTCATCATGATCCTCTCCGTGGTCCCGTGGACCGAGTTCCAGCCCGACGTCTCGCCGTTCGTCGCCGCCTTCAAGAAGATGGGCCTCGGCCTCGGCGCCGGCATCGTCAACTTCGTCGTGCTGACCGCCGCGCTCTCCTCCTGCAACTCCGGCATGTACTCCACCGGCCGCATGCTGCGCGACCTCGCACTCAACGGGCAGGGCCCGAAGTTCTTCACCCGGCTCACCAGGAGCGGCACCCCTCTCGTCGGCACCACCTTCTCCGCCGCACTGATGCTCGTCGGCGTCTGGATCAACTACCAGTGGCCCGGTGACGCCTTCACCTACGTCGTCTCGTTCGCCACCATCTCCGGCATGTGGGCCTGGATCATGATCCTGATCAGCCAGCTCCGCTACCGGCGTCTCTCCGATCTCGGGGCGCTCCCCAGGTCGGGCTTCCGGGCCCCCGGCGCCCCGTACACCAGCGTCTTCGCGCTGTTCTTCATAGCCGTGGTCATCGTGATGATGGGCATCGACAAGGACACCCGGGTCTCGCTGTACTGCGCCCCGCTCTGGGCCGCGCTCCTCGGCGTCTCGTACCTAGTCCTCAAGGCCCGCAACCCCGAGAACAAGGCCTTCGCGAAGAACTGAACCCTCTCCGCCACCCGGCCGCCCCGACGGCCGCCGTGTCCACCATGCGGCCCCTTCCGTACCACACTTCGGTACGGAAGGGGCCGCATGCCTATCCTGGCGAAATGCTGACCATCACCAAGGCGCTCTACGACCAGATCGTCGCGCACTCCCGTGCCGACCACCCCGACGAGGCGTGCGGCGTGGTCGCGGGCCCGGCCGGGACCGGCCGCCCCGAGCGGTTCATCCCGATGCTCAACGCCGCCCGCTCGCCCACCTTCTACGAGTTCGACTCGGCCGACCTCCTCAAGCTCTACCGCGAGATGGACGACCGCGACGAGGAGCCGGTGATCGTCTACCACTCCCACACCGCGACCGAGGCCTACCCCTCCCGCACCGACGTCACCTACGCCAACGAGCCCGGCGCCCACTACGTCCTCGTCTCCACGGCGGACACCGACGACGCGGGCCCCTTCCAGTTCCGCTCGTACCGCATCGTGGACGGCGTGATCACCGAGGAGGACGTCGAGGTCGTCGAGGCGTACGAGCCCGCCTGACCCCGCCGCACCGCCGGACACCGGCCGGACGGGACCGGACTCACCCACGGTCCCGTCCACCTGTCGAACATCGAGCATCCACCAGGTGAGATCACACTCGGGATTTCGGACCGGGAATCGATACGATGAGCGCATGGTTCTCCATGACGTGAGCGAAACGACGCCGGGCACGCTGCTCGTCGCGCGGCTGCACGTCGACCTGTGCAGGCTCTCCAGCGCGATCTGTACGTGCCGCCTGCCCGCCGGCCACAAGGCCTGAGCCGGGCCCGCGGCCCGAACACCACACGTACGCACCACCCCCGCGCGGGGGCAGAGCCGCGCGCCCCACGCCACCTCTCCGCTTCCGACAGGAGCACACGCCATGGCCATCGAGGTCCGCATCCCGACCATCCTCCGCACCTACACCGGCGGCGCCAAGGCCGTCGAGGGCAACGGAGCGACCCTCGCCGACCTCTTCACGGACCTGGAGAGCCGGCACAACGGCATCCGCGAGCGCATCGTCGACGGCGACGAACTCCGCCGCTTCGTGAACGTGTACCTCAACGACGAGGACGTCCGCTTCCTCGACGGCATCTCCACCGAGCTCAGCGACGGCGACAGCGTCACCATCCTCCCGGCCGTCGCCGGCGGCATGAACTGATGCGGTACGACAGCCCGCTCGCCGCGGTGGGCAACACCCCGCTCGTCCGCCTGCCGCGGCTGTCACCCTCGGACGACGTCCGGATCTGGGCCAAGCTGGAGGACCGCAACCCCACCGGCTCGATCAAGGACCGTCCCGCGCTCCACATGGTCGAACAGGCGGAGAAGGACGGCCGGTTGACCCCAGGCTGCACCATCCTGGAGCCCACCAGCGGCAACACCGGCATCTCACTCGCCATGGCGGCCAGGCTCAAGGGCTACCGCATGGTGTGCGTCATGCCGGAGAACACCTCCCAGGAGCGGCGCGACCTGCTCGCCATGTGGGGCGCCGAGATCATCTCCTCCCCGGCGGCGGGCGGCTCCAACACGGCCGTCCGCGTCGCCAAGGAGCTGGCCGCCGAGCACCCCGACTGGGTCATGCTCTACCAGTACGGAAACCCGGACAACGCGGGCGCCCACTACGCCACCACCGGCCCGGAGATCCTCGCCGACCTCCCGTCCGTCACCCACTTCGTGGCCGGCCTCGGCACCACGGGAACACTGATGGGCGTCGGCCGCTACCTGCGCGAACACAAGCCGGACGTCAAGATCGTCGCCGCCGAGCCGCGCTACGACGACCTGGTCTACGGGCTCCGCAACCTCGACGAGGGCTTCGTCCCCGAGCTGTACGACGCCTCGGTCCTCACCACCCGCTTCTCCGTCGGCTCGGCGGACGCGGTCACCCGCACCCGCGAACTCCTCCAGCAGGAGGGCATCTTCGCGGGCGTCTCCACCGGCGCCGCACTCCACGCGGCGATCGGCGTGGGAAACAAGGCCGTCAAGGCGGGGGAGCCGGCCGACATCGTCTTCGTCGTCGCCGACGGCGGCTGGAAGTACCTGTCGACGGGCGTCTACACCGCCCCGACCACGGAAGCGGCCATCGAGACCCTGCACGGCCAGCTCTGGGCCTGAGGGCCTTCGAGGAGGTGCGCCCGGCGCGGGCGCACCTCACCCGACCTCACCCGAGGTTCCGCACCCGCTCCCACACCCCCGGGTCCACGACCCCCACCCGGCGCCGGAACCCGCGTACCGCGACCTCCCGCAGCTCGTCCGTCTCCAGGAAGCTCGCCCGGCCCTGCGCGTCACCCACCGTTCCCGCGGGCAGTGCGATCACCCCGGGCCGGTCCGCGTGATGCTTGCTGGTGATCTTCGCGACGAGCGCCGAGCCGCCCCGTACCGACAGCACCAGGCAGGGCCGGTCCTTCGCCCCGGGCCCGTCCTCGTACGGCACCTCGGCCCACCAGATCTCACCCGGCCGAGGCCGCCGCTCCGGCCCCGGCCCACGTCCGGGCCCCGCCGGCGGGCGCGTCCGGCCGCCCGGACGGCCACCGGAGCGCGCCCCCTCCGTCCCCGCCGGCCTGCGGGAACGTCCACGGGACGGGCGCCCGCCCCTTCCCCGCCCATCGGCGACCGCCGCGACGAGTGCGAGCAGCACGACAAGAACGAGCGCGATCCACCACCAGGACATGTCCATGCCCCGACCGTACCGGCGTCACCACCGCTTCCATCGAACCGGTGACAGAGCAGGTGAGTTCCCCCACAACGGACGGCCGTGGAGGAGCGACCGGCTGTTTCGCGCCTTACGCTCGACGAACCGCTCAACAGACCGCACGAACCCTCCCCGTTCCCACGTCTCGGAGGTTCACGCTCCATGAAGCTCACCGTCGTCGGCTGCTCCGGCTCGTTCCCGTCCGCGGGATCAGCGTGTTCGAGCTACCTCGTAGAGGCCGACGGCTTCAGGCTGCTCCTCGACATGGGCAACGGCGCCCTCGGCGAGCTGCAGCGCCATGTCGGTCTCTACGACCTCGACGCCATTTTCCTCAGTCACCTCCATGCCGATCACTGCATCGACATGTGCGCGTACTTCGTCGTCCGCTACTACCGGCACGACGGCGGACGCCCCGCCCCCATCCCGGTCTACGGGCCCGAGGGCACCGAACAGCGGCTGACCACCGCGCACGCCGACACCCCGTCCGAGCACGCGATGAGCGAGGTCTTCGACTTCCACACGCTGAAGCCGGGATCGTTCGAGATCGGCCCCTTCTCCGTACGTACGGAGAAGCTCTGCCACCCCGTCGACACCTTCGGGATCCGTATCGAGCACGGCGGCCGCTCGCTGGCGTACTCCGGCGACACGGGGACCTGCGAGGCCCTGGACGAACTCGCCGAGGGCGTCGACCTGTTCCTCTGTGAAGCATCGTTCATCCACGGCAAGGAGGACATCCCGGACCTCCACCTCAACGGCCGCGAGGCGGGCGAGACCGCCGCCCGGGCCGGCGTGGGGCGCCTGGTCCTCACCCACATCCCGCCGTGGACCGACGCCGACCGCAACCTGGCCGACGCCCGCGTGGTCTTCGACGGACCGGCGGAGGTGGCGGTGCCGGGGGCGGTGTACGAGGTCTAGCCCCCATCGCGGACACGACGAAGCCCTCACCTTCCGCCGGGGAGGTGAGGGCTTCGTCGTGCGTGGGGCGGGGCCTACTTCGCCTCGGCCTTGAGGAGCTCGGCGAGCTCCTCGTCCGACTCACGGCCCGGAGTCGGCAGGTTGAATCTGGTGATCGCGAAGCGGAAGACCACGTAGTAGACCACCGCGAAGCAGAGGCCGACCAGCACCAGCATCCATGGCTTGCTCGCGATGCCGAGGTTCAGGAAGAAGTCGACCGCACCGGCGGAGAAGCCGAAGCCGTCCTTCATGCCGAGGCCCCAGGTGAGGGCCATGGAGACACCGGTGAGCACCGCGTGGATCGCGTACAGCACCGGGGCGATGAACATGAAGGTGAACTCGATCGGCTCGGTGACACCGGTCACGAACGCGGTGAGCGCGAGGGAGAACATCATGCCGCCGACGACCTTGCGGCGCTCCGGGCGGGCGCAGTGCACGATGGCGAGGCACGCGGCCGGGAGGGCGAACATCATGATCGGGAAGAAGCCGGTCATGAACTGTCCGGCCGTCGGGTCACCGGCCAGGAAGCGGTTGATGTCGCCGCTCTTGCCGTGGAACTCGCCGGCCTGGAACCACGGGAACGAGTTCAGCAGGTGGTGCATGCCGACCGGGATCAGCGCACGGTTGGCGACACCGAAGATGCCCGCGCCGACCGCACCGGAACCGACCAGCCACTCGCCGAAGTTGTGCAGCCCGGTGCCGAGGACCGGCCAGATGTAACCGAAGATGATGCCGATGACCAGACCCGCGAAGGCGGAGAGGATCGGGACCAAGCGGCGGCCGCCGAAGAAGCCGGCCCAGGCGGGCAGCTTCGTCCGGTAGAACTTCTGGTAGAGCAGCGCGACGACGATGCCCATCACCACACCGCCGAGGACCTTGGCGTCCACGGGGGCGTCCGTCATGACTATCTTGCCGTCGACCACCGTCGCGACCTGCGGAAGGTTGCTGTCGGTGAAGGTGGCGAGGACCTTCTGGAAGACCAGGTAGCCGGTGACGGCCGCGAGTGCGGTCGAACCGTCCGACTTCTTGGCGAAGCCGATCGCGATGCCGACGGCGAACAGCAGCGCCATGTTGTCGAGGATCGCGTTGCCGCCCGCGGCCATGAAGCTCGCGATCTTGGTGACGAAGTCCGGGAACGAGGCCCTGCCGAGCATGTCGTCGTTGCCGAGACGCACCAGGAGCGCGGCTGCGGGCAGCACCGCGACCGGCAGCATGAGGCTGCGGCCGATGCGCTGCATGACCGACATCACGCCGGCACCCTTCTTCTTGCTGACCGCGGGTGCGGTGTCTGCCGTGGACATCAACTTCCTCCATGGGGCAAGGCGCCGCCCAGGTCGTTCGAGGGGGGGGAGGCGACGACTCGAAAACGCGGCAGAGCGCCACGCGGTCTGGACCACTCAGTGGTGTAGACCAGTTGTAGCACGATGAGTATTGGATAAGGAACCTGCAAATTCCGATTACTTCGCATGAGCCATCACCCACGCTCGGTGACATGACGAAGACCCCCGGACCGATGCGGGTCCGAGGGTCCTCAGGGACTGCTGCGGGCGGGCCGGCAGCCCGTCCGATCTGCTATTTCGTGAGGTTCCTCTCGATCTCCTCCTCCAGCTCGTCGGGCTCCCGGCCCGGTGTCTGAAGGTTGAATCTGGTGATCGCGAACCGGAAGATCAGGTAGTACACGACGGCGAAGGCCAGCCCGATCGGGATGATCAGCCAGGGTTTGGTCGCCAGGCTCCAGTTGATGACGTAGTCGATCAGACCCGCCGAGAAGCTGAAGCCGTCCTTCACCCCGAGCGCCCACGTCACCGCCATGGAGACACCGGTGAGCACCGCGTGGATCGCGTACAGCAGCGGCGCGACGAAGAGGAACGAGTACTCGATCGGCTCGGTGATGCCCGTCACGAACGACGTCAGACCGACCGAGAGCATCATGCCGCCGACCGCCTTCCGGCGATGCGGTTTGGCGCAGTGGTAGATCGCCAGTGCCGCCGCGGGCAGGGCGAACATCATGATCGGGAAGAAGCCCGAGGTGAACTGGCCGGCCGTCGGGTCGCCCGCCAGGAACCGGTTGATGTCACCGTGCACGACCGTGCCGTCCGGCTTGGTGAAGTCGCCGAACTGGAACCAGACGAAGGTGTTGAGGAACTGGTGGAGGCCGATGACCAGCAGCGCGCGGTTGGCGAGACCGAAGATGCCGGAGCCCACCCAGTCCAGGTCCACCAGCCACTTGGAGAAGCTGGTCAGACCGTCACCGATCGGCTGCCACAGCCAGGCGCACAGGCCCGCGAAGAGCAGCCCGACGAAGGCCATGATGATCGGGACGAGGCGTCGGCCGTTGAAGAAGCCCAGCCAGTCCACCAGCTTGACCCGGTGGTACCGCTGCCAGAACCAGGCGGACAGCAGCCCCATCACGATGCCGCCGAACACCCCGGGGTTCTGGTACTCGGCGGCCGTGACCTTGGCGTCGCCGGTCACACAGGTGCCGAACCAGGTGCCGCCGGAGGTGAACGTCGAACCCGGGGCGCAGTCCACCGGGAAGGCGTGCAGCACCGCGTAGTAGACGAGGAAGCCGGCCACCGCGGCGAGCGCGGTCGAACCGTCCGACTTCTTCGCCATGCCGATCGCGACACCGATGCAGAACAGCAGCGGAAGGCCGAGCCCCGAGTCGAGCAGCGCACCGCCCGCCGCCGCGAACACCTTGGCGATGTTGTTCCAGCCCAGACCCTCGTCGCCGAATACGTCCGGCTGGCCCAACCGGTTCAGGATGCCGGCCGCGGGCAGCACGGCGATCGGCAGCTGGAGGCTGCGGCCCATCTTCTGGAGGCCCTGGAAGAAGCCGTTCCACCACGTCTTCCGTGGCACTGCGGCGCTGCTCGAACTCATCGGCATCCTCCCGGAACAGGGTGCGTTCGGCGGTCGTTGCAGACTGGTGTAGACCAGTTGAGGTACGGTGCGTAACCCGCCTGGAAGACAGGGCACCGGTGATCGTCATCATTGGGGACGGTCCAGCCACCCGCTCGCGAAGCTGGGCCAAACGTGCGTTACGGTGACGAAACGGACCCAGGGTGGGCCGTCGCACGCATGTGAAGAACCAGGGAGAAGGCCATGGCCAGCAAGGCTGAGAAGATCGTCGCCGGGCTCGGCGGTATCGAGAACATCGACGAGATCGAAGGCTGCATCACCCGCCTCCGCACCGAGGTCCACGACCCCAGCAAGGTCGACGAAGCCGCGCTCAAGGCCGCCGGGGCCCACGGCGTCGTCAAGATGGGCACCGCGATCCAGGTCGTCATCGGCACCGACGCCGACCCCATCGCCGCCGACATCGAAGACATGATGTGACCGGCCGCCCAGCCCTTCGCTGAGCCGGCCGCTCGGCACCGCACAGGCCCCGCCCACCCGGACGGGGCCTGTCGAGCACCCGAACGGGCGCCGCCCCCGCACCCGATAAAGTCGACGCCATGTCTCGTATCGACGGCCGCACCCCCGAACAGCTCCGCCCCGTCACCATCGAACGCGGATGGAGCAAGCACGCCGAAGGATCCGTACTCATCTCCTTCGGCGACACCAAGGTCTTCTGCACCGCCTCCGTCACCGAAGGCGTCCCGCGCTGGCGCAAGGGCAGCGGCGAAGGCTGGGTCACCGCCGAATACTCCATGCTGCCCCGCTCCACCAACACCCGCGGCGACCGCGAATCCGTACGCGGCAAGATCGGCGGACGCACCCACGAGATCAGCCGCCTCATCGGCCGCTCCCTGCGCGCCGTCATCGACTACAAGGCCCTCGGCGAGAACACCATCGTCCTGGACTGCGACGTCCTCCAGGCCGACGGCGGCACCCGCACCGCCGCCATCACCGGCGCCTACGTCGCCCTCGCCGACGCCGTCAGCTGGGCCCAGCACAAGAAGATCGTCAAGCACGGCCGCAAGCCGCTGACCGACACCGTCTCCGCGATCAGCGTCGGCATCGTCGACGGCACCCCCCTCCTCGACCTCTGCTACGAGGAGGACGTCCGCGCCGAGACCGACATGAACGTCGTCTGCACCGGCGACGGCCGCTTCGTCGAGGTCCAGGGCACCGCCGAGGCCACCCCCTTCGACCGCAAGGAACTCGGCGCCCTCCTCGACCTCGCCACCGCGGGCTGCGCGGACCTCACGGTCTTCCAGAACGACGCCCTCGCCCGCACCCTGGGCGAGTAAAGAAGCAACCAAATACGCACCACAGCGCGTCGTTACGAACACGGGCGCACGGGTCGAACCGTGCGCCCGTCCGCGTATCCGCATCCGGGGAGGAACCGCACCATGGCCAAGGCCACCCGCCACCGCCGCATCACCGTCGCGCTGACCCTGACCGCCCTCACCCTCACCGCCGCCTCCGGCTGCGGCGCCGTCGACAAGGCACTGGACTGCGTCCGCACCGCCGATGCCATCGCCACCAGCGTCGACAACCTCCAGCAGGCCGTCTCCAACGCCACCAGCGACCCCACTCAGGCATCCGAGGCCCTCGACGAGATCGAGAAGGAACTCGGCAACCTCGGCGACAAGACCGACAACGCCGACCTCGGCAAGGCCGTCGACAACCTCCAGGCGGGCGTCGGCAACGTCCGCGACTCCATCGACAAGGGCGACGCCACCCCCGACATCACCCCGGTCACCGACGCCGCCGCGGAGATCGGCAAGGTCTGCACCCCCTGATCACCCCCGATACTGGGTGACATGACCCGCCTCATCCTCGCCACCCGCAACGCCGGGAAGATCACCGAACTCCACGCGATCCTCGCCGACGCCGGCCTCACCCATGAGCTCGTCGGCGCGGACGCGTACCCCGATGTCCCCGACGTCAAGGAAACCGGCGTCACCTTCGCCGAGAACGCCCTGCTCAAGGCCCACGCCCTGGCCAGGGCCACCGGCCACCCGGCCATCGCCGACGACTCCGGCCTCTGCGTGGACGTGCTCGGCGGCGCCCCCGGCATCTTCTCCGCCCGCTGGGCCGGCACCCACGGCGACGACAAGGCCAACCTGGACCTGCTCCTGGCCCAGCTCTCCGACATCGACGAGGCCCACCGCGCCGCCCACTTCGCCTGCGCGGCCGCCCTCGCCCTCCCCGACGGCACGGAACGCGTGGTCGAGGGCCGCCTGCTGGGCACCCTGCGCCACACTCCGGCCGGCACGAACGGCTTCGGCTACGACCCGGTCCTCCAGCCCGAGGGCGAAACCCGCACCTGCGCGGAACTGACCCCGGCGGAGAAGAACGCGATCAGCCACCGGGGCAAGGCGTTCCGGGCACTGGTGCCGGTGGTGCAGGAGCTGGTGGGCCAGGCCTAACGGGTACGAGAACGGCCTGCGAACCAAGTCCCTTGGTTCGCAGGCCGTTTACTGTGCGGCGGAAGGGATTCGAACCCTCAAGCCGTTTCACGGGCCACAGATCCTAAGTCTGCTGTGTCGCCATTGCACCACCGCCGCCAGCCGACAGACATGGTACCGGGGTGCTCCCGCGGGCCGGCGGGTACGGGGTCAGAACTTCGGTTCAGGTGTCTGGGCCGCGCACAGTTCCGCCGCCTCTTCCTCCGTCTCCACCGACGGTGGGGAGCCGGCCAGGGGCTTCCTGGCGGTCTCCTTCATGCAGGCCACGGCGATCACGCCGACCAGGGCCGCCGCCATCGCGTAGAAGGCCGGCATCAGATTGGTGCCGCTCCAGCTGATCAGTGCCGTGATCACCAGTGGGGTCGTGCCGCCGAAGAGGGAGGCCGAGAGGTTGTAGCCCACCGAGAGGGAGCCGTAGCGCACCGGGGTGGGGAAGAGGGCCGGGAGGGCGGCGGACATCGTGCCCAGCATGCAGACCAGGGAGAGGCCCAGCATCAGCATGCCGGTCGTGATGGCGGGGATGCCGCCCTGGCGGATGAGCAGGAAGGCGGGGAGGGAGAGGAAGAAGAAGCCGAGCATGCCGGTCATCAGGAGCGGCTTGCGGCCGAAGCGGTCGGAGAGCTTGCCGACCTGACTGATGATCAGCATCAGGAAGACCATGACGGCGAGCAGGATGAGCAGGCCGTGGGTCTCGCTGTAGCCGAGTTCGTCGGAGAGGTAGGTCGGCATGTACGACAGCAGCATGTAGTCGGTGATGTTGTACGCGCCGACCAGGCAGATGCAGAGGATCAGCGTCGGCCAGTGCTGCCGGAAGATTCTGGCGAGGTCGCCCTTGGCGGTGGTCTCGACGTGGTCGGCGGCCTCCGACGCGTGGACGGTGCCGCCCTCCAGCTTCTGGAAGGCGGGGGTCTCGTCCAGGCGCAGTCGCAGGTAGAGGCCGACCAGGCCGAGGGGGCCCGCGACGAGGAACGGGATGCGCCAGCCCCAGGTCTCCATCTGGCCGGGGTCGAGGGCCGCGGTCAGCGCGGTGACGAGTCCGGCGGCACCGACATAGCCGGCCAGGGTGCCGAATTCGAGGAAGCTGCCGAAGTAGCCGCGGCGCTTGTCGGGGGCGTACTCGGCGATGAACGTGGACGCGCCGCCGTACTCGCCGCCGGTGGAGAAGCCCTGCACCAGGCGGAAGAAGATCAGCAGGGTGGGGGCCCAGAGGCCGATGGCGTCGTGGGAGGGGATGACACCGATGGCGAAGGTGCCGACCGCCATCAGGATCATCGTGAGGGCGAGGACCTTCTTGCGGCCGATCTTGTCACCCATCGGCCCGAAGACCATGCCGCCGAGGGGCCGTACGAGGAAGGCCACGGCGAAGGTCGCGAACGAGGAAAGGAGCTGGGTCGTGTCGTTCCCGGACGGGAAGAAGACATGGCCCAGGGTGACGGCCAGATAGGAGTAGATCCCGAAGTCGAACCACTCCATGGCGTTCCCCAGCGAGGCCGCCTTCACCGCCCGCTTGACCGCCCGGTCGTCGGTGACGGTGATGTCCGACCTGCGCAGCCTGGGGTTTCTCCGCTGCCGGATGGCCCGGAAGAGGGTGGGGTGGCGTTTGACCGCTTCAGGGTCGGCCGCCAGGTGGGGGTCGGAAGCCGCCATGGCCGGTCCTTTCCTGGGTGACTGTTCCAGGACAGGCTTCTGCGCGGTCATGGCGGTCGCAAACCGGAAGGACGGCCGATTGGGATGTCCGTCACATGTTCCGGTCACATGTTTCCGCCGCGTACTTCCGCCGCGTACTTCCGTTGCGTGCTTCTGTCGCGTGCTTCCGTCGTCCGTCTCCGCCGGATGCTTCCGGGGCGGTCGCCGGTGGGGTCAGATGCCGAGGTCCCTGATGATCTTGGCGACGTGACCGGTGGCCTTGACGTTGTAGAGGGCGCGCTCGACCTTGCCCTCCTCGTCCACGACGATCGTCGAGCGGATGACGCCCGTCACCGTTTTGCCGTAGAGCTTCTTCTCGCCGAAGGCGCCGTACGCCTCAAGGGTCTCCTTGGACGGGTCGCCGACCAGCGTGACCTTGAGGTTCTCCTTCTCGCGGAACTTGGCGAGCTTCTCGGGCTTGTCGGGGGAGACGCCGATGACGTCGTAGCCGGCACCGGCGAGCAGCTCCAGGTTGTCGGTGAAGTCGCAGGCCTGCTTGGTGCAGCCGGGGGTGAGGGCGGCCGGGTAGAAGTAGACGATGACTTTGCGGCCCTTGTGGTCGGCGAGCGAGATCTCGTTGCCGTCGGCGTCGGGCAGAGTGAAGGCGGGGGCGGTGTCGCCGGGCTGGAGTCGCTCGCTCATGGTTCTCCTCGGGTGGCACGTGGGGTGTACGGGACCGAGCGTAATAGGGGTGCCGCCGGGTGCGTGGGCGGTCGAGCTGACAGACTGTCGATGAAGGTTTACCGGACGAGGACCACGGAGGCGGCGCAGTGTCGGATGCCAGGACCCCTGCGCAGATCGAGGCGGACATCATCACCAGGCGTGAGCAGCTCGCGGTGGTGCTCGATGAGATCGGGGTGCGGGTGCACCCGAAGACGATCATTGGTGACGCGAAGGCGAAGGCCGCCGAGGCTGTCGACCGGACGGCCGGGCGGGCGTTCGTCGCGGTGAACCGGACGGTGTCGGACGTGAAGGCGCAGTTCGTGTCCGAGGACGGGGCTCCGCGCCTGGAGCGGGTGATTCCGGCGGCGATGCTCGCGGTGGGTGTGGTGGGTCTGGTCGTGGCGTCGAAGCGGCGCCGCAGGAGCTGATGCCGCGGCCCGCGCACCCCGGAGGGGCGTGGCGCCGCCGCGGGCAGGTAGGTTGCGGGGCGTGAGCGAGAACACCGACGACAAACTGCCCATCCGCATGCTGCACGATCGTGTGCTGGTCCGGTCCGATACGCCCGAGGGCGAGCGGCGTTCCGGTGGCGGCATCCTCATCCCGGCGACGGCCGCGGTCGGCCGCCGGCTGGCCTGGGCCGTGGTGGTCGCGGTGGGCCAGAACGTACGGACGGTGGAGCCGGGCGACCGGGTGCTGTACGACCCCGAGGACCGTGCGGAGGTCGAGGTGCGCGGGGTGGCGTACGTGCTGATGCGTGAGCGGGATCTGCACGCGGTGGCTGCGGACCGGTTCGAGGGCTCGGTGGACTCCACCGGGCTGTATCTGTAGCCGACCGCGGCAGCGGTGGTGGTGTGGCCTGGTGACCGGTGTCACCAGGCCTTTTGCGTGTTCTTTGCTACGGTGGTGTGACCCCGACGAGACGCGCCGTACCGGGCTTCGAAAAGACGACGCACCCATGTTGTTCGCGTGTTCTGTTCGTCGGAGGTGCCGTCATGGCCTGGGTTCTGCTCGTTGTCGCCGGTCTGCTGGAAGTGGCCTGGTCGATCGGGATGAAGTACACCGAGGGGTTCACCCGGCTCTGGCCGAGCGTGTTCACCGGCCTCGGGATCGTGGCGAGCATGGTGTTGCTGTCCCATGCGGCCCGGACACTGCCGATCGGTACGGCGTACGGGGTGTGGGTCGGTATCGGTGCGGCCGGTGCGGCGGTGCTGGGCATGGTCGTGCTGAACGAGCCGGTGACCGCCGCCCGGATCTTCTTCGTCTGTCTGCTGCTGGTCGCCGTCGTCGGGCTGAAGGCGACCTCGGGTCACTGACCCGGGGCCGGTGTGCCCCGGGGGCCGGGAAGGAATTCACTGCCTTCCCGGCCGCCGCCGTCCCCGCCCCCGGCCCCCGCCCCGCCGCCGTTCTCGCCGCCGCGCGGGCCGCCGTTGTCACCGCCGCCGTTCTGCGTGCCGCCGTTTCCCGCGGTGCCGTCGGTCGGGCTGCCGGTGTCCGTGCCGCCGGTGGCCGGTTCGCTGCTGCCGGGGGTCGAGGAGCTGCCGGGCGGGGTGGATCCGGGGGTGCTGGGCGGGGTGCTGGAGGTGTTCTCGGAGGGCGTCCCGGTCTTCCGGGGGCCGGTTTCCTCGTCGGTGGGCGGGGCGGGTTCCTCGGCGCCGCTTTCGAGTTCGAGGTCGAAGTCCGTGGCCGTGGTGGACCGCAGGGCGGCCTCGGTGTACTGGGCCCAGGTCTGGGCGGGTGCGCCGCCGCCGTTGATGCGGGCGAGCCCCAGCGCCCCGTACAGCGGCTTCTGCACGCCGGTCTCGGGGTCCTGGCCCATGACGGCGATGACGGTGGTGAGGTCGGGGGTGTAGCCGGCGAACCAGGCCGCCTTGTCCTCCTCGGCGGTGCCGGTCTTGCCCGCGGCGGGGCGTCCGGCGGCCTGGGCGGCGGTGCCGGTGCCGCTCTCGACGACGCTCCGGAGGATCGAGGTCGTGGTGTCGGCGGCTTCGCGGCTGACCGCCTGTTCGGTGTGGCCGCCGTCGGGGAGTTCGAGGTCCTCGCCGTCCTTGGTGATCCGGTCGACGAGGGTGTACGCGCTGTGCCGGCCGTGGTTGGCGAGGGTGGCGTACGCCTCGGTCATGTCGAGGACGCTGGCGGTGGCGACGCCGAGGGCGTTGGACGGGTACGCGGTGAGGTCGGGGGTGTTCTCGGGGAGGCCGAGGTCGATGGCGGTCTGCTTGACCTTGCCGGGGCCGACGTCCTCGGCCATCTGGGCGTAGACGGCGTTGACGGACTTGTCGGTGGCGGTGGAGACGGTGATGGGCCCGTAGCTGATGTCGTCCTCGTTGGCGGGGGCGTAGCCGGTGGGTCCGTCGGGGCCCTGGACCATGCGCTTGTTGGTGCCGTCGTAGATGGTGTTGGGGGTGATGCGCCGGCCGTCCTGGGTGGTGGAGCGGTTGGCGACGGCGGAGGTGAAGACGAAGGGCTTGAAGGTGGAGCCGACCTGGTAGTCGCGGCGGGTCGCGTTGTTCACGTACTGCTTGGTGTAGTCGATGCCGCCGTACATGGCGACGACGCGGCCGGTGCCGGGGTCGATGGAGGCGCCGCCGACGCGGACGTTGCGGTCGGCCTTGCGGTCGGGGCTGGTCTGGGACATGACGTTGTCGTCGACGGCCTCGACCAGGGCGTTCTGCTTCTTCCTCTCCAGAGTGGTGGTGATCCGGTAGCCGCCGGTGGCGAGGGTGTCCTCGTCGATGACGTCGTTGCCGGTGAGGTAGTCGTCGACGGCCTGGACGATGTAGCCGCGCTGTCCGGAGAGCCCGGTGGACGGCTTGACCTTGCCGGGTACGGGGAATTTCATCGCGGCGCGTTCGGCCGGGCCGAGCCACTTCTCCTTGACCATGCCGTCGAGCACGTAGTTCCAGCGTCCGAGGGCGGCGGCCTTGTTCTGGGGGTGGACGACGATGTCGTACGCGCTGGGGGCGTTGAGCAGGGAGGCGAGGTAGGCGCCCTCGGCGGTGGTGATCTCGCCGATGTCCTTGGAGTAGTAGGCCTGGGCGGCGGCCTGGATGCCGTAGGCGTTGCGGCCGAAGTAGCTGGTGTTGAGGTAGCCCTCGAAGATCTGGTCCTTGGACTCCTCGCGGTTGAGCTTGACCGCGATGAAGAACTCCTTGGCCTTGCGGACGATGGTCTGCTCCTGGCCCAGGTAGTAGTTCTTGACGTACTGCTGGGTGATCGTCGAGCCGCCCTGTTTGCCCTTGCCGGTGAGCGTGTTGAAGGCGGCGCGGGCCATGGCCTTGAGGTCGACGGCCCGTTCGGAGTAGAAGTCGCGGTCCTCCGCGGCGAGGACCGCGCGCTGGACGGTGAGCGGGACCTGGGCGAGCTTGACGTTCTCCCGGTTGATCTCGCCCGAGCGGGCGATGACGCTGCCGTCCTTGTAGAGGTAGACGTTGGACTGCGCGGTGGCGCTGACGTTGGCGGGCGGGATGTCGACGAGCTCGTACCCGGCGATGAAGCCGCCGATCAGGAGCACGGCGACGGTGAGGACGGCGCCGAGGACCATCCGCCAGGTGGGGACGGCACGGCGCCATCCGGTGCGCTTGGGGCGCTTGGGCCGTCCGGGCCTCTCGGGATTGCCGCCTTCGCCGCCCGGTCCGCCGGACGCTCCGGTGGTGCCGTGGGCAGCCGGATCCCTGGGGGCCCAGCCCCGGGGCCGGTGTTCCCCGCTCGGCTGCTGTGGCTCGTCGCTCATGTCCGTGCAGACTCCTCGGCCGCGGTCAGTTCCCCCATAGTGCCCTTTTCTGTGGAATAAGCGCCGGATCGACCCCGAATCGCCCCGAAAAGCGGTCGCGGCGGTTGTCCCCGCTGCACTAGGGTCTTGCGCTTTGGTGTCCAAGGCCGTTGGGCACCCTGCGATGGGGGGTGTGTGCGGTGCGGCTTTACGCGGTGGTGGCGGCGGGACAGTTCCGGCGCTACGCCACCTACCGGACCGCCACGGCGGCCGGAGTCTTCACCAACACCGTCTTCGGGTTCATCCTCGCGTACACCTATGTGGCGTTGTGGGACGAGCGGCCGCAACTCGGTGGCTACGACATGTCCCAGGCGCTCAGCTATGTCTGGCTGGGGCAGGCGCTGCTGATGACCTGTTCCATGATGGGCGGCGGTTTCGAGGACGAGCTGATCGAGCGGATCCGGACCGGCGACATCGCGGTCGATCTCTACCGGCCCGCGGATCTCCAACTGTGGTGGCTGGCGGGCGATCTGGGCCGGGCCGCGTTCCATCTGCTGGGGCGGGGCATCGTGCCGATGCTGGCGGGATCGCTCGCCTTCGAACTGGCGCTGCCCTCCTCGCCGGGGGTCTGGGTGGCCTTCCTGGTCTCGGTGGGGCTCGGCGTCGTGGTCAGTTTCGCGATCCGCTATCTGGTGGCGCTCTCCGCGTTCTGGCTGCTGGACGGGGCGGGGATGGCGCAGATGGCCTGGCTGGCCGGGATGTTCTTCTCCGGGATGCTCCTTCCGCTGACGCTGTTCCCCGGGGTGCTGGGGGACGTCGCCCGGGCGCTGCCGTGGTCGTCGCTGCTCCAGGTGCCGGCCGATGTGTTCCTGGGCAAGTACCCGGGCTGGGAGCTGGTGAGGGCGTACGCCTTCCAGGCCGGCTGGGCGCTGGCGCTGCTGCTGGCGGGGCGGATGGTGCAGTCGGTGGCGACGAGGAGGGTGGTGGTCCAGGGTGGCTGACACGACCGGTGCGGTGGAGGTGGCCGGGACGGCGGACGGGCTCGGCGGCCGTCCCGCGGAGCGGCCCGAGGCGGTGTTCGCCGAGCGGCCCGGGTTCGTCGAGGGCGTCAGGGCGTACGGGCTGATCGCGATGATGTGGCTGCGCTCGACGATGGCGTACCGCGCCTCGTTCGCCATGACGGCGTTCGGGAACTTCGCGGCGACCGCCTTCGACTTCGTCGCGATCCTGCTGATGTTCTCGCACGTGGACCGGCTGGGCGGCTACACACTCCCCGAGATCGCCCTGCTGTACGGGGTGTCGGGCACCGCGTTCGGTCTCGCCGATCTGTTGCTGGGCTCGATGGACCGGCTGGGCGCGCGGGTGCGCGACGGCACGCTGGACACTTTGCTGGTGCGGCCGGTCCCGGTGCTCGCTCAGGTGGCGGCGGACCGGTTCGCGCTGCGCAGGCTGGGCCGGGTGCTCCAGGGGGTACTGGTGCTGGGGTACGCGCTGGTGACGCTGGACATCGAGTGGACGCCGCTGAAGGTGGCCATGATGCCGATGATGCTGCTGAGCGGGGCAGCGGTCTTCGGGGCGCTGTTCGTGGCCGGGGCGGCGTTCCAGTTCGTCGCGCAGGACGCCTCCCAGGTGCAGAACGCCTTCACGTACGGCGGGAACACACTGCTCCAGTACCCGCCGTCGGTCTTCGCGAAGGACCTGGTGCGCGGGGTGACGTTCGTGGTGCCGCTGGCCTTCGTGAACTGGCTGCCCGCGCTGTACGTGCTGGGCCGGGACTATCCGCTGGATCTGCCGGTCTGGGTGGCTTTCCTGCCGCCGGTGGTGGCGGTTCTGTGCTGGCTGCCGGCCGGTCTGGGCTGGCGCTCGGGGCTGCGCGCGTACCGCAGTACAGGAAGTTGAACCACAACTACGAACGGGACAGGGCATCGGACATGGACGCGGAAACCCCCTCCGGCTTCATCGAGCTCGACCAGGTGGAAAAGGTCTTCGACGTGCGTCGCAAGACCGGATTCATGCGCGGTGAACGCCGCCAGGTGCGGGCGGTCGACTCGATCAGCTTCCGCGTCGCACGCGGCGAGATGGTCGGCTACATCGGCCCGAACGGTGCGGGCAAGTCGACCACGATCAAGATGCTGACCGGCATCCTCACCCCGAGCGGCGGCCGGCTGCGGGTGGCGGGCATCGACCCTTCGCGGGAGCGTACGCGGCTGGCGCACCGGATCGGTGTGGTGTTCGGCCAGCGCACCACGCTCTGGTGGGACCTGCCGCTGCGCGACTCGTACCGGCTGATGCACCGGATGTACCGGATTCCCGACGCGCGCTACCGGGAGAATCTGGACCGCTGTGTCGAACTGCTCGACCTGGGCGAGCTGTTGGACGTTCCGGTGCGGCAGCTGTCGTTGGGACAACGGATGCGCGGTGACATCGCGGCGGCGCTGCTGCACGATCCCGAGGTGTTGTATCTGGACGAGCCGACGATCGGGCTGGACGTCGTCTCCAAGTCCAAGGTCCGTGGTTTCCTGCGGGATCTGAACGCCGAACGCGGTACGACGGTGCTGCTCACGACCCATGATCTGACGGACATCGAGCAGCTCTGCAAGCGGGTGATGGTGATCGACCACGGCCGTCTGATGTACGACGGCGCCCTCGCCGGTCTGCACGAGGTGGGCGAGAGCGAGCGGACGCTGGTGGTCGACCTGGAGCGTCAACTGCCGCCCATCCGGCTGGAGTCGGCGCCCACGGTCCGTACGGTGAAGGTGGACGGGCCGCGGCAGTGGCTGACCTTCCCGGCCTCGGAGTCGGCCGCTCCGCTGGTCGCCCGGATCGCCGCGGACTACCCGCTGGTCGACCTCTCGGTGCGGGAGCCGGACATCGAGGCCGTGATCGCGAAGATGTATGAGTCGGCCACCGGCATGTAGGGCTGGGACGGACGTACGTACGTTCAATAGGCTGCGCGGTATGACAAGTGACCTTCCGGAAATGCGTGCTTCCGATTCCGAGCGTGAGCGTGTCGCCGAGACCCTGCGCGAGGCGGTTGCCGAGGGCCGGCTGGAGATGGCGGAGTTCGAGCAGCGGCTCGAAGCGGCCTACAAGGCCCGTACGCACGGAGAGTTGGAGCCGCTGGTGCGGGATCTTCCGGCGCCGGGCGCGGCGGTGGAGCCGGTGGGGGCGGCCCCGGCGCGGACCGGGTCGCAGAAGCGGTGGGCGGACCGGATCGGGAAGCCCGCCACGTCGGGCGGCGCGTTCGCGATGTGGGGCGGATTCGGTCGCCGGGGCAACTGGACGGTGGGCCGTAAGTTCACCGCGTTCGCGATGTGGGGCGGCGGCGAGATCGATCTGCGCGAGGCGAACTTCGAGGACCGCGAGGTGGTCATCCGCTGCATCACGATCATGGGCGGGATCCAGGTGACGGTTCCGCCCGAGCTGAACGTCGAGGTACGGGGCATCGGTCTCATGGGCGGTTTCGGGGAGCGCTCGAAGGACGAGGGCATCCCGTCGCCGGACTCCCCCCGGGTGCGGATCACCGGCTTCGCGCTGATGGGCGGCGTCGGGGTGGAGCACAAGCGGAGCAAGGCGGAGAAGCAGCGGCTGCGGGATGCGGAGCTGGAGCGGCTGCGGGACCGGCAGCGGGAGCTCGGTGGAGAGCGCGGGAGCGGACGCGGCCGGCTGGAGAAGGGGCCGTCGGACTGAGCGGGGCGGCGCCCCGGGGTGCTCCTGGGGTGTTTCCGGGGCGCCGCTCGTCGAGGCCGACCGTCAGAGCTGGTCGGACGTCGGCCGCTCGTGCACCAGCGTCGTCAGGTCCACCGTCGAGCCCAGCCGCCGGTAGCCCGCGTCGTTCAGGTGGAGGTGGTCGCCGCTGTCGTAGGCCGGCAGGAGCCGTGTCGGGCGGTGGGGGTCACGGGCCGCCGCGTCGAAGTCGATGACGGAGTCGAAGACCCCGCCCGCCCGGATCAGCGCGTTGACCCGTTCCCGTACGCCGTTGCTCCTGGGCGTCCAGGTGGCGAACCCCTCGTACGGCATCAGCGTCGCCCCGACGACCCGCAGGCCCTGTGCGTGGGCGCGCCGGGTCATGGCGCTCAGGCCGTCCGCGATGCGCTGCGGGTCGGTCTCCTGCGGGGACTGCTGCACGTCGTTGATGCCGAGCGCGACGACGACGGTCCTCACTCCGGCGATGTCCAGTACGTCGCGGTCGAAGCGGGCGCTCGCCCGTACGCCGCGTCCGTCGCGCAGGATGCGGTTGCCGGCGATGCCCGCGTTGGCCACCCCGTACCGGCCGCCCAGCCGGTCGGCGAGGACATCGGGCCAGCGGCTGTTCGTGTCGAGGGAGGAGCCGGTGCCCGCGGTGAGCGAGTCGCCGATCACGGCGATCGTCCCGGCGGCGGTCCGGGTGTGCACGTCGACCGCGGTGAGGTAGCGCCAGCCGTCGGTCCGCCGGGCGCCCCACGCGGTGTCCACGTACGACGTCTGGTGGCTGCGCTCGTGGACGGTGACGGGCCCACGGGCGGTGGGGGTGCGCAGGGTGACCACCAGGTCGGAGTCGGCGGCGACCGGGACGGTGACCGGGTCGCTGACGATCTGCCCGCCGGCCGCGACGGTCACGGTGCCGGCGCCCGAGAAGGTCACCGGGCGGGTGTTCACGGTGACGCGGTCCATGACCAGCGGGCGGGTGCCGAAGGCGTTGGAAAGGGTTATGCGGGCCGCGTCGCCGCCGATGCTGGTGTGCACGACGTTGCGGACGGTGCGTCGGTTGAGCGCGCTGCTGTTGTAGGAGTCGATGACCCCGGTGACGGGGGCAGCGGTCCAGGTCGCGGCCCAGAGACCGGTGGAGTGCGCGGGAGCGGCGGGCGTACGGGCCACGGAGCGCGGGTCGGGTACGGCGATCTGCTGCGGCCGGGCACCGGAGCCGGAGAACAGCAGGGAGCCGGCGAACGCCACGGCGGCGGCGAGCGCGGCGGTGCCCGCCACGAGGGCGATGAGCAGGGCGTACCCCTGGCGCCTGGGCATGGGCGGTGTGTCTCCTCATGATCGATCGGACTGATCCCATGATGGGTCAGGGCCTCGGGAACTCGACGTGCGGCCCGGGAGTAGGTCAGGTAGGGACAATGCGTACGGGACACCGGGGGCGAGGCGTACGCGGACGGGTGGAGCGGATGGAACGGATCGATGGGACCGGAGCCGGAGCCGGGGGAGAGGCTGCGCGGCAGCGGGAGCGTGCCGGGGGACGGGCGCCCGGCGGCCGGCCCGCCCCCCTCGCCTCGTTCGCGTACACCGCGGCCGACGAGGAGAAGCGGCGCGGTGTGCGCCGGATGAAGACCACGGCGACGGGCCTCCTTCTGCTGGTCGCGCTCGTGTACGTACTCGCCACCTGGGCGAAGAACGCGGGTGTGGGCGGCTGGCCAGGCTTCGTCGCCGCGGCCGCCGAGGCGGGGATGGTCGGTGCGCTGGCCGACTGGTTCGCCGTCACGGCGCTGTTCAAGCGCCCGCTCGGCCTGCCGATCCCGCACACCGCCATTATCCCCACCAAGAAGGACCAGCTCGGGGCGTCCCTGGGTTCCTTCGTCGGCGAGAATTTTCTCTCCGGCGACGTCGTACGGGGCCGTATCCACGCGCTCGGTGTGGGTGGCCGCCTCGGTGCCTGGCTGGCCGAGCCGGAGCACGCGGACCGGGTCACCGCCGAGCTGTCGACCGCGTTGCGCGGGGCGCTGAAGGTGCTGCGGGATTCGGATGTGCAGGCTGTGGTGGGTGAGGCGATCACCCGGCGGGCCAACGCGGTGGAGATCGGGCCGGGCCTCGGCAAGATGCTGGACAAGATCGTCGCCGACGGCGGCCACCGCAGGGTGGTGGACCTGATCTGCGTACGCGCCCACGACTGGCTGGTGCTGCACGGCGACTCGGTGATGGACGCGGTGCAGGGCGGGGCCCCGGGCTGGACGCCGCGGTTCGTCGACAAGCGGGTCGGGGAGCGGGTCTACAAGGAGCTGCTGCGGTTCGTCACGGAGATGCGGGACATGCCGGGGCACCCGGCGCGCGCCTCGATCGACACGTTCCTGACGGACTTCGCGGCCGACCTCCAGACGGACTCGGACACCCGGGCCCGGGTGGAGCGGCTGAAGTCGGAGATCCTGGGACGCGGTGAGGTCCAGGACGTCATCGCCTCGGCCTGGTCGTCCGTACGCACGATGATCATCGCGGCGGCGGAGGACGAGCAGAGCGAGCTGCGGCTGCGTGCGCGGGCCTCACTGATGGCGCTGGGGGCGCGGCTGGCGACGGACGACCGGCTGCAGGCGAAGCTGGACGGCTGGCTGGAGGACGCGGCGGTCTATGTCGTCACGACCTACCGCGCGGAGATCACCTCGCTGATCAGCGACACGGTGGCGAGCTGGGACGCGGACCAGACGTCGAAGAAGATCGAGGCGCACATCGGCCGCGACCTCCAGTTCATCCGGATCAACGGCACGGTGGTGGGTGCGCTGGCGGGGCTGCTGATCTATACGGTGTCGTGGGCGCTGGGGGCGTAGCGGAGCCCCCGCCCCTCGCGTATGCGCTCAAGGCCGCCCGGCCGTACGTGCTTCGGGCGGCCCTTCCGCAGGAGCTTCAGGCGGCCCGGCGGGTGACCGCCCACGACGCGGCGGCCATGCTGCCCGCCACGGCGAAGACGGCGGGCCAGGCGCCGACCTTCTTGGCCAGCGGGTGCGAACCGGCGAACGCGGCGACGTACGCCGTGGTCAGCCCGACGGCCGCGCGCGGCCCGGCCTGCCGGTTCCACTCGTACGCGGCGACCGTGCCCGCGGCGGCGAGGGCGACCCCGCCCAACGGCCGCTTCCTGGTCCATCGCGCGACGGCGTACCCGCCGACCAGCCCGCTCGCCGCCACCGCCGCTGCCGGAACCTTCGCCATCGCAGCCACCTTCGCCTTCTCGTCCGTGTTGTCCGGGCCCGGAGCCCGGGTCTTCGAGGCTAACGCGATGCCCGGGATTCCGGTCGCCGAGGGGGTGCACAAGCGTTTACCCTGGGGGTGAACACGCGTGCACCCCCTGTGCCGGGCCCAGCACCGCCCGCCCGGCGCACCCGCACGACCGCACCGCACGCCGCCCTCGCACGACGCCCCGGCCGCCGAGCACCGTACGGAGAGCCATGCCCGCGGACATACCCGCCCCGACCACCGGCACCACCACCGCCGACGAGGCACCGCATCCCCGCTTCGCCGTCGGTGTGCTGGCGTTCTGCGGTGTCGTGGTCGCGGTGATGCAGACGATCGTCGTCCCGCTGCTTCCGCACATCCCGGCCCTCACCGGCGCGACCCCGGCCGCCGCGAGCTGGCTGGTCACCGTCACCCTGCTCACCGGTGCCGTGTTCACACCCGTCCTGGGCCGGGCCGGCGACATGTACGGCAAGCGGCGGGTACTCGTTGCCTCGCTCCTGGTGCTGGTGGTGGGTTCGGTTCTGTGCGCGGTCAGTTCGCACATCGGGGTACTGATCACCGGCCGCGCCCTGCAGGGTGCGGCGCTCGCCGTACTGCCACTGGGCATGAGCATCCTGCGCGACGAACTCCCGCCCGAGCGGGTGCTGTCCGCCGTGGCGCTGATGAGCTCGACGCTCGGCATCGGTGCGGCGATCGGGCTGCCCGTCGCCGCCCTCGTCGTCGAGAACTTCGACTGGCACACCATGTTCTGGGTGTCGGGTGCGATCGGCGTCATCGACATCGTGCTGGTGCTGTGGTGCGTACCGGAATCCCCGCTCCGCACCCGTGGCCGCTTCGACGCCCTCGGCGCGCTGGGGCTGTCCGGGGCCCTGGTCTGTCTGCTGCTCGCGGTCACCCAGGGCGCCGACTGGGGCTGGACCTCGGCCCGGACGGTCGGCCTGCTGGTGGCGGCCGTCGTCGTGGCGCTGATCTGGGGCGCGTACGAGCTTCGGGTGGTGTCGCCCATGGTCGACCTGCGGGTCTCGGCCCGCCCCGCGGTCCTGCTCACCAACATCGCGGCCCTGCTGATCGGCTTCGCCTTCTACGCGAACTCCCTGGTCACCGCGCAGATGGTGCAGGAGCCGAAGGAGACGGGTTACGGGCTGGGCGCCTCGCTCGTCGTCAGTGGGCTCTGTCTGCTGCCGGGCGGCGTGATGATGGTGGCGCTCTCGCCGGTGTCGGCGCGGATCTCCGCGAAGTACGGTCCGAAGGTCAGCCTGGCGCTGGCTGCCGGGGTGATCGGCACCGGTTACGTGGTGCGCTACTTCACCAGCCACAACCTCTGGCTGATCATCGCGGGCGCGACGGTCGTCGCCTCGGGCACGGCCATCGCGTACTCGGCACTCCCCGCGCTGGTCATGCGCGGCGTCCCGGTGAGCGAGACCGGCGCGGCCAATGGCCTCAACACACTGATGCGGTCGATCGGGCAGGCGTTCTGCAGCGCGACGGTGGCGGCGGTCCTCGCCAACATCACGTTCCGGGTGGGCGGCAGAACGGCCCCGACGCTCCACGCGTACCAACTCGTCTTCCTGATCGCGGCGGGCGCGGCACTGGCGGCGCTGCTGGTCACCCTGTGCCTGCCGGGCGGCCGTACGCCCGTGACGGGGGCGACGGGGGCGACCGGTGAGGCGGGTACGGTCGAAGGGAACCGCGACGTCCCGGGTGACCGCAAGGACGGTGTGCGGACGATGCCGATCCAGGAGGGCGCATGACCAGCGGCCAGGCCACCGCACCGGCCCCGTCCTCGGCCCGGACCCCGGCCCCGTCCTCGGCCGCTGCCCGGTCCGCCGCCGATCCGGGCAGCGGCAAGGGCGCGATCCTGCGCGCCGCCCGCCGGGCGTTCACCCAGCGCCCGTACGCCGAGGTCACCATCAGGGGGATCGCGGCCGACGCCGGAGTGAGCCCGTCCCTGGTGGTCAAGCACTTCGGCCGCAAGGAAGAACTCTTCAACACCGTCGCCGACTTCGGCCCCGCCGCCGCCGAACTCCTCGACGCGCCGCTCGAAGCCCTGGGCCGCCACATGGTGGTGACACTGGTGAACCACCGCCGTGAACTGCAGTCGGACCCGCTGCTGCGCGTCGTCTTCTCGCTGGGCAACCAGGACGAACGCTCCCTGCTGCGCGACCGCTTCCACGAACAGGTCACCGACGCCCTGACCGCCCGCCTCGCCGGCCGTGAACGCGCCCTGCGCGCCGAACTGATCGCCGGCCACCTCCTCGGCCTCGGCGCCACCCTCAGCCTCCACCGCGAAGGCGCCGGCGCGGACGCCACCGCCGAACACATCGCGGACCTGTACGCGCCCGCGCTGCAGTCCCTGATCGGCAGTGCCTGATCGACGGGTGACGTGGGCCCGCCCGCCCGCCCGTTCGGCCGGGGCCGCGGGTCCGTGGGACATGTATGGTCTGGGCCAACCGGACGAGGGGGCCTCATGTCTATCCGTTCCATCCGCGCCGATGCGCGCGGCGCGGCAACGGCCGTGGTCGCGGCGGTGGTTCTCGGCGCGTTCCTGGTGGGGTGCTCGGACGCCGGGACCTCGCAGGGACCGGGCGGTGACGTTCCCTACGTGGCGCCGTCGGCGAACGCCGCAGCCGCGTCCAGGGCCGCCGACGAGGCCGTCGCGGCACAGGACGCCGCCGACGAGGCCAGTGCAGAGGCGGAGGCGTCCGAGGCCGCCGAGGCGGCGCGCAACAGGCCGGAGGCCGTACGCGACGCCTTCGCGGGACTCCAGGCCACACTGAACGACAACTGCACCCCGGGGTCGTCGAACTGCGCCTACTTCCTGGGCCGGGTCCATGACGAACTGGTCCGCCTGGACAAGGCCATGAAGGCGGACGGCCAGGGCCCCGGCCACTTCAAGGAGCCGATCGCCGAGATCGCCGCCCTGCGCAAGACGCTGAACGGCGACCTCTCCACGGAAAACCTGGAGAAGCACCGCTCCGAACTGATCGGCACCCGCGACCACATCAACACCTGGATGCAGGGCCACCCGGAGGACTACCGCTGAGCGCCCGGCCCGGTCACGGGCGGTGGAGCGCCCGGCCCGGTCACGGGCGGTGGAGCGCCCGGCCCCGTCACGGACGGTGGACCGCCCGGCCCCGTCAAGGATGGTGGAGCGCCCGGCCCCGTCAAGGATGGTGGAGCGCCCGGCCCCGTCAAGGATGGTGGAGCGCCCGGCCCCGTCAAGGATGGTGGAGCGCCCGGCCCCGTCT
>NZ_JBHXTM010000039.1:52330-85494 GCF_042677325.1 Streptomyces sp. NPDC127117
GACGGACGGTGGAGCGCCCGGCCCCGTCAAGGATGGTGGAGCGCCCGGCCCCGTCACGGACGGTGGACCGCCCGGCCCCGTCACGGACGGTGGACCGCCCGGCCCCGTCACGGACGGTGGACCGCCCACCTCCGTCACGGACGGTGGAGCGCCCGCCCCTGTCACGGACGGTAGAGCGCCCGGCACCGGTCCGGGTCGGCCGGCTCGCCGTCCGGGACCGGCAGGAAGTGCTCCACCTGCCACTCCTGCGTACGGCCGGCCTGGCGGTTGGTCGTCGTCACCCACGGCGGATAGACACGGAACCCGCGCTTCCCACCGACCCCGTCCGTCGACACGATGTCCCGCTCGCGGAGCACCGCCCGCGGAAACACGAACTGCCCGAAGCCGCCGATGCCACCGGTGCTGCCAGTGCCGTCGCCGGCGCCGCCGTCACCGGTGTCGCGGGTGCTGATGACGAAGAGGTCGACGGGATCCCCGGAGTCGTAGGGCCGGATCGGCCCGCCGTCGGCGGGCCGCTTCCACACCGTCACGAACTGGCCGACCTTGGTCGGGGTGGTCCGGGCCACCCGGAACCTGACCGCGGAGCCGTCCACGGTGAAGCCGTGCGCACCGTACTCGGCGCTCTCGGCCTCGGGCACCGGCCGCGAGCACACGAGCCCGCTCGGGTCGTAGACGAGTGCCTTCGCCGCGAGGAGATCGGGGTGAAGGGGCACGCCGTCCGGCCAGGGCACCGGCCGAGGTGCAGAATGTGTTGCCATTTCACCCATTCTGTCAGTGCCTGTCGCATCGCCCCGCCCCGGGCGGGGAGTCGATCGGGCGATGAGTTTCCCCGACGGCCGGAGTCCTACCTCTGACAAACACAACGGCACCGCGACCGCGGGACGCCGACCGAGGAAGGACCACCGGCATGACCGCCACCCACACCCTCCGCGTTCCCGGCGCGCACCTGCACTACGAGGTACGCGGCGCGGGACCGCTCCTGCTGCTCATGGGGTCACCCATGGAGGCCGAGGCGTTCGCCTCGCTGGCGGACGCGCTCGCGAGCGACCACACCGTCGTCACGCACGACCCGAGGGGCATCTCCGGCAGCACCCTCGACGACCCCGAGGAGGACACCCTCCCCGACCGGCGGGCGGATGATGCGGCGGCGATCCTGGACGCGCTCGGGGCGGATTCGGCCGATGTGTTCGGGAGCAGCGGCGGCGCGGTGACCGGGCTGGCACTCGTCGCCCGGCACCCCGACCGGGTACGGACGCTGGTCGCGCACGAGCCGCCCGTCATGGAGATCCTTCCCGACGCGGCCGAACAGCGCGCCATGACCGAGGCCATCATCGAGACCTTCCACAAGGAGGGCCAGGGCGCGGCATGGATGAAGTTCATGGCAGTCGCCGGATTCGTGACCGAGGGCGGGGAGAGCGCGGAAAGCGGGGAGGGCGGTGAGGGTGCCCCCGCCGGGCCGTTCGGCGAGCCCACGGAGCAGGACCTGGCCAACGGCGCCCGCTTCTTCGGCCACGACCTGCGGGGCACCGCCCGCTACGTACCCGACATCGCCGCCCTGACGGCCGCACCGACCCGGGTCCTCGTCGGGATCGGCGCCGACTCGCAGGGCCTGATCACGCACCGGACGTCCACCGTGCTGGCGGACCGGCTCGGCACGCGCCCGGTCGAGTTCCCGGGCGACCACGCCGGCTTCCTGGGCGACCCGAAGGGCTTCGCCGAGGCACTGCGGAACACACTGACGAGCTGAGAGCGGGACGAGGACGGAAGCGGGGGAGGCGGGGCGGTCCGAACCGGGGCCGCCTACCCCCGCCCGACCTCCGGGGCCCGCCCCGTCAGCAGCCCGAGCACCCGCCCCAGCAGCTCGCGGGCGCCCGGATCGGTGATGACCCCGTCCGGTCCGACCGTGTTGCGGTCCACGGGGATCCGTACGCATGCGGGCTCCACGATGTCCGCGCCGGTGTAGCCCAGCACCGTACGCAGTGTGGCCTCCGCGCCCTGACCGCGCCCGGGGGCCGCGGCGTTCACCCAGGCGGTCGGCTTGTCGCAGATCTCGGTACCGCCGACCGTCCAGTCCAGCAGGTTCTTGAACGCTCCCGGCAAGGTTCCCGCGTACTCCGGCGTACAGACCAGAACGGCATCCGCCCCGTCGATGGCCGCACGCAGCTCCGCCACCGGACCCGGCAGCGGATCCGTGTCGTCGTCGGGGTTGAAGTGCGGGAGCGCCGCGAGGCCGCCGTAGAGAACGGTTCGTACCTCCGAGGGCGCCACGGCCTGCGCGGTGCGCAGCACGGTCTCGTTGGAGGAGCCGCCGCGCAGGCTTCCGGACAGCAGAAGGATCACGGGTGGAGTGTGCATAGCCGTTCAACCTGTGAAGTCCGGACTCCATTCCCGTACACGCCCCCGTGCACGGACGGCACGACACCACCCCGGCACGGGCGCGGGGCGGCTCGTACCGGGGTGGGGGTCGCGTGGTGCGTGCCGGCTTGCGGTGCGGCGGGATCAGCTCGCGACGGGATCAGCCCGCGGCGGGACCAGCTCGCGACGGGATCAGCTGAAGACGACCGAGCGGAGCTTCAGCCGGCTGCCGGCGTGGCCGCCCTTGGGCCGGAGGGTGAAGTGGTCGCCCTCGCAGTCGGGATCGGTGAAGACGGTCGCGCTTGAGTCGGTGAAGTTCCGCGGACTGTGGGCGGGGTACGACGAGTTGGGGTCGGCGACCTCGGGCAGTGTGATGCACATCCGGCTCGGCGGGTCCAAGAGGAAGCCCAACTGCGGCGAGCCGTCGAGACCGGTGTACATGTACGAGAAGTCTCCGGTGGCCGCGCCGGCCGAGGTCGGCACGGCGACGAGGAGCGCGAGTGCGCCGAAGGCGGCAGCCACGGTGGTACGAAGACGCATGGGGGGAACTCCTTGTGCGGGGGGGTTGGAAACGGGACCAAGTCTGAGTCGATGGACTGCGACTACGACCACATATGGGGATCCGTCACCCGGACGTGAGCTGCTGAATCGGTTCTGCCGACGGCCATGCGGGTCACGAGCCGGTCCCACCGTGTTGACCGATGTGCCTACCGGCTGCTGCCGGGCTCTAGTGTGGCCCGATGAAGACGCAGATGATCGTGCTCAACGGCGGCTCCAGCTCGGGGAAGTCCGGCATTGCCCGGTGTCTCCAGGCAGTGTTGCCGGATCCGTGGCTGACGCTCGGGGTCGACACACTGATCGAGGCGATGCCCGAGTCCATGCGTGAGTCGGACACGGGCATCGACTTCGCCCCGGACGGCGAGGTGGTCGTGGGCGCCGGGTTCCGTACGCTGGAGACGGCATGGATCGAGGGCGTCACCGCGATGGCCCGGGCCGGCGCCGGGGTCATCGTGGATGAGGTGTTCCTGGGCGGTGCGGAGTCCCAGCAGCGGTGGCAGAAGGCACTCGACGGACTCGGGGTGCTGTGGGTCGGAGTCCGGTGCGAGAGCGCCGTCGCCGCTGCCCGTGAGCTCACCCGGGGC
Organism: Streptomyces sp. NPDC127117; assembly: GCF_042677325.1. Classification (NCBI taxonomy): domain Bacteria; kingdom Bacillati; phylum Actinomycetota; class Actinomycetes; order Kitasatosporales; family Streptomycetaceae; genus Streptomyces; species Streptomyces sp. NPDC127117. The sequence continues at coordinate 55,828 of NZ_JBHXTM010000039.1, forward strand.
GATCGCGTGCTCGGCATGGCGGCCGCACAGGCGGAACTGGTCCATCGTGGCGTGGTCTACGACCTGGAGGTGGACACGACGCGGAGCGAGCCCACCGAGTGTGCGGAGATCATTGCAGCTCACATGGGGTGACGGGGCACGGCCCACCACTCCCACTGATCGTTTCCGGCCACAGCACGGCGCGCCACGTCACCAGGAGCACCGCGCACCCCGGCACCATGTGGACACACACCGCCGCACGCCGCCTCACGGCACTACGCGTCGTCGAGCTCCAGCTCACCGACGACCTGGTCCCCGCTCGTCTCCCCGGTCAGCCGGAACCCGAGCTTGAAGTAGAACTGTTCGGGCCCGTGCTCACCGGGAACCCAGCTCACGGTCGCACGCGTCCCTCCCCGCCGCCGGATCTCCTCGCACACCGCTTCCACGGCGAAACGGCCGTACCCCCGGCCCTGCTGATCGGCGGCGATGTTCAACCGCCAGAGTCCGGAGCGCAGCCTGTTGTCGTTCGGATCGTCCGGGTAGAAGCGGACGTCGAAGAAGGCCATGACGAAGCCCACGAGCTGATCGCCGTCGAGGACCAGCCGGGGCCAGGCCATGTCGGGGGTCGCGTAGGCCTGGGCCAGGGACCAGGCGACCGGCTTCACGAGTCCGTCCTGGTCGGGCCGTACTTTCAGTCGGCAGGCGGCCTCGACGTTGTCCGCCGTGATCTTTTCGAGTCGCAGTGATGAAGACATGCGCGCAACCTATAGACGGATGCGCCGCCGCATCGAACGGATATCTTCCCTCGCCGCCCCCGACGACCTTGCCGCCGCACGGTCCACAACGCCGGGATGCCCGGTGCCGCCGGGGTGGCGGTACCGGGCATCCAGTGAACTGCCTTTTTACGCAGGTCAGTTCGCGGGGGCCTGGTAGAGGCCCCGGCCGGCGCGGTGGGCCCGGGAGGTGGCGACGAGCCGGTCCAGGGTGCTGCGAACGGTGTTGATGCCGTTGGGGGTGAGCTCGCGCCCCAGGGCCTCCGTCACGTCACGGGCGCGGACCGGCTTGTTGCCGGCCTCGGCGAGCACCTTCATGGTCAGCTCGGTGAGGCTGCCGCTGTCGTCGACGGCCGGTGCGGGGGTCGACGTCGACGCGGTCGCGGTGGCAGCGGCCTTCTTCGACGCGCGGGCCTTCGCCGGCTTGGCGGCCTTGGTCGCCTTGGCCGGTGCTGCGGACTTGGTGTCCTTGGCCGTCCTGGTCGCCTTGGCCGCCTTGGCGGGTGCGGCGGCCTCCGTGTCCTCGGCGCCCTCGCCGCCCTTGGTGTCCTTGACCTCCTCGACGGGCTTGGCGGCAGCCTTCTTGGCCTGGCCGCGCTGAGCCCTCGGCTTGGCTGCGGTCTGCTTGCGGCCCTTGGGTGCGGCGGGCGCCTTGCGGGCGGTGCGGCGCGCGGGGGTGGTCGCCGCCTCCTCCTGCGGGGCCTCCGCCTGGACGACGGAGTCCACGGAGTCCTGCGCCTGCTGCGGAATCAGGGCAGCGGGAGCGCTCGCCGCTCCGGCTTCGGCGGCAGTTGCGCTCTCGGCTCCCTCGGCCTTGACGTCCTCGGCCGCGTCGGCACTCGCGGTGGGCGCGGGGGCGGTGGCGGGGGAGGCCGACAGGGCGCGCAGTGCGGTCAGCGCGGTACGCACCGACTCCAGGCGCTCGGTGACGGTCGCGAGTTCCTTCTCCAGGCTCTGCTGGTGCTGCTCCAGTCGGGGAAGTTCCGCCTCCAGCAAGGTAGTTGTGGCATCGATGGTGACCAGTGTGTTGGTCTCGGAGGTCATGTTGTCGCCCTTCTGTCCCGGCCGACCGTTGGTGACCGATGTATCGCAGGGTAAGGGGTGTTGTGTTGTGGCCGGAAATCGCCTCTCGGTACGAACTGTTCAAGGGGCACCACCGCACTGGCCGCCAGTCTCCCGAAAGTCCTGGCCCCGTGCCCAGCAGATGGCGTGGGTGGCACTCGTTTGGCGGCATCCGTCACTGCGTGGCAATCGCACCCCTCGTTCAACTCCACCGCGCGAAGGGGCCGGAAAGGAGGCGTCCCCCGACTCCGCCGGGGAGTCGGGGGACGAGCAGCGCAAGGAGCGAGAGACCGAAGGGGCAAGAGGTCGAAGGGATGCGGGGTCGAAGGGGCCTGGGGCCGTCAGCCGTTCCGGCTCACCGGCGCGGACCCGTTGGGATGACTGGAGCCGGTCGCCCCGGCATCCCCGGCATCCCCGGGCTCCGGCCGACCGGCCTTCGTCGCGCTTCGCTCCCCGCCGCGTTCCAGCCTCAGCCGCAGGCCCATGACGAGCAGCGCGGCGATCGCGAACCCGGCTCCGGCCCAAGGCAGTTGCCGGGCACCGTGCTCCGCCAGGACCCAGCCACCGACCGCGGTGCCCACGGTGATGCCGAGGTTGGAGAACGAGATGAAGAGGCTGTTGCCGAACTCGGGCGCATCGCTCGCGTCCCGTCCCAGCCAGCTCTGGCTCACGATGAGCCCGCCGGAATGCACGGCGCCCCAGACCAGGACCGCCGGAACCATCGGGGCGAACAGCGGGCCGACCGCGTAGAGAAGGACGTAGACCAGCAGGCACAGCACCGGGTAGGCGACCACGGTGCGGATGACACTGCGTCGCAGCAGGCTGCCGAAGGCGAAGTTCCCGAGGATCATCACGATGCCGAACGCCATCAGCATGGCGCTGACCCACGTACCGCCCATGTGCGTGACCTGACCCAGGTACTCCGCGAAGTAGCCGTAGACCGAGAACATCGCCGCGAAGACGAGCACGACCGACACGATGGTCAGCCACATCCGGGGCCGCTTGAGAACGCTCAACTGCGCACCGTACGAGGCCCGCCCGCCTCGCCCGGCCGGCATCGGCGGCACGAACCGCAGGATGCCGAGGAAGGCGATCAGGTTGACGAGCGCCCCGAACCAGAAGGCCGACGACAGGGACAGATGTTCGGCGAGGTACGAGGTCAACGGCACACCGAACGCGAAGCCGACGGTGACACCGGCGAACACGGTCGTCGTGGCCCGGGTCGCTTCCTGCTCCGGCACCAGCCGTGCGGCGGTGGCGAGCGCGACCGCGAAGAACACGGGGTGGAAGAGGGCCGGGACGATACGGAAGGCGAGCATCACCTCGTACTGGGTGGTGAGCGCGTAGACGGCGTTGGAGACGGCGAACACCGCGATCGCGGCGGCGAGCACCTTCTTGCGGTCGATGCCGGAGGCGAGCAGCGTGGTGAACGGCCCGGACACCGCGATGACCAGGGCGAACACTCCGACGAGCCAGCCGGCGGTGGACGGTGTGACGCCGAGTTCGGCCGACACCCGGGGGAGCACACCGACCATGCCCATCTCGGTGGTGATGATCCCGAACACGCCGAGGGCGAGCACGAGGACGGTGAGGGAGGTCTTTCTCATCGGAACGATCAGAACCTTTCAATAAATCTAGAAAAGTAGATGCATTGCATCATGGGGATGGGGTTGCGTCGTGGGGATGGGCTGCATCGTGAGGATGGGATGCCCGGCCCCGGGCCCGGCCCTGGGCCGGGCGTCACGTATCGATGGACACGTGACGCAACACAAGGGCCGAGGCGGAGACGGAGGCGCAGGCCGTGATCAATGGGTGGTCGGTCGGTCGGTGTGCCGTCAATTCCCCTGGCTCTGTTGCCACTTCGGGAAAACCGAGGTCAGGAACGCCTCGCCGCGGGACACACTTCCCGTGGAGTAGTTGCAGGAGAACGAGTCGGGCCAACTCGGGTTGAACTTGAGCAGCATGACCGTGGCGTTGCTCCGCGCGGTGGCGGCGTCGACGCCCAGCTTGTCCGTCATCCAGCCGAAGACGGCGTTGCGACGCTGCTCCTCGCGGACGACCGCATCGCCGCCGCCCTTCACCCGGCCCGCGGCGTTCACGATTCCCGCGCGCTGCATGTCCTCCTTGAAGGAGATGCCCATCTGCTGCCAGTTCCCCTCCCACATGGCACGGTTCGCCGCGGCCTGCTGCTTCAGCTGGTCGGCCTGCTGCTGTGTGAGGGGCGCGGCATTGGCGTTGGCCAGCTTCATCCCGGCGATGACGGTGGGGTCGAGCGACAGGTAGACGGACTCGCCGAACTGCGGGAACAGGGCGTCCCAGCTGGTCTTGTTCAGGACGTGGCCCTCGCTGGCGGTGGCGGTGATGTCCACCGCCCCGATGGGATTCCCCTGCGAGTACAGGACGTAGTCCGGCCGGGTGGAGCCGAACGTCACCTGCGTGGCGAAGTACGTCCCCGCGGGGAGCGTGGGCCGTCCGGCGCCTTCCAGGCGGGCCTGGGCGACGGATTCGATCGCGTAGCCGAACTCCTTGGAGATGCCACCGCTCCGGCCGTTGGCATGGAAGTCCTGCCAGACCTCGACCCAACGCTTCGTGTAGCCGTCGTAGTCACTGAGCGGGCCCAGTTGCGGGGCGGTGGTCACGTAGTTGTAGGCCCACTCCACCGCCCTGTCGACGGCCTCGAAGAAGCCCTCGAACAGGGCCGTTTCGGCTGTGCCCGGGGTGCCCTTCTTGATCTTCACGATGCGACGCTGCAACTCGGCGTCACCACCGACGTGCGCCCTGTCCGCCGACTGTTCGGAGGCGTGCTCGACGGACGGCACCGGCCCCTCGAGCGCACGGGAGGCGTTCGCCTCGGCCTCGCGCTCGAAGCGGTCACCGGGGTCGGAGATCCGGAGCCCGGCCCCGTTGTCGGTGCCCGAGACCGGCCCCTGGCGCTGCTGGATCACATGGGTCAGCTCGTGGGCCAGGGTGTGCCGATCACCACCGCCGGCACCGAGCACGATGTGACTGCCCGAGGTGTACGCATGGGCGCCCACCTCCGCGGCGGACGCGCGGGCGGCGCTGTCCGTGTGCACACGTACGTCGCCGAAGTCGGCCCCGAGCCGGCTCTCCATCTCCTGCCGCACCGCCCCGTCCAAGGGCCTGCCGGGCCTCCGCAGAACGTCGTGGACCGAGGAGCGCTGGACGGGCGCCTCGCCCTCCTGCCCCTGCCGGAGCATCCGCAGGACGACCGCGTTGCCGACGCTCCGCTGCAGAGGGGAGAGCGACGGAGCCTGCGCACCGTCGACGCGCATCGACGGCGCCGCGGACGCGCCTTCCCGAGCGGACAGCTCGTCCTTCCGGCTCTCGTCCTTCCGGCTCTCGGACTTCCGGCTCTCGGACTTCCGGCTTTCGTTCTTCCGGCTCTCGATGTCCGAGGCCGAGACACGGGCTCGCAAGTTCGCTCCTTCCGGCAGTTCTCGTCGACAGCGTTGCAAGGTGCGGGCGGTGGCGGGGGGAGCGGACATCGGCACGGACACGGCACAACACCGCCCGCCAGGATGTCAGCCCACTCGGCCGCGCCGACAGACCCGGGAGGGAAGACCCGGGGGCACTCTTCGTGCCCCTTTCCCGCACCGGGCAGTCGCGGCCCGAGCCGGAAGGGGATCGCGCGGCCTACAACTCGTCGCGAACGTACGCGGCGAACTCGGCGATCACCGGCTCGTTGCGCCGGTAGTACGTCCACTTGCCGATGCGCTCCGAGACGAGCAGCCCCGCGTCCTTCAGCGTCTGCAGATATCCCGAGACCACCGACTGCGCCAGCCCGGCCCGCTTCTGGATGTCACCGACACACACCCCGATGTGGAATCCGAGCCCCTGCTGCCGGTAGGAGTCCTCGTCGAAGAACTTCTCCGGCTCCCTCAGCCACTGCATGAACTGCAGCCGCGCGGGATTGGCGAGCGCCTTGTGCACGGCCAGGGGGTCCATTGGTTCGCCTCTCCGAAGGGATGCATCTAGTTTTCGCGATATATAGCGCCAAGTCAAGTCGGGAGACCCCACCAGGCCGGCCGCGGAGGCGCCGGCCGACCGGAGGCCCTGGGGCAGAAACCCCTGTCCCAGGCGCCGGCCCGCGACTGGGGTCGCTCAGGCCTCGGACGACACACAGCCGCGCGACACACCCCACGGGCTTGACGCGGCCGACCAGAATTCCCCGCCGGCTGCCGCGGACGGAGCCCAGTGACACGCACCGCACACCACGTCCCCCCTTCGCGGGCCACAGTGACCTACGCCGACGGTCCGAACCTCCCCTGGCATTCGGTGACCCTGGGCGACCTCCGGTACAGCACCCGAAGCCTCACCGAGGCAACGGTCCAGGCCCGCAGGCCCGTCCCGCAGATCATCCGCCGCCGGGTCGACGTCCACCGCTTCCTCCGCCACAACCGCGACCGAGGCATCTCGCGCGCCTCCACCCTGGAAGAACGCCGATCCCGCCAACGCCTCCGCGCCCAGACGGGCCTCCTCCGGCGCCTGCTGAACACTCCCACCGGTGAACTCACCCTCGAAGCCGCAGACACAATCGAAATTGCCCCGCCGAAGCACCGGCACGGCACCCTCTGGCAGGCCTGACCGGGCAGCGGGGGCTCGGGGGTGTGCGTTGCGGAGCGCCCGCGGGGGCGGCCGAACCGGCGCCTGCGCCACGGCAACAACGGACGACGTGCGGACACGCCGCATCGTCGCCGCGGTAGCAGGTGCGGCCAATATGGCGATCGAGGCGTGAAGTCCCGTACACGTGGCGGGACATGGAATCGGTGCTGTACGGTGACGAGGTCATCACGCTCTGTGTGCCCGTGTGCACATGGGGCGGCCCCCGGCGGTGCGCCAACACCAACCCGAGGGCCTACACCACCAGTGGATCGAGACCACCGGAAATGTTGCGTCATGCTATCGCGCCGTCCGCGCGCTATACGAAGGCATCGCACGATGTCGTACGCCACCCACGCCTGAGCAGTGACGCGAAGATCCTGCTCCTGTACGTACAGGGCCTCCCGGATAACGCCACCTTCCAGCCCTTGGGCGAACTGGCCCGGAAGCTGGGCATCAAGGGCCGCGCGTACCAGAAGGCGAAGGGACAGCTCGTCGAGTACGGGTACGTCCACGAATGGCGAAGCCAGGGCGACAGGGGCCGCTGGATCACCGAGCAGCTGGTCGCGAACAACCCCCTGACGAGTGAGCAGGCTTGCCACGTGCGGGCAACCCCGTCCGCCGCCTTTCCCGTAGCCTTTCCCGCTGCCCGGTCCACGGCCCCGCCCGCCCCTCGGTCACCGAGTACGCACTCTCCGACGGTCGGCACACCGATTGCCCCGACGGCCGGTGGCTATGAACCGGTGGAAGACCACAGTGATAAGACCACTCCCCACCCACCCTCCGAACCGGAGCGGCCGACCGCGACGACAGACCCGGCAGCGGGTCCGGCAGCGGATCCGACCTTGCTGGCCCGAGCCGAGCGAGTGCTGCTCTCCCTGCGCCACTCCCGCCGCGAACTGCACCTGGGCGTACGCGAGGCCGCGCAGCTGGCCGTCGAGGCGGTGAAGTGGCTGGAGCGCGGCCTGGGCGAGTCCGACCTCCGCCAGGCCCTGCTTGCCGAACGCCCGAAAGAAGGCGTGCGCTCGGCGGTCGGCTTCCTCCGCTACCGCCTCGCCCAGAAGCTTCCCGAGACCCGCGCCGTCTCCCGGCCCCACGAGCCCGTACGCCCCCGCGAGCTCGTCGAATGCAAGGGCCCGGGCGAGAAGCACACCTTCCGCCCCCTGCTGGACGAGACGGAATGCACCCCGTGCCGCCTGAACGCGGCGAACACCGCGTACTCAGCAGCCCCATCCTCGGAGCCCGAGCATCTGCCGTGGCGAGAGCGCTTCGCGAAGATCAACACGGCATCGGCGGCCGTACCGGGCGTGGGCTGATCATGTCCTGTCCGCACCGGGCAGGGGGCCGACCGAGACCAGGCTCCGGGAGCTCCGTGCCACGTGCCCAGGTGGGCCGCTCACCGGTTCGGAATCGGCCGCACGCCTCGGATGGGCACAGTCCAAGATCAGCAAGCTTGAGAACGGCCGGCAAACCGCATCCCCGAAGACCTCAGGCTGTGGGCCGTCGCCACCGGCCACCCAGACGCGTACGAGGAACTGCACGCCCGGCTACGCGGTTTCGAGTCGCACGTACGCTCATGGCGACGGCAACTTGCCTCCGGCCACCGCCCGGTGCAGGACACCTGGAACGAGCTGGTCACCGGTGCCACGACCATCCACGAGTGGGAACCGACCATGGTGTCGGGGGCATGCTCCAGACAGCCGATTACGCGCGCCATGTCTTCCTCAGGTACGCGGAGCTTCAGAACTCTGTCCGGGACACGGAAGAGGCTGTCCGCTCCCGAATGAAACGGCAGGAGTGGCTGTACCGCCCGGGCAAGCGGCTCCACGTCCTGCTGTGGGAAGCCGAGCTTCACACCATGATCTGCCCTCCCCACGTACTCGCCGCCCAGCTGGACCGCCTGGCCGGCGTCATCGGCATGGACACCATCCACCTCGGAATCGTCCCCTCCGAGCAACGGTGCAGGTCTCTCCGGCCAACGGCTTCTGGTGCTTCGACGGCCGCCTCGTGGTCACCGAGGACTGGCACGCCGAACTGTGGCTGGACGACACCGACACCATCACCACGTACCAGCGGGTGCGGCAGGCTCTGAGCGAATCCGCCAGATCGCCGATCTCCCCCACTGGCTACGCGCGCATGGCCACGACCCCGACGAGGCGCTGGACCGCGCACGGACACACTTCGAGGCCGAGCTCGGAGCGGGCGGATGACCGGCTGTCAGATGGACAGCGCCCTCTGGAGACCCCGGCAGGCGAACCGTGCGTCGGCCGGGGCGGGCTGTGCTGCTGGTATCTCCTCGCGCAAGGCGGTGTGCCTGCTCCCAAGTGTCGTCCGGTTCAGGGCTTCTGGACGGCGAAAGAAAGGTGGAAGGTGCGGTCGGTGTCGTGGACCAACGCTCGGGTGGCGGGCTCAGATGGTTCGCCGCCCCAGCAGGGACGTAGGTACGTTCGCGACGATCTCAGGTTCTCGAGCGCTGTAGTGCACGAGGATCAACTCCTGCCGCGCCCGCATGCACAGGACGTGGAATCGCTCACGCGCCGTTGCGCCGGTGGGGTCTTCGGCATAGCTGTCCAGATCTGGAACGAAGACGATATCGAATTCGAGACCTTTCATGCTCACGGCGTTCACGATGTGGATTCTGTGTGTGGCGAAATCAACTGTCGACCGATTTCTGTCGCCCGATATGTAGGACTGGACCGAGGATTGGAGACCTTGCCCCGCGAGCTGGCGATGGATTTCACGCTGAAGTTCAACGGTTCTGCAGATGATTCCCACAGTGCACTCGGGGCGACTGGAGATATATTGGGCGAGCTGTACTACGAATGGCCGTCCCGAGGAGCAGTGCATCAAGTGTGGGATATCGCCGGTTCGCTCGGGGAGGTTGACTTCCATGAGGTCATCGCCCACTCGAAAATGTTCCGCCAGGAGGGCGATCTCGCGCGTAGTGCGGTGATTATTCCGCAACGAAATAGCCTCTGTCTCCACCTCGAGTTCCTTGCTGATATCGGCAAGTGTCGACTGATCCTCCTCGAGACTTCGAAATCCGTCCGCGAAAACAGTGACATGACTTTCGAGGATGCTGCAGAGTTCGTAGAACTGTTGCGGCAAGTTCTGTCCGTCGTCGATGACCAAGTCACCCGGAAATTCTGGCTGGCGTTGAAGGCACTCAATTTGCATCCGGGGCCAGTCGTAACTCCATTCATCCGTACCGTCTGTTGGCGGTTCGTCCTGGAAATTTTTGTTCCAGAATTCGCGCAGCCAGCGATGAAATGTGGCGACGTGGAATCCATTGGATAGGCGGTTGGAGGAATGATCGGTGTATTGGCTGAGGAGATTGGAACGAGTGATCAGGGTGACGGGGCGCCCTGCTGTGGTCTGCATCCAGGCCCTGTAGATGGCCATAACGGTCTTGCCGGAACCTTGGGGTCCTGTGATCAGATGTCGACCCCCAAAAGGAAGATCGATTACCGAATACTGATCCGGCGTCAAATCGAGGAGACTGGGAAGTCTCATGGCGCATCTACGGCAGCGGCGGACTCTTCGAAAGCGGCCTGAATGACCGGCCGAAAGAAGCCTTCCACCTGACCATCGCCAATCAGAAGGATCCGGTCGAGCAGCGTGTTTCCGATCTCGCAACACGTTTCGGGGAGCAGCGTGCACGCATGGCAGGCCGCCCTGTTGAGGTTCGCCAGAGAACGCCCTGTGGAGTCAGCGCACAGCGGGTCCTGGGAGCACCACTGGGCCGCCTCGAGGAGGCGAATCATCGTGTCCATGAGATGAGGGGGCATGCCTTGGCGGACCAGACCACCAAGCGTCCCCTCCGAATCTCCGGCCGCAGTGTAGATGAAAATGCCGGCCTGCTGGGGGTCCTGGCTTCCTGCTGGATGGCTTCTGGCGTAGACACGTTCGCGCAGAGACGCCGCGTTGTAGCCGCTGTCGTAGGAGAGTTGGCGGATGAACTGGTGCGCCAGTGTGTGCAGCATGACGAATCTTGGCAACAGCCGGGGGCCTGTCTTTTCTCGGAGTCTCTCGATCTGGAAGGAGGCCTCGAGGTTCCCCTCGATCCCCTCGACCCAGCGCAGAACGGTTGGTGAGGATTCCCACTCCTCGAGCGCATCCTCGTTGAATGAGATGAAGATGCCTTCTCCGTACGACTCCACGGCGGGCAACCACTGGGCGCGGGCCACGGGATTTACGGATACGAGACGCTCGCGGCCCTCTGACTCGTATCGGGAAAACCCTTCGAGTGCCCTGACCTCGCGGATTCGGTCGGCCACTACAACCAGCGCGACGCTGTGGTGGAGCAATTGTAGAGAGGGTGGATCGTCCGTGTGCGCACCCAGGCCCACCTGTCTGACGGCGAAGTCGGCCGTGGAATCCTTCTCGGATTCGGAGGAAGTGAACGCTGCCCATTCGGCAATGCTGAGGTCCTCAATCGTGGAATTGACCTCTGGTTTTGCTGATGTGTCGGCCGTGTGGGCTCGCCGCAAACTCTCGACGAACTCCGCAGAGACGTCGCATTTCTTCGCAATGTGATTGACGATCACATCTGTGATGGGCGCTTCACCGGTCTCGATGAGTTCTTCCCACATGCTGTGGGTCATGACCCTCCGGGCTGCCTCGTCATCCGTATTGAGGTCTGACGGATTTGGGATCTCGATGACGGAATGGACCAGCGGGAAGTAGACGTTGGAAGCGCCGCGCTGGGCTGCGCGCGGCGTCTCCTCGCAATCGATGCCCTCGTCGTCGGAGGTTTGCCAGGGCTGGCTCCCCGAGCAGCGTACGCCGATCTGCTTCAGTGCATGCTTCTGACTGATTCCTTCGAGAGTTCGATACGCGCCACAAACGATGCACATCACCTTCAGGGCATCGAGGCCGGAGGAATCCGGCGTCGCGACGAACTTGAGGCTCCTCACTCGGCATTGCCGTTGATCGTGACCTTCGGCGCGCGAATGTGCCCATCGTTGCCAATCGATATCGCCCATGTGCCCGTCTCTGCAAACCTGGATGAAACGCATGGGGGCCTGCTGGGGCGAGTTCGGGCACCGGCCGCATCTGGGCGGCCTATCCCTCTGCTCGGCTTCGTGCCGCCACAGGGTCATGACTCTGCACTTTGGGCAGAACAGCCAGCGAGGAAAGCGCACATAGCCTGGGCCGCGGCGAGATACGTACTGGGACTTCCCTGAGGGGATTACTGCTGCCGAGCGAAACCCCCTCACTCCCAATTTCCGGGCCAGTCGGGGAGATTCCACCGGATCGCCCTGGTTCCCCCAACTGCGTATATCAGCAGCGACGAATGACTCTCCCTGCAGGTCGATGATGCCACCGACCCCGAATGGAGTGATTGTCTGTGTCCTTCGGACCTTCCGCCTGATGTCCTTCATCTCGTCACGCCCCCCTGACCGCGACCAGACATTCCCGGTCGACATTTCTCATGGACTGAGCGGTCTCCCAAAGTCCTTGCTGCTTCCCGAAGTCGGTCAACAGCGACGTGTGTCCGAGTCCCTGCGGCCGGTAGTAGAGACGGCTTCCCCCTCCTCGGGCGATGGCAGCCTCCTGCAGCCACTCCTCGATCAGTTCGTCCAGTTGTTTCCGTGCCGCCTCGCTCTCGTCGGGATCGGAGCTCTGCACGTGAGCCACGATGCGATCCCGCACCCGCTGTACCTCTTCCCTGTGGTCGAGTGCGTCCCCTGCACTGTCCTCGGAGCTCAGCCCCACGCCATGACGTACGAGGATGGTAAGTGCCGCGTGGAGAGCTCGAAGCCGGGAAGGCGGCGACCACGGTGTGACACTTGTGGGCTCCACGTGTCGATAGAGCGAGGAGTGATAAACCCCGAAGGACTCGTAGTGAGAACGGTCGCGAGGCTTGCTCGAGCGGAAAAGGGTGACGATCAAGCCAGGAACTGTGCGGCGGCCTACTCGGCTGGTTGCCTGAATGTATTCGGAGGTTGTTTTTGGCTGACCGTTCATTAGCATCAGACCCAGGCGAGGCACGTCAACCCCGACGGACAGCATGTTGGTTGTCGCGAGAAAGGAGACGCTGTCGTTGTCCGTGAACGACCGGCCGAGACGGTCAAGCAGTCTGGGCTGCGACGCACGGGGGATGTTGCTCGTGAGTTCGACAACCGAGTGGTCAGGAAGTTCGCGTCGGGTCGATTCGTCGCGTGTCAGATGTTCCAGCCTGGCCGGGATGTCGTCCCTTGCGATCGTGACGGTGCGCCCGAGTTCGCGAAGGCTGTTGTGATAGGCAACCAGAGTCCAGTAGGAGTCGCGCAACTTGTCGGTGTCGCGTATGTCGTTGGGTGCCTGGAGGGCCGCGGCACCGACATGGACTGTTCCGGTGGAGGCCGTGTGTGCCTGAGCCATGACGCCGACGTAGAGCCGCCCTGGGCGTTTGTGGTCGGGGGAGGCGAAATATGAGTAGCGGGCATCGGTTCCGGCCGGTGGGAAGAGCTGTGTCCGGCGACCGTAGAGGCTTTGGATCTGTTCCTGCGATCGGCGGATCGTTGCCGTCGAAGCGATTACTTTCGGCCTGATGCCGTCCCACGCGCACAGCTCCAGGACTGCTGCCTCGTACAGACCGACCGTCGTGCCCAGCGGGCCGGCCAACAGATGGAGTTCGTCCTGAATGACCAGTGACGGTCTGCGCTTGCCCCGCCCGCCGAAGATGTGACCGGCCTTCGGCTCCCAGGCCAGTCGCGCGAACTTGTCCACGGTGCCCAGCAGGAAGGTGGGAGGTTGCTCGTAGATGTGCTGGTCGACCACGGAGATCGGTAGCCGATCGTGGAATACACAAGATTCCCGAGGACAGAGGAAGGCGAAGTCGACGGAGTCTGCCAGGATTCCGAAGTCACTGTCGCGAGTGTGACGCTGCGGGACGATCTCGGTTCCGCACCAGGGGCAGCGTTCCAGGAGAAACCTGTCGTCGGGCTCGTTGATCTGCTTGAGTTCGCGGAAGGCTGTCTCTGCCTCGGCGTAAGTGTTCGGAGTCGTATCCCTGCCGACCCAGAGGCCCACGGTGATCGGTTCGTCTCCCAGCGCTGACGCCTCGGGACCATCATGCCCGAGGCGCATGTACTCCAGCGCACAGATGGCCGTCGCCGTCCGTTGGAACTGCTGGGTGGTGAGGAGGCTGAGCGTGTATCGACTGATGACAGCAGTACCGCCGCCCGCGGACCCGTAGTGCAACCGACGCCATGCGATCTCGAAGCATGCTGTGAGCAGATACGCCTCGGTCTTGCCACCGCCTGTGGGGAACCAGATGAGGTCAACTGTGTCGCGGTCATCGTGTCCGGGGTTCACGAGCCCTTCGACGACGAGCAGGAAGAAGGCGAGCTGGAAGGGGTGCCAAGCAGCTTCGGCATCCGGTTCGGAAACTTCGACGACGTTGTCGTTCCTGCGGCGTCGTGAGCCCGCCAACTCACTTCGGCTGTGCAGCATCTGCAGCGCCATGGCTCGGTTCGCCAGCCGAAATGCCTCCCGGGCGTGCTCTCCGGCAGCGTTCGCCCCGGCGAGGACCGCGACCCCGGACTCCATGCGCTGCACTGCGGATTCGACACGCGTGAGGATGCGTCGAGCGGGTTCCCGAGCCCATTGCGGGAGGCTCGCCGACGCCTCGGCCACGCGTGCTTCGTACCACGCGCGATAGCCCGCGACGAACGAATCGAGATCGGCGCGCAACGTTTCGACAGGAAGGTCCCGTCGGTAGAGGCGCGAGAGATTGAGCACGTGCAGGTCTGTCGGGCCGTCGGGGCGGACGTGCTCGACAACTTGGCGCGGCATGACTTCCGCGCGGAGGGTGGTGACTTCCTCGTCCGATTCCTTCCACTCGACGGCGCAGCCGTGCCCGATGGCCCGCGTCACGATGTGTCGGTATTGAACCCGGAGTTCCTCCTCCTCTGGATCCCGACTGTTGAGTCGCGTACTCGGGTATTCGAGGACCCTTCCGTCGATGGTTGTTACCTCGAGTCCTGCCTGGAAGAGCATGAGGTTCCTGGAATTCCGGGGGTCCTCGTCCTCGTGGTGGGCGTTCGCGAGTACGCAGGTGACGAGGTGGCCCAAGCCGTGGCGTCGCCAGCGGACGTAGAGGCGGGCGTGGCCTTCCAGCACTCGCTCGCCGCTCATCGACCCCTGGTCGAATTGGACCGTCTGGGCGCGGCTGGGAAGCCTGACCCAGATTCTGCGTCCCCCCTTGCGCTGTGTCTCGTAGCGTGCAGCGGAGCAAGTCACCGTGATGGCCGCAGCGTTGGTGAAGAACGAGAACCCGAGTGACGAGGGCATCCAGGCATTCGCCTCGGCCACGGGATCGTCGGCGAAGCCGTCCTCCTCACCGACACCTGCGGCATCCTCGGACAGCTCCTGTTCGCCGGCGGCCGACGTACGGTCGTGGAATTCTGTGCCGCGTGGATAGAGAGTGCCCATGAGGTAGCGCCGGTCCGGGGGATCGACGAGCACCTCCTCCGCATCAGGCTCCGGACCGACGAGCTGTCTGCGCAGGTAATTGACGAATTCATCGCGATACGTGGCGAGGTCCAGTTCCGAGACAGTCATCCCGTCGCACCTTCTTTCTCGAGCGCGGCAGTACCCATGTCTCTCAGTACGCGGCTGACGCCGGGCAAGGTGGCGATCCACAAGTGTGCTCGGGCCCGGGTCCATGCGACGTAAATGGAGTCGAGGCGACCTTCGAGGGCTTCGGCATCGAGGTCAATGAGGCATACGACCTGGTTCTCAAGGCCTTTGAAGTCCACTACCGAGGACCAGGTAATGCGATTCCTCAACCGGCCGGACCCGATCGTGTCTGCATAGCGATCGATCTTGGAGAAACGGCGGGAGAGCCGGGCAGAAGTGCTGACCCAATCGCCGGATGACGACACGAGAGTGATGTCACGGGGAGATACGCCGTCGTCCAGAAGGCGATCCAGATGTCTGTCCAGAGCTGACGCTTCGTCCTCTCTGGAGGAGACCTTGGCGAAGATCACCTGCTCCCCCTGTCCCGCCATCGCGGTTCCCAGATCAGCACCCGTGTAGCGCTGAACCTGTCTCACGATCTGCTTGGTGTTGCGACAGTTTCTCTTCAAGGAAGCCGACGTTGCACCAAGTTCGCTCAGGTACTTCCATGCCTCGGGGTCGTAGCCCTCGGGAAACAGGATCTGGTTGTTCCGGTCGAGCATGAAGATCCATCGGCCTCTGTCGAGCCCACCTTCGACGAGTTCCTCGAGCTTTCCCAGGTGCTCGAGTGTCATCAAGTCCTGTGCCTCGTCCACGATCAAGTGGTCGAAGGAGCGCCCTCGTGTTTCGTCGAGACGATCGAAGGGGAGCACGACGATGGACTCGTCCGACAAGATGTTGGAGACATGTGCTGCCAGAGTGTGACTCGCGCAGGTGAAGAGGACGGTTCCGCTCGCCGACTTGCGGCGGGCGGCCTCGGCAGCGAGGAACGTCTTTCCAGTTCCCGCGCCTCCCGTCCAGATGAGCCGGGGGTTCTCCTCCAACTCGTCGATGCGCTCCAACTGTTCGTTGGTCAGACGCTCGAAGGTCGCCTCGAGGTCAGTGATTCTTGACTGGAGGTTGGGGACCAGGTCGAAGTCGGGACGTACAGCCTTCACGATGTCTCCGCGCAGCTGCGCGGAGATGGGGGAGATGGCAGACCTGTTCTTGCCCTTGCTGGGCCAGTAGCGGCCGGCGCGTCGAATTGCGGCTTCGAGTCCTCGCCCTCCGGCGTAGGCCGTGCGACCAAGATACTGTTCGGGTTCGTACGTGGTCATCGGTGGGAGATCGACGCCTGGAGTGATGACCAGATAGCCCCCCACCGCGTCGCGAGCGCGGAGGCCGTCGACTGTGCCCCGGAACTCTCGTTCCAATTCGTGCATGCCGCTGCTGGCCTGCTCGAATGGGCCTTCATCACGCGTGTCCACGTGGCCATCGCCTCCGCCGTAGTGCCACTTGCCGTCCCGGAAGGCGACCCCTCCGCCCTTCACCTCGATGAACAGGATCAGCTTGTGCGTGATCACTACGAAGTCGATCTCGCCGACACGCTTGTAGCGGTGCGCTGGAAGATGAACGGAGTGCAGGGCCACGCTCTCGTCGTCGGGGATGGCCTTGAGGGCGGCGAAGACACTTCGCTCCGCAGTGCTCCTGGTCTTGCTCGAGATTTCGCTCGGAACGATCCTCATCAACTCTCCCCGCAGTCGCAGCAACAGGGTCAAGATAGCGATATGGCTCAGGAACAGTCACGGAGCAAGTGCGCAGGGAGGAGCTATGGCGGCGGAGCATCGATTTACAGCCACTGAGGGGATGCATCCGGTCGATTCGGACCGGATCGAGCGGCTGCTGCGTCGGTTCAGGGCCGAGGGTGTCGATCGTGACTTCGCCGTCTCTCAGGTGGCTGTCGCTGCGTTTCTCGGTGTCGATGTCCGACGTGCGCTGACTTCCGAGATGGAGGCCGAAGGGTGGACGGCAGGCCCGGGAGACCTCGGTGAGCCGAAGGAGGAACCCGAGGCCCAAGCCATCGGCACGGAGGGGGCTCTCGACGAGTTGGCCGGACAGCACAGTGCTTCTGGCCTCGCCGAAAAGGCTCGACCGTCGAGGGACCTCGACTTGGCTGTATCGGCGGCGAGGCGGGTCCTGGACAGCGACAGATGGAACAGGAGGCCGCAGAAACGGATCCTAACCGCCGCTGAGGAGGCAGGCCTCTTCCTGCTCCTGCGGTCGGGACTGCCGCTGACCGGAGACCTTCCTGCGGGATACGTGCGCAGTTTGCCGGACAGAAGCGAAGCGCGGCGCGCCTACGAAGCATTGGTGGTACACAATCAAGGGCTAATTTATTCGATTGTAAAAGGCGGATTCTTTGAAGCGGAGGGGCTGGAGCGTCAGGAAGTTGTGCAATTCGGAGAATTTGGGCTAATGCGTGCCGTGGAGAAATTTGATGTCACGAGAGGGCTGAAGTTCTCCACATATGCCACGTGGTGGATCAGGCAATCGGCTGACCGAGGGGTGGCGGACTGCGGGTCCGTGATTCGGTATCCAGTCCATGTGCGCGAGTCGATGAGAAAAATCGGGAAGGCGCAACGCAAGTTCCAGAACTTGGGCCAGGTGCCGGACGAGGTGGATCTCGCGGCAGAGTGCGACATGGATTACAGAAAGGTCGTCGAGTACCTGAAGCTGATGCGCGGCGTGCTGTCGCTCGACGGACTTTTCGAGGCATCCGGAACGACGGGGGCGTTCAGCGGGGCGGGTAGTGGTGTGCTGGATCCCCACGAAGCCCTGCGGTCGTACTTCGCTCTGGAGGAACTCCGCCCGCTGCTGGGCATCCTGTCGGAGCGAACGCTCCTCGTGATCTTGTACCGTCATGGGCTCGTGGATGGGGAGACCTGGACGCTGGAAGCGCTGGGGGACCGTTTCGGGGTGACGCGGGAGCGCATTCGTCAGATCGAGCGCCGAGGCATGCAGGATCTCCGTATCGCTCTCGATCTGGAGTCCGACCCCGCAGTTGCGACCGAGCGACGGCGGCGGGATGTGATGGAGAGACTGGAGCGGAGCCGTGAGAAAGCGAGCCGACTTCGCCGGAGAGTTGTTGCGACGGTTGGTATGGCCCCGTCCCCAGGAACGTTCGGCGTCGCTGCCGGTCGTCGTTCGGGAACGGAAGAGGGAGTGTTGAATTCGATCGAGAGTTCATTCAGTCGCTGGCTGGTTGATCGAATGCATGAAAGTGGAATCAAGGATACCGAAATTGCTGACCTCCTTGAGGTGCCAGCTGGGCTTGTCGTGGAGTGGGTGAACGGTCGATTGACCCCCGAAGAGGCGATGCGGGAAAAGATTCAGTCCCTTCCGGAGCTGTGCGAAGCGCCCGGAGCGTTTGAAGAGAGTGAAGAGGATTTGGCCGAGCTGACAGGTCTCCCCGCCTGGTATCACCGTCCTGCGTACACCGACGGTGGCCGGGACTTCGGCAACGCAGCAGCCTTCGCCTTCGAGGCGGATGTCGAGGTGCTGGCTCGTGAAGCCACGCAGAACAGCCTCGACGAGCGCCTCGACAGTGCGCGTCCGGTCCGCGTCCGGTACACGCTGCACGAACTCACTGGAGATGCTCTGGCCAGATTCCGCGAGGCGATTCAGTGGGACCGGCTTGCGCCGCACTACGAGGCTGCGGCTGCCCAGGATCAGAAGGTCGGTCGGGTCATCGACGCGGGACTGCGCGAGATGCGAGAGCGTGACCGGCTTGTTCTGTTGCGTGTGGACGACTTCAACGCTTCGGGCCTGACCGGTGATGATTATGAGACCGGCCGGTTCGCTGCTGTTGTCCGACGTCAGTTGGACAGTCACAAGTCCGTTGACGGCGCCGGTGGTTCGTACGGGTTGGGCAAGGCGACACTCTGGGCGACCAGTCGCCTGGGCCTGGTGCTCATGAATTCCACATTGTCCGAGCCGCACGAGGGTCAGACCGAAAGGCGGTTGATCGGGCGTCTCGATCTACCTTGGCGTGAGGTCGAGGGCAGA
Source organism: Streptomyces sp. NPDC127117 (assembly GCF_042677325.1). NCBI lineage: Bacteria > Bacillati > Actinomycetota > Actinomycetes > Kitasatosporales > Streptomycetaceae > Streptomyces > Streptomyces sp. NPDC127117. Next base: position 74,754 of record NZ_JBHXTM010000039.1, read on the forward strand.
TCCTGGGCCGGCCCGGCCTGGTTCGGTCGTCCGGATCCTCACGCGAACCGGGCGGATGTCGCTCGCTCGTGGTGGGCTGACGAGGAGACCGTTGAACGGCTGCATCTCGCACGGGAGAGCACCGAACCAGGAACCTCGTTCCTGATTGTCGGCGCGCACGACGTGGCAAGCCTCGCAGACGCCGATACCGCGACCGAGAGCGACATGAGCGAGGACGAGGAAAGTGTGCATCGCATGCACAAGCGGCTTCGCCAAGCGCTCGGGCGGAACTTTTGGGCTGCAATGGTCGCAGGTGATGGTGGGCAACCGCTTCTCGAAGCGTCTGTTCGGACGCTGCGTAACGGTGTCGAGATCATCGAGGAGGAGCGGGTCGATCCCCGCGTGACTCAACCTTCCCGCACCCGTGCGCTCCAGGCATTCCTGAACGGTACGACCGTGGAGCGTCTGACCGAGGCCGGTCAGGTCGCCATGTCGACCGTTCCTCTGAGCGTGCCGGGCCTCGCGGGGCAGAAGAGCTGCGGCGAGCACAAGGCGGTTCTTCTGGTGACCGAGGCCGATGACGTAGACGGGCGGCCGAACACCGTGGTGGCGATGCGGGGCAGCCGTATGACGGTTCGTACCAGCCGCGTCCCTGATCTGGCACTGGGCACGAATCCGTTTCAGGCAGTGCTTCTCGTTGGGCATGCTGCGGGTGGCGAGGCGCCCTTCGCCGACGAGGCGGAGGCGTTTCTGCGTACCTCGGAGCCACCGGAGCACAACAAGTGGGGGCAGACCGAGGAACTGCGAATGCGATACTCGCCCTCCGCCTACCGGCGTATCGCCACCTTGACTCGCGATACGAACAGGGCTGTTCGCGAGCTCGTCACGCTACCGAAGGCGAAGCGGCGTGGCGCGACCGACCGCTTGCGCAAGCGTCTGGCCGTATCGGGAAAGGGCGCGTCCCGGAAATCCGCTGCCACGGCGATGCCGGTTCTCGACGACCTCGATGCACGGATCGACACGGATGGTTCATGGTGCATCACCGCAGAGGTCAAGGTGCCCGCCAGCAGTGACGTCATGCACGTGATCCCAGTGGCCAAACTGGATGTGCGATCCGGCCCCCGGCCGACGGTCGTTTGGTCCGAACTTGTTGCTGTACGGAATTGTGAACTGGAGGACGGTGTATTGCGATTTGAGCCCGGAGCGCGGAATGCGACCTTCCGAGGGGTCACCGACGCGTCCACACACCCGGTGCGCGCATCGCTCACCGGCTTGGTCGTTGAACTTCGCTTGGACAAGGAAGTGAAGCGATGAGGGTCTATCCGTACAAGCGACTCCCCGGGGTTGTATCGCTGCGCGTGACCGCAGTGGGGCTGAAGGGGCCCGGCGACAGCAGGGAGCCTCTCGACACCAAGGCGTACTCCGTTGTTGAGCAGGTGGTGGCCCTCGGGCGGGCGGAGCGGGACGACTGGGAGAGTGCCCGGATCAAGCTGTCGGCAACAGTTCCGGCCAAGGCGACCGAGCCCAACGGCTACTGGTCCGAGGTGTCCGTTGTCGCCGTGTTGACCGAGAAGGCGACCAACACACGGACCATGGTTCATCTGGAACCCGAGACGGAGAGCGGCCGGGATTGGGTCGGTTCCCTTGAGCTCTGGCGTGCCGACCACCTCGACCGTGCCACTCTGTCCGTTCATGTGGTGGCGACCGCCGACGGGGTGCCGGGGCGAGTCATCGCCACGTCGGATACGGAATGGGTCGTGGATCTGACCGCCGATGTTCCGTTGAGACAGCGTGAACTCGATGTCATAGAGGTCGGTTTCCGTGAGGGACCGGAGTGGTTGCGTTCCTTCCGGGACGTGCCCTGGATCGTCGACACCTCCGGTGAACTGCCGGCAGTACACGTGAACACCGACTTCGAGGGCGTCACCGATCTCGTGGGCGGCGATGGTTCTGCGGCCGAGGGCTTGGTTCGTGATCTGCTACTCGCCCAGATGTGTACGGATGTGTGGACCGCTGTGTTCCACACCGCTATCGGAGACCTCGAGGTCGAGGACGACGGCATGCCGCTGTTCCCTCACGACTGGCGGGGCGAGGTGCTCCGCGAGATGCTCCCGGACGTCGTCCCTGGGCGCCCGATCGAGGAGGCTCTGCGAGAGGTGCACCGCCGACGCACCGGAGCTTTCGGATGGATCGACCTCCAGCCACGTATCCAATTCGCCGCCACCCGCAGGGCCGAGATGCCCAGGGCTCTGGCCACCGCAATTCGTGGCCTGGACAGACTTCACCAGGGGGTCGAAGCATGACCGACAAGCCTGCTCATCTGCCTGAACGACTGGCACTGCTCTCCGATCTCAATGCCGCCTCCTACTTGACCGAAGGGCTGCTTGCGGGCAAGGAGAACGTACCGGCCATCGCACTCAGCAAAGTCGCCGAACCGCTCGCCGGCGTCCAGGTGCGTGCGGAGCTCGGGCCGGTACGCGACCTCTTCGAGGAGGCGATGTACCGGTGTCGCGACGAAAAGCCCACCAAGGCCGATGCCTGGCTCGCTCCGCGGCTCCACGCCACCGTGCGGTTCGATCGCCGAGAGGCCGCCGACCGCAGGAGATGGAACTACCTTGCCCTCGGGGTCGCTCCCGACTACGTAACCTGGCGCCACATGCCTGAGCCCAAGCAGGACGGCAAGGCTCAGATGGTCACGGCCAACCGGTTTCGAGGCGCCCACCACACCCAGGCCTTTGCCCGGCTGTGGTGGGCGGCCGAACTCTTTCGGAACGGCCCCGACTACGGGCCCGTGGTCACAGCCTGCACCCACCAGGACATGCTCAACACTGTGCTGCGTCTCGACGCCATCGACCACAGGCCGACGGCTCAGGCGATGCTGCGCCTCATCGAGCGCGGGACGGTCAGGACTGGTCGTGAAATCAACGCCTTGGCAAGTGCGGTCAACACCTCCGCCGCAACGTTGATGTACGACGTCATCGCTCCTGACGCGGAGCGGGACGGTGAGCCGCTGCGACAGTGGATCGAGGCCTCGGAGTGGGCCGGCCCCGTGACGCGCGACATTCTTCCGGAGGGCCCGGACGATGCGCCCGCACCGGAGGAATCCGTGGATCGGCTCGTGGACTATTTCTCGGAACTCTTTGAGGACGCGAGGGTCCGCGGACGTGCGGAAAGAGCGTCGGAAGATGTCTGAGGCCGCCACTGTTCGAGACGCGTGATCGCCTCTTCGGAGGGCCTGCCCAGACCCATGGCCGCACTTAGGATGTGCAGGCCGAGCCGTGGGGGAATGGCGTTGCCGATCTGTTGGGACACGTCCTTCCCGGACCAGGGGTACTTCTCCGGGAAGGACTGGAGCATGCCTGCTTCCCGAAAGCTGAAGCGTGGCAGGTCGATGCCATTCTCACCGGCGACGATTCTGTTTCGGGACACCTTTCCCGTGACCGTCGCGGAGGGCGCGCGGGAGCTCCGGCGACCGCGCGCCCTGGGGTCGCCTCCCGTGCCGTAATTGGAGATGACGGTGAACGGCCCGCTGCGGTAATTCGCGAGGGCCTCGCCCATCGATATCCAGGGCAGCATTGCGTCGTCCGTGCCGTCGTTCTCCGCCCACAGGGCCGGTTCGACCGGGGCAGGTGCGGGCATCGGCCACACGCCTTTGCGGTAGGACTGATGGGTCGGACTCGGCAGTGCGACTCCGCTCTGTTCGCCGAATCGAGCGATCAGAACAGCACGCCGCCGAGTCTGAGGAACGCCGAACTCTTCGGTCCGGAGGATGCCGCACTCGGCCGAGTAGCCGTTCTGCCTGAGTACGTCCCGGAACGCCGTCCACACAGGAAGGACTGCGGGAACCTGTTCCAGGACGATGGCCTGGTATGGCGCACCGTTCTGGAGTGCGTCCAGGGCCCAGTGGAGCGGTTGGAGGACGAGCCCGGTGCGCTCGTCCTCCAATACAGCGAGATCCGCTTCTATATGTGGCCACGACTCGCCAACCGCCAGCCGTTTGACGAATGCCAGAACTTCATCCAGTGCCCGCCGACCGGCACCCTTTCCGGCCACCGTGTACGTCTGGCACGGCGGACCGCCCGCCAGGACGTTGGCCTGCGGGAACTTCGCCGAGTCGAACGCGCGGACATCCCCCTGCTCGGTGGGCAGGCCCGCTGCTCGCCGCGTCTGGCACGCGTTCGCGTCCCACTCGATTCCGAGGGACGCAACTCCCAGTGCGTGAGCCGCCACATCGAGTCCACCCGGCCCCGCGAAAAGATCGATGACATGCACATCCGCAGGGCGGAGCGGCTTCTGGGATGTGTTGGTCATGGGGTTGAAGTGTAGCCGGCGACGAGGGCTTCTCCGATCAGCGCGCTGTCGGGGACCGAAGTTCTTCGAGGTGATCTCGTTCGGCTACCGCGCTGTCGCCGAGAGTGGCCGTAGGGGCGATCTGTTGGTGTCAGCTCTTGTTGCCACATCGTGCGACTCTGCTCACCGAACTTCGTTTTCGGGGCATGCCCCTGTCCGAAACCTTGGACCTTGCCCGGTCGACAGCCGCGGCCACCTGTTCGGCCACCCCGTCGGGGGCCTCGTGCTCCCAGAACCGCAATACCGTCCACCCCGCCCCAGCAAGATGCTTGTTCGTCTCCCGGTCCCGTGCCATGTTCCGTTCGAGTTTCTCGCGCCACCACTCCGCGTTGGCCTTGGGCTGCGTGGCGTGAACAGGGCAGCCGTGCCAGAAGCACCCGTCGATCAGCACCGCGACCTTTGCCCGGGTGAAAGCGATGTCGATGGTCCGCCGGGGCATTCCCGGCACCCGTTCGTTGAGCCGGTAGCGGTAGCCGGATGCGTGCAGCAGCTTTCGGACGGCGACCTCCGGCTTGGTGTCGCGGCTCGCCTGTCGGCTCATCCGGGCGGAGACGCCGGGGGAGGAGGGTTTCGCGGTACTCATCACTGCCAATTCTCCTACGCCCCACCGCTCGTTCGATCGATGATCACGGAATCCCGCTTGCTCGAATCGATGGTTCGGAAGCGCACAAGGCTCGTCCCCCGGTCCGCCGACGACTTCGGAGCGACCAGGGAGAAGGCCATGACCACATGCCGGGGATCGATCGCGCCGTCGGCGGCCGGCCGGGGTTCGCTCTCGACCACGGGATACAGCACCAGCACGCCGCGTCGCTCGCGCACGAGGGACTCGACCAGCGGATCCCCCGAGTCCTTCAGCGCGCCCGCCACCCGGAGGGCCACCCCGCGGTGCTTCGGCTCGCTGATCGCGCCGAAGAGATCGCCGCGGCGACGGGTGCGGTGTGCCAGGGACAGTGGGCGGGAGCCGAGGATCGTCGCCTCCGTGCGGCGGGTGGAGGTCTGCTGCGGGGCGATCACCAACCAGTCGTCGATGCCCGTGCCGGACTCGCCGGCGGTGACCAGGGACTCCAGATGGGGTGAGAACTGTGAGGGAGCGGACCAACGGAGGTCGCAGAGGATCTTCAGCAGTGCGTCGTGGCCGATCGTGCCGAGCAGGGCCTCGTAGGTGTCGCTGCGACCGAGGCCGGGGGAGGAGCACGTCAGCGTGACGGGGGCGGACCTCAGAGAGTCCAGGACCGGGCGCCACACCTCCGCGTTGTGCCGCAGGTCCGCCCCGTCCGTCGGGTACGCCGTCGGCTCCACCCACTGGCCCGGGGACCGGATCTCGACCAGTTCCGCGTTGAACATCTTGTTGCGGCTGCTCGGCTTGATCAACGGCAGGTGCTGGGAGACCAGGGGCGGGATCCGGGCCGGGGTCACCTGGGGTTCGCCGTCGATCAGCTCCGCGTAGCGGGAGAGCTGGGAGCGGAAGGTCTCCTCGTCGCGGCAGATCGCCTCGAAGGCCTCGTACAGGTCGATCGTCTGCGTCTTGGTCAGCGGTTCCTCGCGGCCTATGTAGAGGCGGACCAGGTCGCGGTAGCCGGGGCGGAAGCCGAACCAGCGGCCCATCTGCATCAGGGTGTCGGCCTGGCGGGTGGTGCGGCGGTAGTAGGTGACGGTGAGGCCCTCGACCGTGAAGCCCCGGGACAGCTTCGTGCCGCCGACCAGGATCTTCCAGACGTTCGGGGTCCGGTCGAAGTCCAGGTCGATCTGGGAGAAGTAGCGGTCCGTGTCGCCGTTGACGACCACGACCGGGTTGCCGCCCGAGTTGATGCGCTGGCGGGCGCGGGAGACGTACGGGCGCAGGTCGGCGTACGAGGACGGGGTCGGGAGGTCTTCGTCCGCGTGGTGGGCGAGGTCGTCGGCGAGGAGCTTCTCCAGGCGGGCGTGGCCCTCTCGGGAGGTGTATCCCGCCTGATGCCACTGTGTGTTGATGCGCAGGGCCAGGTCCGCGTGGTCGTCCATCTTCACCGACTCGTGCACCAGCATCGTGTGGTGGCGGAACGGACCCGAGGGGACTCCGTGATCGGCGCGGTACAGCTTCAGCGCGCCGGTGAGGACGAACGCGTCCAGTGCTTCCTGGAGGCGGTCGCCGGTGTCGTCGTAGATGCCGCGTACGTGGGTCTCCTCGGCGGTACCCGTGCCGTCCAGGTCGTGGAAGTCCTGCACGCCCATGTAGCCGACGGGGCGCGGCAGCGAGATGAGGAAGTCGCGCGGGAAGATGTCCTCGCCGTCGCTCGGGTCGATGAAGACGTTGGCGAACGGGGTGGCGGTGTAGCCGACGTACTGTGCGCGCGGGAGCAGGCCGAGGAGCTGGGAGATCAGGCCGTTGATCGCCGTGCGCCCGGTCCGGCCCGATTCCCATTTCTTCGGGTCGGACGTGTTCACGGACGCCTGGTCGGACTCGTCGTCGATGATCAGGGTGGGGATCTCGCGGAGGATCGGGCCGATCTTCCTGAGGTCCTTCACCAGGTTCGTCAGGACGGACTTGTTCTTCTTGACGACCATGACGCGGGCGGCCGCGCGGTGCAGGTTGTCGGGGACGTACAGCGGCAGGTGCTTCTCGCGCTTCTCGATCTCCAGGGCCCCGATGCCCTGCCGGAGGCTTTGGTAGTCGTCGTCCCGGGTGGTGAGGCGCTCGATGTTGAACGGGCGGTGACCGTGGCTGACGAACTTCGCCGGCCAGTCCTCGTCGTCCTGGTAGTCGATGCCCACCAGGGCGTCCGGGTCCGACAGGTCGGCGCCGCGCAGGATGTTCTCCTGGCCGATCAGCTCCATGTCCAGACGGCGCTGGGTCTGGCCCCGCAGCAGGTTCAGGGTGCCGCCGAGGACGATGACCAGACGGTAGCCCGCGTCGATGGCCTTCGCCGCGACGCCGGTGAAGTTGGCGGTCTTGCCGGACTGGACGTAGCCCACGACCAGGCCCCGGGCGCCGTACGCCTCGGTGCGGGTGGGGTCGGAGAGGCGTTCCACCACGGCGTGACTGGCCTCGTCGAGGCCGGCCACCGCGGCGTCCGACCAGCCCTTGCGGCGCAGGAGTTGCTCGTAGGAGTTCCAGTAGAAGGAGCGGGCGGCCGCGGTGTCACGGGAGTACCAGGAGGTGAACTCCTCGCTGATGACGGTGGGGCCCGGCTCCTTGAAGACCGGGACCGCCCGGTCGAGCGCCCTGCGCAGGTCGGCGCCGAAGCCGAGCCGGTTGTACGTGTCGGCGCGGCGGGCGTCCGTGCGGGCCGGGGCGGTGGACCAGTCGGCCTGCTCCGCCAGGTCCCAGGTGGTCAGGGTGCGGTGCCAGAGAGCGGTGAGCTCATCGCCGGGACCGGCGGCGGCGATCCGGTCCCGGAAGTGGCTCAGCTCCGTGTCGGCGGGCTCGTCGGCCTCGGAGAGGACGAACGCCAGCTTGGTGAAGTGCTTGGGGCCGCGCCGCATCGCACCCAGGACGTCGCCGTGCAGGTTGAACAGGTGGTCGGTCATGGCGGTGGGTGGCTTCCTCGGGAGGGCGGGTGAAGGACTGCGGATCGGTGGTCAGCGCGAGAGTTCGCAGCGCGCCGCCGTCACCAGGACGCTGTTCCACAACGCGACGTTGTCGGTGTGGACGGCCCTGACCCGCTCCTTCTGGAAGATCTCGTTGACCATGAGGTAGAGCATGCTCTTCACCACCGGCGCGTCGTTCAGCCCGCCGCGGCGGCCGCCGTTGAAGACCTGCCGGTACTCCTTGTTGAGCTTCACCTCCCGTTCGTCACGGTCGAGTTCGAAGAACACGTCCGACGGCAGGGTGTCCCAGCGGAAGGCGATCGGGTCCTCGCCGTCCAGCTCCGGCAACTCGTCGCGCAGGGTGCGCCTGAGCTTCGGATCGATGCCCTTTCCGGCCGGGAGGACTGCCTTGCGCTGCGGCTCGGTGGCGCGCCGGGCGGCCTCCCGGTACGTGGTCTCCGCCTCCTGGAGGTACGTACCGAAGGTGTGTCCGGCCTCGTCCGTGGCCTGTTCCAGGCCGCGTGCGAACGCCGGGGTGACGGTCACGCCGTCCTTCTTCACGGTGAGGCTGAAGACGTCGTTCGGCTCGCTCGGCAGGTCGACGGCGATCCGGGCGAGGGCGAGGTGACCCTCCGCGCTGCGCGTGCTGTTCCAGCCGCCCGCCTGGACGAGACGGTCGTTGCGGTAGATGTAGAAGCCCTGGCGCTCGGCGAGCGGTCCGATGCCCCGGAAGCTGACCAGGGGCGACTTCGGCGGCCAGATGTGGGCGGTCAGCGCCACCTCGCCGACACCTTCGACCGGTGCGGTGTACGTACGGGGATAGCCGGCCCGGCCGGGCACGCGGTAGCCGAAGGGGTCGATGGGCTCGACGCCGCGGTGGTCCAGCTCCTCCTTGGTCCGTACGTCCTCGACGACGATGTCGATGTTGAAGCCGTCGCGGGCCAGGAAGCGGTGCAGATGGAGTCCGAGATGGGTCTCCAGCTTCTCGATCGCGTCGTTGAGGAAGCGGTCGGCCTGCCCGGTGGTCACCGTGTCGAAGGCGCGGACCCGGTCCCAGCGGACGATCGTGCCGTGCCACTGGATCAGGCCGTCGTAACGGTCGACCAGGTCCTGGCAGTAGCCCGGGTCGACGATGTCGCAGGTGAAGTCGGCCTGGGCGCGTGCGGTCAGCCAGCGGCGGCCGGCCGACGGGCTCCGCTTGGTCCGGCTGATGACAGTGAGGGAGTCGGCGTGGGAGAGCGAGGCTGCCTTGAGGCCCGCGCCGAAGTGGCCGAGCGCAGTGTCGGAGTAGCCCTCGCGGCCGCCGACCGTCATGGCGGTGTCCAGGGCTTCGTCGTTCATGCCGCAGCCGTCGTCGATGACGAGGAGGCTGACGAGTCGGTCCTCGTCCCGGAGGAAGCTCACCACGACGTTGTGGGCACCGGCGTCGATGGAGTTGTCGACGAGGTCCGCGACGGCGGCCTCGAAGCCGTAGCCCTGGTGCGTCAGCGATTCGACGTAGCGGGCGGCGGGTGGGAGCCGCTTGCTGCCGGAGGTCGGTACTTCGAACTGCCAGTCGGCCGAGGGCTGGTAGGGCGGCATGAATACTTCCTCGCGCACACCGGGCTGAGAACCTGCGTGGGGAGGTGCGGCCCTGAGATGAGTAGTTGGAATGTGATGATATTGCAAAGGTGGGACAGAGAGGGATCCGGTTGACAAAAGCGCTTCCGGTGGTCGGTGGGAACGTTGTTCCGTGCCGGTCAGACCTGGGGCGCTGTGCTGCGTACGTACCCCAGCCCCGGCCGGCCGCTCAGCTGGACCTCTTCTCCGGTCGGGACGAAACCAGCGCGGGTCAGGACCGTACGGGAGGCCGTGTTGTCGAGGGCGGCGGCCGCGCGGAGGGTGGTCAGGCCGTACTCCGTGGCTGCCAGGGTGCAGAGGTGGAGGACGGTGGCCGTGGCCAGGCCGCGGCGGGTGGCCTTCTCGGCCACGCGGAAGCCCAGATCGGCGGAGCCGTCCGCGATGTCGACCAGGTTGAACCGGCCCAGCACCTCTCCGTCCGGGTCGACCAGCAGGTGGAAGTGGCAGACACCGGCGGCCTGTTCGTCGAGCAGGGCGGTGAGGCGGGCGGCGAAGTCGGTGAAGTAGGCGTCGCCCCGGTCCGGGACGGATGCGGCGAAGTACGTGCGGTTCTCCTGCTCGAAGGCGAGCAGAGCGGGCGCGTGGTCGGGGCGGAGGCGCTGGAGTTCGGGCATGGCAGAACCATATGGATTCCGGGCCGTCGGGTGGACTTCTTTTGTCGGCGGGGCTCCGGGAGGGCGGTGGCCGCGTGGCTTTCAAGGGTGTGTGCTTCTGTTTTCCCGTTCGCGCAGCGAGGGTGCCCGTTGAGGCAAGTCCCTTGATTCATAACGTAGTTGGTCTTCCGCAGGGCCTTCCTGGCTTCGTATGTTTCTCGTTGGTGAGTTGGCCGACACGGCGGGGTACGCGGTAGCGACGGGCCGGGAGGGCGGATGAAGGCGGTTCCGGAGAAGGGCCCCGCCTCTGCCCGTTCCTCTTCCGCTCCGGCTCATCCGGGTGTCTCCCGTACGACGGTGACGGCGCCGAAGCGCCCGCCCGGCGACCGGCCGGCCCCTGATCCCCGCACCCTGCAACGTCTTCAGCGTGCGGCGGGGAACAGCGCGGTCTCCCGTCTGGTCGCGCAGCGGTACACGGCTCCGGTGAAGCCGTCTGCCGCGCAGGCGCCGGGTTTCCGCAGGGTGAAGGCGGATGTGGCGGCGAAGGGGGTCCGGCTGGCGCATCACGCTCCCGCCGCCGCCGAGTCGAAGTCGGCGCAGGACGCGGCCGTTGCCCCGCCCGACGACAAGGAGGCGCAGGGCAAGGCGGCGAACGCCGAGAAGATGAACGCGGCGAAGCCGGGCGAGTTCAA
>NZ_JBHXTM010000040.1:0-24867 GCF_042677325.1 Streptomyces sp. NPDC127117
GCGTTGCGCGGGTCAGCCGCGGGAGGAGCCGCTCTGGCTGCCGGGACCGTCGTAGTCCTCGCCGTAGGCGCCCTTGGCCGGGCGGCGGCGGCGCAGCGGGGCCTCCACACCGTCGGCCAGGCGGCGGGCGGTGACGAGGAAGCCGGTGTGGCCGATCATGCGGTGGTCCGGGCGGACGGCCAGGCCCTCGACGTGCCAGTTGCGGATCATCGATTCCCAGGGCTGCGGCTCGGCGAAGCAGCCGATCTCGCGGATGGACTCGACGGTCCGCGCGAGCTGGGTGGTGGTGGCGACGTACGCGCAGAGGATGCCGCCGGGCACCAGTGCCTTGGAGACGGCCTCCAGGCACTCCCAGGGGGCGAGCATGTCGAGGACGACACGGTCGACGTCGGTGTCCGAGAGGTTGTCCTGGAGGTCGCCGACGGTGAGCTGCCAGGCCGGGTGCGGTTCGCCGAAGTAGCGCTCCACGTTCTGCTGGGCGATCTCGGCGAAGTCCTCGCGGCGCTCGTAGGAGTGCAGCATGCCCTGGTCGCCGATGGCGCGCAGCAGGAAGGTGGAGAGCGAGCCGGAGCCGACGCCGGCCTCCACGACGCGGGCGCCGGGGAAGATGTCGGCGAAGGCCAGGATCTGCCCCGCGTCCTTGGGGTAGACCACGGCGGCGCCGCGGGGCATGGACAGGACGTAGTCGGGGAGCAGGGGGCGCAGCGCGAGATAGGCGACGTTTCCCGTGGTACGGACAACACTGCCCTCGGGAGCACCGATCAGCTCGTCGTGCGGGAAAGAACCCTTGTGGGTGTGGAAGTTCTTTCCGGCTTCGAGCGTGAAGGTGTAGTGGCGTCCCTTGGGATCGGTGAGCTGGACCTGGTCCCCGACCTTGAAGGGCCCGCGTCGGCGGGCGGCACCGGTCGGTTCAGACATGTGACCAGCGTACCGGTGATTCCCCGGGCTCCGACCGCGAGCCCGGGGCGGGGCCGAGCCGTCAGGCGGCGGGCCTGGCCAGGGCGGCGACGAACGCGCGTTCGACGTCGGCGGTGGAGAGGACACCGTAGATCTCGCCGGTCTCCTCCAGGACGAGATATTCGGTGGCCGGGCTGGCCTTGAGCCGGTCCAGGAGTGCTTCGCCGGACAGCTCGGCGGAGACCTTCATGCCGTCGGTGAGGTCCTGGGCGAGGCCGCTGACGGCGACCCAGGGACGGCGGTGTTCCGGCACGGCGACGATGGCCGTCTCGCGGACGATGCCCTTCGGTTCGCCGTGGCCGTCGACGACGACGAGGGCTCGGGCGCCCGCCTCGTTGGCCCGGCGCAGCGCCTCGGAGAGCGGGGTGGCGGACTCCACCGGGACGGCGCGCCGGGTGAGGGTGCGGGCGCGCAGCTCGGGAAGGTGTTCGCGCAGGCGGGCCATGCGCAGACTGTTGCCCGCTCCGGTCCAGATGATCGCGGCGAGGATGGCGGCGAGCAGCGCGTCGGTGATGGTGTCCATGCCGCTGAGCTCGCGGGGGTCGTTGCCGAAGGTCCCGGTGTGGGTGAGCAGCGGCAGGCCGACCAGGGTGACGACGGCGAGGGCTCGGCCGACCCAGGCGGCGGCGACGGTGCCGCTCATCGGGCGTCCGGTGATCTTCCAGACGACCGCGCGGAGCATCCGTCCGCCGTCCAGCGGGAGTCCCGGCAGGAGGTTGAAGGCGGCCACCAGGAGGTTGGAGATCATCAGCCCGGCGAGCAGGACACCGGGAACGGTGCCGGGCGCGACGAACATCATCCCGACGTAGAAGACGCCCGCGAGCACCAGGGAGAGCAGCGGTCCCACGAAGGCCAGCAGGAACTCGCGGCCCGGGGTCTCGGACTCCTTCTCGATCTCGGAGACGCCGCCGAAGAACTGGAGCTGGATGCGGCGCACCGGCAGCTTGTAGCGCAGCGCCACGACGGTGTGGGCGAGTTCGTGGACGAGCACGGAGGCGTAGAAGGCGATCGCGAAGAAGAGGGAGACCAGGTAGCGCGCCGTGCCCAGCTCGGGCAGCACCCGGTCGAGCTGGCCGCCGAAGACCCAGGTGATCAGTGCGGCCACGAGGAACCAGCTGGGCGCGACGTACACCGGCACGCCGAAGGGGCGGCCCATGAGAAGGCCGCCTCCGGGCTCTTCGGGGCGCTGCGGTTCGCCCTTGCCGGGGCCGGTTCCGGGGGGTGTTCCCCCTGCACCGGGCTGCGGCCGCCCGCTGTCGCCGCTCTCGTCCACGGGGTCCTTTCGGTCGGTGCCCTACGGCACGATCATGTCGGTGCCCTACGGCACGATCATGCAGTGTTCGAGGCTGTGTGGTCGATGGTATGCCGCCCGCTGTCAGTGGCGGGCCGTAGGGTCTTCGACATGACCTCCCTGCCGCGGCCCGCTCAGCCGCCTTCGTCCCTGTCGCCGTCGCGGGCGAGCGATTTCATGCAGTGTCCGCTGCTGTACCGCTTCCGGGTCATCGACAAGCTGCCGGAGAAGCCCAGCGAGGCGGCTACCCGGGGCACGCTGGTCCATGCGGTGCTGGAGCGCCTCTTCGACAATCCCGCGGTGGAGCGCACGGCGGGGCGGGCCACGGCGCTGATCCCCGCCCAGTGGGACCGGCTGCTGGAGTCCAGGCCTGAGCTGGCGGAGCTGTTCGCCGAGGATGCCGGGGGCGAGCGGCTGGCGCGCTGGCTCTCGGAGGCGGAGGGCCTGGTGGAGCGGTGGTTCTCGCTGGAGGACCCGACACGTCTGGAGCCCGCCGAGCGGGAGCTGTTCGTCGAGACGGAGCTGGAGTCGGGGCTGCGGCTGCGCGGGGTGATCGACCGGATCGACGTGGCGCCGACGGGCGAGGTCCGGATCGTCGACTACAAGACGGGGAAGGCACCGCGCCCGGAGTATGCGGAGGGCGCGCTCTTCCAGATGAAGTTCTACGCCCTGGTGATCTGGCGGCTGAAGGGTGTGGTGCCGCGCCGGCTCCAGCTCGTCTATCTCGGCAGCGGGGACATCCTGACGTACGACCCGGTGGTGGCGGACCTGGAGCGCGTGGAGCGCAAGCTGCTGGCGCTGTGGGACGCGATCCGGCTGGCGACCGAGACGGGCGAGTGGCGGCCCCGGCCGACGAAGCTCTGCGGCTGGTGCGACCACCGGTCGGTCTGCCCCGAATTCGGTGGTACTCCCCCGGTCTATCCATTGACGGCCCGCCCGGCCGGGGCGGAGCAGGATGTGCAGGGCAGAATGGATCCGGTCCGCGCTGAGGCCGGCCGGCCTGTGGCCCTCGAAGGACCCTGAAGGAGACCCTGTGGCTATCCGCGTCCTACTGGTCGACGACCAACCGCTGCTGCGTACCGGCTTCCGGATGATTCTGGAGGCGGAGGGTGATCTCGCGGTGGTGGGTGAGGCCGGTGACGGTCTCCAGGCTCTCGACCAGGTGCGGGCGTTGCAGCCCGATGTGGTGCTGATGGACATCCGCATGCCGCGGATGGACGGCGTCGAGGCGACCCGCCAGATCACCGGACCGGGCCGTGACGGCCCGGCGAAGGTGCTGGTGCTGACCACGTTCGATCTCGACGAGTACGTGGTGGAGGCGCTGCGCGCCGGCGCCAGCGGCTTCCTGCTGAAGGACGCTCCGGCCAATGAGCTGGTGCAGGCCATCCGGGTGGTCGCGGCGGGCGAGGCGATGCTCGCGCCGAGCATCACCCGCAGGCTCCTCGACAAGTACGCGGACCATCTGCCGTCCGGCGAGGAGCCGGTGCCCGACACCCTGCACACGCTGACCGACCGCGAGGTCGAGGTGCTGAAGCTGGTGGCGCGCGGCCTGTCCAACGCGGAGATCGCCGCGGATCTGTTCGTCAGCGAGACGACGGTCAAGACGCACGTCGGCCATGTGCTGACCAAGCTCGGGCTGCGCGACCGTGTGCAGGCCGCGGTGTACGCGTACGAGAGCGGTCTGGTCCGTCCCGGCGCCCAGTGAGCGGAGCGGGAGAGCGGCGCCCCCGGCCGTGGCCGGGGGCGCCGTCCGTGCTCAGGCGCGGCCGTCGCCCAGCTCCCAGAGCTGGAGTTCCGCGGAGGAGTTGACGGCCCACTCGACACCGGTGAGGTCCTCGCGGGAGGCGACGTACTGCTTGCCCTGCCAGATCGGCAGTACCGGCACGTCGTCGGCGACGATGCCCTGGAGCCGCTGGAAGGCCTTGGTCGAGGCGCTGCGGTCGGTCTCGCGGCGGGACTGCGGAATGAGTGTCTTCTGGGCCGTCACCGACTTGTAGGGCGAGTTGAGGAAGTTGTTCCTGTCGAGGAACGGCGCCATGAAGTTGTCGGGGTCCGGGAAGTCGGGGAACCAGCCCATGCCGTAGACGGCGTAGTCGCCGCGCAGCTGTGCCGGGCGGTACTTCGCCCAGGGGCTTCCCTGGACGGTGACCTCGAACAGTCCGGTGTCGTCGAACTGCTTCTTCAGTGTGGCGAACTCGGCGGCGGTGCCGGCGCCGACGCGGTCGGTCGGGTAGTGGAACGTGAGCTTCACCGGAGTGTCGACGCCTGCGGCGTTCAGGATCGCCGCGGCCTTCGTGGCGCTGGGTTCGTTGTACTTGTTGTAGAACGAGTTGGCGTGCGCGGTGATGCCGGACGGGATCAGTGAGTACAGCGGCTCGGCCGTGGTGCCGTACACCTTGCTCGCGATCTCACCGCGGTCGACGACCTGGGCCATGGCCTGGCGGACGGCCTTGTTCTTCACGGCCGGGTCGTTGGTGTTGAAGCCCAGGAAGTGGATGGCGAGGCCGGGCATCTCGGTGAGCTTGATGCCGTCCTCGGGCTTTTCGAGCATCTGCTGGGACTGCTCGGGCGACATGGTGCGGGCCATCATGTCGATCTTCCGGTTGTCGAGGGCCTTGCCCATGGCCGCCGGATCGGCGAAGACGTCCAGCTCGACCTTCTCGTTGCGCACCTTCAGGTCCCCCTTGTAGTGAGGGTTCCTGGTGAAGAGCACCTTGACGAGGTGATTGTGCTCGACTTCCGGCTTCATGGTGTACGGGCCGGAGCCGTCCACCTGGAATCCGGTACGCGCGGACTTCGCCGCGTACTGGCTCCGCGGCACGATCCCGGCGACCGGGGTGGCGAGCTTGTACGGAAACGTGGCGTCCGGCGCGCGCAGGTGGAAGACGACCTCCCGCTCGCCCTGTGTCTCGACCGTGTCGATGTTGTCGAGCAGGGCGACGGGCCCGTTGGCGGCGTCGATGCGGATGACACGGTCGATGGAGTACTTCACGTCCTCGGCGGTCATGGCCTTGCCGTCGGCGAACTTCAGACCGCTGCGCAGCTTGCAGCGGTAGCTCTCGTTCTGCGTGTCCGTGAAGGTGCAGCTCTCCGCGGCTTCGGGCACCGGTTCGCCGCCACCGCGCGGCACATGCACCAGGGTCTGCACGGTCTGCCGGAGCACGTTCCACACGCCGACTTCGTAGCCGATGGCGGGATCGAGCGGCGCGGGGTTGTCCTTCGAGGCGACGAACTGGTCCGTGGTGCCGACAACGATGGCGGCGTTGCCATCGCTCCCGTCACCCGACGCGCCGCAGGCGGCGAGTACGGGCGCGAGCAGGCCGACGACGGCCGGCAGCACCAGAGTCTTGCGGTTCATCTTGGACGCTCTCCCTCATCCGGGCATGGAGAAAGCGACATTAGTAGGCGTCGTCGGCGGTGCCGGACCGGGGAACCAACGGCACGTAATCGGATGGTGATGGGAATTTGCGGCGAGCCGTTTTCCCACCTCGGGAACGTTTCGCGGATATCCGCATGAATCGGAACATTCGAACATCCCAAAACGGACAGTCCGGTCGATCTCGAGGACGCTCCGGGTCATTTCCGGGTGACAAAGCTCACGCCCCGGGGCGTTCGAATCCTTTACTCGGTCGCCGGCTCACCCACGCGCACACGACAGAAAATGCACCATCCGCCGCCGAGAGCTTTTCCATTCATTCACAGAAATACTCTCGGTATGCGGATCAATGGTTTCCCGTGACCAGGCCCCGGAGAAAAGCGAGATCGACTTCTTCGAGGGAACGTACGACCACTCGGCCGGACGCCGGGGCGATCGGGGCGACGGACGGTACGGCGACCACCCGGCAGCCCGCCGCCTCGGCGGCCGCGACACCGGTCGCGGTGTCCTCGATGACCGCACAGCGCTCGGGAGCCGCGCCGAAGCCGGAAGCGGCGGTGAGATAGGGCTCCGGATGCGGCTTGGTACGGGTGACCTCGTCGCCCGCGACGGTCAGGGCGAAGTGGTGGCGGCCCACCGATTCCAGCACCCGGTCGATGATCCGCCGGTGCGAGGCGGAGACCAGGGCCGTGGGGATCTCGTGCCTGACCAGCTCGGCCAGCAGCCGGCCCGCGCCCGGCATCAGCGGCACACCGCGGCCGATGCGCTTCTCGAAGCGGTCGTTGAGCAGCACGGTCAGCTCGTCGAGGGTGATGTCGGCGCCGGTCACGTCCATGAGGTAGCCGGCGCTGCGGGTCATCGGCCCGCCGACCACCACGTCCCGCCAGGCTTCGTCGAGCTGGTGTCCGAGCTCGGCGAAGACCTCCACCTCGGCGTCCCACCAGAACCCCTCGGTGTCGACGAGGGTGCCGTCCATGTCGAGGAGGACGGCCTGTAGCGCGGCGCCTTCGGCCGTGCGGGTCAATGACGCGGGGACCGTGCTGGTCATCCGGCACACCTTCCATAGGGACGAGAAGGCCGGCCGCCAATTCCCGTGGGAAGGGCGACCGGCCTGCACTGGACCGACAAGTGTACGACTTGTCCTGCTACCTCGCGTTGAACATCGTCTTACCGCGCGTTGAAGTACTTCGCCTCCGGGTGATGGATGACGATCGCGTCGGTGGACTGCTCCGGATGCAGCTGGAACTCCTCCGAGAGATGCACCCCGATCCGCTCGGGCTGGAGCAGCTCGGCGATCTTCGCCCGGTCCTCCAGGTCGGGGCAGGCGCCGTAGCCGAGGGAGAAGCGCGCACCCCGGTACTTCAGCGCGAACATGTCCTCGACGTCGGACGGGTCCTCGCCGCCGAAGCCCAGCTCGGCACGGACCCGGGCGTGCCAGTACTCGGCGAGGGCCTCGGCCAGCTGTACGGACAGGCCGTGCAGCTCCAGGTAGTCGCGGTAGGCGTTGGCCTCGAAGAGCTTCGCGGTCTCGCCGCCGATCTTCGAGCCGACGGTGACGACCTGGAGGCCGATCACGTCCGTCTCGCCGGACTCCTCCGGACGGAAGAAGTCCGCGAGGCAGAGGCGCCGGCCGCGGCGCTGGCGCGGGAAGGTGAAGCGGGTCCGCTCGGATCCGTCCTCATGGAGCAGGATCAGGTCGTCGCCCTTGGAGACGCACGGGAAGTAGCCGTAGACCACGGCGGCTTCCAGGAGGTTCTCGGTGTGGAGCTTGTCGAGCCAGCCGCGCAGGTGCGGGCGGCCCTCGGTCTCCACCAGTTCCTCGTACGTCGGTCCGTCGCCGGCGCGGGCCTGCTTGAGTCCCCACTGGCCCTTGAAGAGGGCGCCCTCGTCGAGCCAGGACGCGTACTCCTTGAGCTGGATGCCCTTGATGACCCGGGTGCCCCAGAAGGGCGGCTCGGGCACCGGGTTGTCGACCGCGACGTCGGAGCGGACGCCCTCCTGCGGCTCGTCCACCTCCAGCACCGCCGTGTCCCGCTTGGGCACCCGGCGCTGCTTCAGCTCGGGCAGCTCCGCGCCCGGGACGCCGCGCTTGACCGCGATCAGCGCGTCCATCAGCCGCAGCCCCTCGAAGGCGTCGCGGGCGTAGCGGACCTCGCCCTCGTAGATCTCGTGGAGGTCCTGCTCGACGTAGGCCCGGGTGAGGGCCGCGCCGCCGAGGATGACGGGGAAGTCGGCGGCCAGCTTGCGCTGGTTCAGCTCCTCCAGGTTCTCCTTCATGATCACGGTGGACTTCACCAGGAGGCCGGACATGCCGATGACGTCTGCGCGGTGCTCCTCGGCGGCCTCCAGGATCGCGGAGACGGGCTGCTTGATGCCGAGGTTGACGACGTTGTAGCCGTTGTTGGACAGGATGATGTCGACGAGGTTCTTGCCGATGTCGTGGACGTCGCCGCGGACGGTGGCCAGGACGATGGTGCCCTTGCCCTCGGCGTCGGACTTCTCCATGTGCGGTTCGAGGTACGCCACGGCGGTCTTCATGACCTCGGCGGACTGGAGCACGAACGGCAGCTGCATCTGGCCGGATCCGAAGAGCTCGCCGACGACCTTCATGCCCTCCAGGAGGGTGTCGTTGACGATGTCGAGGGCCGGGCGGGTCTGCAGCGCCTCGTCGAGGTCGCTCTCCAGGCCGTTCTTCTCCCCGTCGATGATGCGGCGCTGCAGCCGCTCGTCGAGCGGCAGGGCCAGTAGTTCCTCGGCCTTGCCCGCCTTCATCGACTTCGTGCTGACGCCCTCGAACAGCTCCATGAGCCGCTGGAGCGGGTCGTAGCCCTCGGCGCGCCGGTCGTGGATGAGGTCGAGGGCGACCTTGACCTGCTCCTCCTCCAGGCGGGCGATCGGCAGGATCTTGGAGGCGTGCACGATCGCGGAGTCGAGGCCGGCCTTGACGCACTCGTCGAGGAAGACGGAGTTCAGCACGACGCGGGCGGCCGGGTTGAGGCCGAAGGAGATGTTGGACAGGCCCAGCGTGGTCTGCACGTCGGGGTGGCGCTTCTTCAGCTCGCGGATCGCCCCGATGGTGGCGATGCCGTCGCCGCGGGACTCCTCCTGGCCGGTGCAGATGGTGAAGGTCAGGGTGTCGATGAGGATGTCCGACTCATGGATGCCCCAGTTGCCGGTCAGGTCCTCGATGAGCCGCTCGGCGACGGCGACCTTGTGCTCGACGGTCCGGGCCTGGCCCTCCTCGTCGATGGTCAGCGCGATCAGCGCGGCGCCGTGCTCGGCGGCCAGCGCGGTGACCTTGGCGAACCGGGACTCGGGGCCGTCACCGTCCTCGTAGTTGACCGAGTTCAGGACGGCTCGGCCGCCCAGCTTCTCCAGACCGGCCCGCAGCACGGGCAGCTCCGTCGAGTCCAGCACGATCGGGAGGGTGGACGCGGTGGCGAACCGGCCGGCCAGCTCCTCCATGTCGGCGACGCCGTCGCGGCCCACGTAGTCGACACAGAGGTCGAGCATGTGCGCGCCCTCGCGGATCTGGTCCCGGGCCATCTCCACGCAGTCGTCCCAGCGGGCATCGAGCATGGCCTCGCGGAACTTCTTCGACCCGTTGGCGTTCGTACGCTCGCCGATCGCCAGGTACGAGGTGTCCTGGCGGAACGGCACGGTCTGGTAGAGGGAGGCGGCGCCCGGCTCGGGGTGCGGGGTGCGGGGGGTGACGGCCACGCCCCGGACCCGCTCGACGACCTGGCGCAGGTGTTCCGGGGTCGTGCCGCAGCAGCCGCCGACCAGCGAGAGGCCGTACTCCTGGACGAAGGTCTCCTGCGCGTCGGCGAGCTCGGCCGGGGACAGCGGGTAGTGCGCGCCGTCCTTGCCGAGGACGGGGAGGCCGGCGTTGGGCATGCAGGAGAGCGGGATGCGGGAGTGCCGGGCGAGGTAGCGCAGGTGCTCGCTCATCTCGGCGGGGCCGGTGGCGCAGTTCAGGCCGATGAGGTCGATGCCGAGGGGTTCCAGGGCGGTGAGCGCCGCGCCGATCTCGGAGCCGAGCAGCATGGTGCCGGTCGTCTCGACGGTCACGGAGCAGATGACCGGGAGGTTGGCGCCGGTGGCCTCCAGGGCGCGGCGGGCGCCGATGATGGAGGCCTTGGTCTGGAGCAGGTCCTGGGTGGTCTCGACCAGCAGGGCGTCGGCGCCACCGGCGATCATGCCCTCGGCGTTCTGCTGGTAGGCGTCGCGGAGCTTGGTGTACGGGGCGTGGCCCAGCGTCGGCAGCTTCGTGCCCGGTCCCATCGAGCCGAGCACCCAGCGCTGCTGCCCGGTGGAGGCGGTGAACTCGTCGGCGACCTCGCGGGCGATGCGCGCGCCGGACTCGGAGAGTTCGAAGACCCGCTCGGGAATGTCGTACTCGCCCAGGGCCGCCAGGTTGGCGCCGAAGGTGTTCGTCTCGACGCAGTCCACGCCGACGGCGAAGTATTCCTGGTGCACCGAGCGCACGATGTCGGGGCGGGTGACGTTCAGGATCTCGTTGCAGCCTTCGAGGTTCTCGAAGTCTTCGAGCGTGGGGTCCTGCGCCTGAAGCATGGTGCCCATGGCACCGTCGGCCACCACCACACGGGTGGCGAGCGCCTCGCGGAGGGCTTCGGCTCGGTTCCGGCTGTCGGCGGAAGGGGTCGGCGACGAGGCCATGGATGTACTCCCTGGGATGCGACGGCTGTCGGCTTTGCGTCTTCGGTGGAAGGCGCACCAGGCCAGCCTAGCCGGGCGGCGCCCGGGGCCGTCACTCCGTCCCACGGAACGGACTGCATGCTGTGCGGGGGGATGTCCTGATCGCAGTGGTGTCGCGGGTTTGATGCGCGATCGAGCAATGGTCGGCATCGACCGATAGTGTTCAGCATTGTCGAACCAAGGTGGAGGAGTACGGCGCGATGGCCAAGAACATCCAGTCGCTGGAGCGGGCGGCGGCGATGCTGCGTCTGCTGGCAGGTGGCGAGCGTCGGCTGGGGCTCTCCGACATCGCCTCCTCACTGGGCCTGGCCAAGGGCACCGCGCACGGCATCCTGCGTACGCTCCAGCACGAGGGCTTCGTCGAGCAGGACACCGCGTCCGGCCGCTATCAGCTGGGCGCCGAGCTGCTGCGCCTGGGCAACAGCTATCTGGACGTCCACGAGCTGCGGGCCCGCGCGCTCGTGTGGACCGACGACCTGGCCCGCTCCAGCGGTGAGAGCGCCCATCTGGGCGTGCTGCACCAGCAGGGCGTCCTCATCGTCCATCACGTCTTCCGCCCCGACGACAGCCGGCAGGTCCTGGAGGTCGGGGCCATGCAGCCGCTGCACTCCACGGCCCTGGGCAAGGTGCTCTCGGCGTACGACCCGGTGGCGCACACCGAGGCGATGGAGGCCGAGCGGCAGCCCTTCACGCCGCGCACCGTCACCGATCCGGAGGAGTTCGAGGCGATGCTCGACCTGATCCGGGCGCGCGGCTGGGCGGCCGACGTGGAGGAGACCTGGGAGGGCGTGGCCGCGGTGGCCGCCCCGATCCACGACCGGCGGCGGATGCCGGTCGGCGCGGTGGCGGTGACCGGTGCGGTGGAACGGGTCTGCGCGGACGGGGAGCTGCGCCCCGAGCTGATCGCGGCGGTGCGCGACTGCGCCCGGGCGGTCTCCAGGGACCTGGGCGCCGGGCGCTTCTGAAACACCACGGCGGCGCGCCACCCGGTAACGATCGAGTTATAGGCCACACAACCCTTGACGCCCGATTCACCTGGGGGAAGCATTGCCGTTCATCGGTCGGCATTGTCGAACACCAAACGGAAACTAGCGTTAGGGTGTGACAGCGCCAAGGGCCGGAAAACGCCCTCCCACGAGGGCGCGGACCACCGGAGCGACCCGGGGTTCGGCTTCCCTGGACGAAGGACAAAGGAGTCGCGGGTGTCCAGCTCCGACATCTTCATCGGCGAGACCATAGGTACCGCCGTGCTCATCCTGCTCGGCGGCGGTGTCTGTGCCGCCGTCACCCTCAAGCGCTCCAAGGCGCAGAACGCCGGCTGGCTTGCCATCACCTTCGGGTGGGGTTTCGCCGTGCTGACCGGCGCGTATCTGGCCGGTGGTGTTTCCGGCGCGCACCTCAACCCGGCGGTCACGATCGGTCTCGCGATCGAGGGCGGCACCAAGTGGAGCGACGTTCCGCTCTACCTCGTCTCCCAGCTGTTCGGCGCGATGATCGGCGCGGTGCTGGTCTGGCTGACGTACTACGGGCAGTTCCGGGCGCACCTCACCGATCCGGAGATCGTGGGCGCCCACACGGGTGAAGAAGGCATGGTCGACAAGGCCGCCGCTCCGAAGGCCGGCCCGGTCCTGGGCATCTTCTCCACCGGCCCCGAGATCCGGCACGCCGTGCAGAACCTGGTCACGGAGATCATCGCCACCGTCGTGCTGGTCCTGGCGATCCTCACCCAGGGCCTCAACAACGAGGGCAACGGCCTGGGCACGCTCGGCGCACTGGTCACCGCTCTGGTGGTCGTCGGTATCGGTCTCTCGCTCGGCGGCCCGACGGGCTACGCGATCAACCCGGTTCGCGACCTCGGTCCGCGTATCGTGCACGCGCTGCTGCCGTTGCCGAACAAGGGCGGTTCCGACTGGGGCTACGCGTGGATCCCGGTCGCCGGACCGCTCATCGGCGGCGCGATCGCGGGCGGGCTCTACAACGTCGCCTTCGCCTGAGCCGTGGCGCCCAGAGCCGTAACCCTCACGACCACACAGACTTCCGGGAGCACACCGTGACCGACGCACACACCACCGGCCCGTTCATCGCGGCCATCGACCAGGGCACCACCTCCAGCCGCTGCATCGTCTTCGACAAGGACGGCCGGATCGTCTCCGTCGACCAGAAGGAGCACGAGCAGATCTTCCCGAAGCCGGGCTGGGTCGAGCACGACGCGACCGAGATCTGGGAGAACGTCCAGGAGGTCGTGGCCGGAGCCATCGTCAAGGCGGGCATCACGGCCGCCGACGTGAAGGCGATCGGCATCACCAACCAGCGCGAGACCACGCTGCTCTGGGACAAGAACACCGGTGAGCCGGTCCACAACGCCCTCGTCTGGCAGGACACCCGGACGGACGCGCTCTGCAAGGAGCTCGGCCGCAACGTCGGGCAGGACCGCTTCCGCCGCGAGACCGGGCTGCCGCTCGCCTCGTACTTCGCCGGCCCCAAGGTCCGCTGGCTGCTCGACAACGTCGAGGGGCTGCGCGAGCGCGCCGAGCGCGGCGACATCCTCTTCGGCACCATGGACTCCTGGGTCATCTGGAACCTGACCGGCGGCACCGACGGCGGCGTCCACGTCACCGACGTCACCAACGCCTCGCGCACTCTCCTGATGAACCTGCACGAGATGCAGTGGGACGAGCGGATCCTCCAGTCGATGGAGATCCCGGCCGCGGTGCTCCCCGAGATCCGTTCCTCCGCCGAGGTGTACGGCAACGCCAAGGGCGGCGTGCTCGACGGGGTTCCCGTGGCGTCCGCGCTCGGCGACCAGCAGGCGGCGCTCTTCGGCCAGACCTGCTTCTCCGAGGGCGAGGCCAAGTCCACGTACGGCACCGGCACCTTCATGCTGATGAACACCGGTGAGACGCCCGTCAACTCGTACAACGGGCTGCTGACGACCGTCGGGTACCGGATCGGCGACCAGAAGCCGGTGTACGCCCTGGAGGGCTCCATCGCCGTCACCGGTTCGCTGGTGCAGTGGATGCGTGACCAGATGGGCCTGATCAAGTCCGCGGCCGAGATCGAGACCCTGGCCTCCTCGGTCGAGGACAACGGCGGCGCGTACTTCGTCCCCGCGTTCTCCGGTCTGTTCGCCCCGTACTGGCGCTCCGACGCCCGCGGTGTCATCGCCGGTCTGACCAGGTACGTCACCAAGGCGCACATCGCCCGTGCCGTCCTGGAGGCCACCGCCTGGCAGACCCGTGAGATCACCGACGCCATGACCAAGGACTCGGGGGTCGAGCTGACCGCCCTCAAGGTCGACGGCGGCATGACCTCCAACAACTTGCTGATGCAGACGCTCGCCGACTTCCTGGACGCACCCGTGGTGCGGCCGATGGTCGCCGAGACCACCTGCCTCGGCGCCGCCTACGCCGCCGGCCTCGCCGTCGGCTTCTGGCCGGACACCGACGCGCTGCGCGCCAACTGGCGCCGGGCCGCCGAGTGGACCCCCCGCATGGACGCGGACACCCGCGACCGCGAGTACAAGAGCTGGCTCAAGGCCGTGGAGCGTTCCATGGGCTGGCTCGACGAGAACACTGCCGAGGAGTAATCGACATGACCACCCTGCAGAGCGTCCCGGCCCTCGGGACGCACCCGGCCTCCGGCTCCCTTCCGAGCCGCGCCGAGACTCGGGAGCAGCTGTCCAAGGCTGCGTACGACCTCCTGGTGATCGGTGGCGGCATCCTGGGCATCTCCACCGCCTGGCACGCCGCGCAGTCCGGGCTGCGGGTGGCCCTGGTGGACGCCGGTGACTTCGCCGGCGCCACCTCCTCCGCCTCCTCCAAGCTGCTCCACGGCGGTCTGCGCTACCTGCAGACCGGTGCGGTGAAGCTGGTCGCGGAGAACCACTTCGAGCGCCGTGCGGTGTCCCGCCAGGTGGCCCCCCACCTGGCCAATCCGCTCACCTTCTACCTGCCGGTCTACAAGGGCGGCCCGCACGGCGCGGCCAAGCTCGGCGCCGGGGTGTTCGCCTACTCGGCGCTCTCCGCGTTCGGTGACGGCGTCGGACACGTCATCAGCCCGGCGAAGGCGCAGCGCGACGTGCCCGAGCTGCGTACGGACAACCTGAAGGCCGTCGCGGTCTACGGCGACGACCAGATGAACGACGCCCGGATGGCGCTGATGACCGTCCGCGCGGCCGTCGACGCGGGTGCGGTCGTCCTCAACCACGCGGCGGTGACCGGGCTGCGGTTCACCAAGGGCCGGGTGACCGGCGCCGACCTGGAGGACCGCCAGGACGGCACGGAGTTCGGCGTCAACGCCCGTCTCGTGCTGAACGCCACCGGGCCGTGGGTCGACCACCTGCGCAGGATGGAGAACCCGGACGCGGCGCCTTCCATACGCCTGTCCAAGGGCGCGCACCTCGTCCTGAAGCGCACCCGTCCGTGGAAGGCCGCGCTGGCCACCCCGATCGACAAGTACCGCATCACGTTCGCCCTGCCGTGGGAGGACATGCTGCTGCTCGGCACGACGGACGAGGCGTACGAGGGCGATCCCGCGGACGTCGCGGTCAACGAGAAGGACACCGCGCAGATCCTCGACGAGGCGGCGTTCTCCATCCGGGACCAGCAGCTCTCGCGCGATCTGATCACGTACTCCTTCGCCGGGCTGCGGGTGCTGCCGGGCGGCCCCGGCGACACCTCCAAGGCCAAGCGCGAAACGGTCGTGACGGAGGGCCGGGGCGGGATGCTCTCGGTCGCGGGCGGCAAGTGGACGACGTTCCGCCACATCGGCCGTACGGTGATGAACAAGCTGGCCGCACTTCCCGGGCACCCGCTCGCGGAGGACATGGAGCCGATCTCGCACCTGCCGAAGAAGCTCCCGCTGCCCGGCATCGCCAACCCGAACGCGGTGGCGCACCGGCTGCTGATCGACGGCGGTACGCCCGGCCCCAGGATGTCGGCCGACACCGCCCGGCACCTCGCCACGCACTACGGTTCGCTCTCCTTCGACATCGCCCGGATGGCGAACGAGAACCCGGCGCTGGCCGAGCGCATCCACCCGGACGCGCCGGAGATCTGGGCTCAGGTCGCCTACGCCCGTGACCACGAGTGGGCCGAGACGGCGGACGACGTGCTGCGCCGCCGGACGACGCTGACGATCCGGGGTCTGGCGACGGACGAGATCCGGGCCGGCGTCGAGTCCATGCTCGGCGACCGGGACTGACCGGACCGGTCGTGCGGCACAGGGGCGGCTCCCGGGAGGGAGACCGCCCCTCGCCGTGCGGCCGGGGCGCCCGGTCCGGTGAACGCGCCACACGGCCGCCATACGGGTGCAATACGGCGCGGGGACAGTTGAGCCATGAAGTTCTCCGTGCTCTCCCTCATCGGCCACGCCCCGCACCCGCTGAACCACCGACTCCCCTCCCCCGCCGAGCGGTTCGAGGAAGTGATCGGGACCGGAGTCGTCGCGGAACGGCTGGGTTTCGACGCGTACGCGATCGGCGAACGGCACGCGGGCCCCTT
This sequence comes from Streptomyces sp. NPDC127117, assembly GCF_042677325.1. Lineage (NCBI taxonomy): Bacteria > Bacillati > Actinomycetota > Actinomycetes > Kitasatosporales > Streptomycetaceae > Streptomyces > Streptomyces sp. NPDC127117. The sequence goes on from NZ_JBHXTM010000040.1 coordinate 15,845, forward strand.
CCTCTCGTCCAGCCCGGGCGTGGTGCTCGGCGCGCTGGCGGCCCGTACCTCCACGATCCGGCTGCTGACCGGCGTCACGGTCCTCGCGATCCTCGATCCGGTGCGGGTGGCCGAGGAGTTCGCGACGCTCGACCAGATCTCCGGCGGCCGGATCGAACTGGTCGTCGGAAAGGGTGCGGAGGCCGGCCACTTCGACCTCTTCGGGCTCGACGAGGAACGGCAGTGGGACCTCCAGCGGGAGAAGTACGAACTGCTGCGGCGGCTCTGGCGCGAGGAGGGCGTCGACTGGGCGGGCGAGTTCCGGCCCGCGCTGAAGAACACGACGACCCTGCCGCGCCCGTACGCGGGGCCGCCGCGCGTCTGGCACGGCTCGGCGACCAGCCTCGACTCCCCCGAACTGGCGGCGCGCCACGGCGATCCCCTGTTCACCGCCAACGCGATCCAGCCCCGTGCGGCGTACGCCCGGCTGATCGACCACTACCGGGAGCGCTTCGAGGCGTACGGCCACGATCCGGCCCGCGCGCATGTGGCCGCGGGCTCGGGCGGGCTGCTGATCGCCGACAGCTCGCAGCGGGCGGTGGAGCGCTACAAGGAGCTGTACGAGGCGAAGGTGGCGCAGTCCTTCCGGCCGCACCTGGTGGGGAAGGCCGGGTACAACACTCCGTTCCGCACCATCGAGGAGGCCATCGCGGACGGGCCCCAGCTGATCGGCAGCCCGCAGCAGATCATCGACAAGGTCCTCGGCTGGCACCAGGTGTACGGACACGACCTCCAGTCCGTCACCGTGGACGGCTTCGGGCTGAGCGCGGACGAGCAGACCGAGACGCTCCAGCGGTTCGCGGAGGAGATCGCTCCGGTGGTGCGGCGCGAGGCGCCGTCCGCGCTCTGGGACTGAGCCCGACGGCCGTCCGGCCGCCCGCACCCCGGACGACCTGCGGCAGACCTGGTTCATCCGCCTCTTCCGACCCGCATAATGAAGAGATACATCGGATGTCTGAACCCAGTTCTGATTCCAGTCCGGATCCAGGAGGACCGTCATGGCTGTCACCGACGAGGCGATCGAGAAGATCAAGGGAATGATCGTCTCGGGTGCGCTGCGCCCCGGCGACCGGCTCCCCAAGGAGAGCGAACTCGCGGCGGAGCTCGGCCTCTCCCGAAATTCGCTCCGGGAGGCGGTCCGGGCCCTGTCGCTGATCCGCATTCTCGATGTGCGCCAGGGCGACGGCACCTATGTGACCAGCCTCGATCCGCAGCTGCTCCTCGAAGCGCTGAGCTTCGTGGTGGACTTCCACCGCGACGACACGGTGCTGGAGTTCCTCGCGGTCCGCAGGATCCTGGAGCCGGCCGCGACGGCGATGGCCGCCACCCGGATCAGCGAGGCCCAACTGGACGTGCTCAGCTCGCAGTTGGACGCGCTGGGGGCACAGCCCTCGGTGGAGGAGCTGGTCGCCTGCGATCTGGAGTTCCACCGCGGCATCGTGCAGTCGTCCGGGAATTCGGTGCTCTGCTCGCTGCTCGACGGGCTGTCGGGGCCGACGACCCGGGCGCGGGTCTGGCGCGGTCTGACCCAGGAGGACGCGGTCAGCCGTACGCTCCACGAGCACCGGGCGATCGTCTCGGCGCTGCGGGACCGCGACGCGGAGGCCGCGCGGGCTTGGGCGACGGTACATGTGGCGAGCGTGGAGCAGTGGTTGCGGTCGACGCTGTAGCGCGGAACGGGGCGGGTGGGGCTCCTCCCCCACCCGCCCCGTTCGGCGAACGGTCCTCAGTCCTGCTTCTCGCCGCTCGCGAAGCGGGAGATGACCAGGGCGACGATGATGATCGCGCCGTTGAGGAACTGGTTCCACAGCGCCGGGACACCGCCGAGGGTCATCACATTGACCACCAGCTGGAGCGTCAGCACACCGGTCAGCGCGCCGAACAGCGTGCCACGGCCGCCCTTGAGGCTGATGCCGCCGATGACCGCGGCGGCGAACACCTGGAAGATCCAGCCGTTGCCCTGGGTCGCCGCGACCGATCCGTAGTGGCCGGTGTAGAGGATGCCCGCGAAGGCAGCCAGCAGCCCGCCGACGGCCAGCACGATCCAGGTGACCCGGTCCACCCTGATGCCCGCGGCGCGCGCCGCCTCCGGGTTGCCGCCGATCGCGTAGAGCGAGCGTCCGTGGCGCAGCCAGGCCAGCGCGGCGCCGCCGAGGGCGAACAGCGCGAGGCAGATCCAGACGGCGGCCGGTGCGCCCAGCCACTCGCTCTTGCCGAGGTAGCGGAAGGACTCCGGGACGTCGGTGATGGACTTGCCCTCGGTGATCCCGATGTGCAGTCCGCGCAGCATGGTGAGCATGCCGAGCGTAGCGATGAAGCCGTTGACCCTGAGCTTCAGCATCAGGAAGCCGTTGACCGCGCCGATGGCGAGGCCCACCAGCAGACAGAGCGGGATCGCCGACCAGGTGGGCAGCAGCCCGAGGCCCGCGAAGCGGCCGCCCTCGGCCGGCAGCACCAGCCACATCGCGACGACCGGCGCGATGCCGATCGTCGACTCCAGCGACAGGTCCATCCGCCCGCAGATCAGGATCAGCGCCTGGCCCAGCACCAGCAGGCTCAGCTCGGAGGACTGCTGGACGACGCTGATCAGGTTCTCGGAGGTCAGGAACACCGGCGAGACGATGAACCCGATCACCATCAGCACCAGGATCACCGGTACCAGGGAGAAGTCGCTCCACCTGATCAGCCTGAGCCGGTCCAGGGGCCGTTCGCCGGTCGGGGAGCCCTTGGGCCCGCTGTCGATGCCGTCGGCCGCCAGGGGCCGTACCGTGCCGGTCATTCCCTTTCCCCCACACCTTCCATGGCGGCGACGAGCTCCCCGTCGTTCCACCCGCTTGCGAATGTCGCGACCACGCGCCCGTGGAACAGGGCGAGCACCCGGTCGCAGACCCGCAGATCGTCCAGCTCGTCCGAGATGATCACTGCGGCGTTCCCGTCGTCGGCGACCCGTCGTACGACTCCGAGCAGCGAGTCCTTGGACTTGATGTCCACGCCCGCGGTGGGCCGTACCGCCACCAGCACGCTGGGTTCACGGGCCAGCGCCCTGGCCACCACCACCTTCTGCTGGTTGCCGCCGGAGAGTCCGGAGACGGGCTGCTCGGGCCCCTGGGTCTTGATGTCCAGCGAGGCGATCATCGAGCGCGCGAACTCCCTGGTACGGGAGGGCAGTACGGTCCCCCAGGGGCCGAGCTGGTCGGTGACCGTGAGCGTGGCGTTCTCGGCGACGCTGCGTTCCAGGACCAGGCCCTGGTCGTGCCGGTCCTCGGGGATGTAGCCGATCCCGGCGTCCAGCGCGTGCGGCACGCTGCCCGAGCGCACGGCCCTTCCGTGCACCCTGACCGTGCCGCCGCCCGCCTTCCGCATGCCGGCCAGGGTCTCGCCCAGGGCCGTGTTGCCGCTGGCCGCGGAGCCGGCCAGGCCGAGCACCTCGCCGGGACGGACCTCCAGGTCCAGCGGTTCGAACTGGCCCCGGACGGTGAGCCCTTCGGTGCTCAGCACGGGGGCGGCCGACTCGTCCCGTGCCGCCGCGCCGGCACCGTCAGCGTGCCAGGCGGTGGCTCCGGCGGACTGTTCGCCGGTCATCGCCGCCACCAGCTCCGCCTTGGCGATGCCGGCGACGGGGGCGGTCAGCACATGGCGGGCGTCGCGGTAGACGGTGACCGCCGTGCACAGCTCGTACACCTCCTGGAGGTGGTGGGAGATGAAGAGGAAGGCCACTCCCTGGCTCTGCAGTTCCCGCAGTTTGCCGAAGAGCCGGCCGATGCCCCGGGCGTCCAGCTGGGCGGTCGGCTCGTCCAGGACGATCAGCCGGGCGCCGAAGGACAGCGCCCTGGCGATCTCGACGAACTGCCGCTGCTCGACGGCGAGATCGCGTGCCCGGGTGTTGGGGTCGACCTGCACGCCGTATTCGGCCAGCAGCCGCTCGGCGCGTCTGCGGAGCTTCCCCCAGCTGATCCAGCGGGCGTTGTCGTCGAAGCGGTTGAGGAAGAGGTTCTCCGCGACGGTCAGGTCCGGGACCACCATGGACTTCTGGTAGACGCAGGCGATCTTCGACTGCCAGGCCGTGGTGTCCCCGAAGGCGGGCGCGGGCTCCCCGCCGAACGTGACGGTGCCCGCGTCCGCCTTGTGGAGTCCGGTCAGCACGCTGACCAGCGTGGACTTTCCGGCGCCGTTGCGGCCGACCAGGGCGTGCGACTCACCGGGCTGCACGGTGAGCCGCACCCCGTCGAGCGCCACGGTGGGCCCGAAGCGTTTGACAACGCCTTCCGCCTGTACGGCAGGTGGTGCCTGGTCCATGGCTAGCTCTTCTTCTCCAGCTGGTTGGCCCACAGCTTCGGGTCGTCGACGTTGTCCTTGGTCACCAGCGGCGCGGGGAGCTGGTCCTCGAAGCCGTTCGGGATCTTGATGATGTTGGAGTCGTGGTCGGTGGGGCCTTCCTTGAAGGTCTTTCCGTCCAGGGCCGCCTTGGCGTAGTACAGCGCGTACTTCGCGTACAGGTCGGCGGGCTGGGAGATCGTCGCGTCGATCTTCCCGGCCTTGATCGCGTCGAACTCCTCGGGGATGCCGTCGTTGGAGATGATCGTGATGTGCCCCGGCGTGCCGGCCGGCTTCAGCAGCTTCTTCTGCTCCAGGAGGGCGAGGGTGGGCTGCAGGAAGACACCGCCGGCCTGCATGTAGATGCCGTTGATGTCGGGGTTGGCGGCCAGGGTGGCCTGGAGCTTGGCGGAGGCGACGTCGCCCTTCCAGTCGGTGGCCAGCTCGAAGACCTTGATGCCGGGGAAGTCCTTGTCCATGCAGGCCTTGAACGCCTCGGACCGGTCGCGGCCGTTGATCGAGGAGAGGTCGCCCTGGAACTCGACGACCTTGCCCTTGCCCTTGAGCTGCTCGCCGAGGTACTTGCAGGCGTTGGTTCCGTACGCCTTGTTGTCGGCGCGCACCACCATGTAGATGTTCCCCTTGTCGGGGCGGGTGTCGACGCTGACGACCGGGATCTTCTTCTCGTTCAGCGTGTTGAGCGACTCGGCGATCGCCCCGGTGTCCTGCGGCGCCATCACGACGGCCTTGGCACCCTGGTCGGTGAAGGTCTGCACGTTGGCGACCAGCTTGCCGATGTCGTTCTGCGAGTTGGTCAGCGGCAGCGCCTCGACCTCGCCAGCCTTGACGCCCTTCTCCACGTAGTTCTGGTACGAGTTCCAGAAGTCGCTGTCGCTGCGCGGCAGGTCGATCCCGACCTTCCCGCCGCCCGCGCCGTCGGCGGTGGATTCGCGGTTGCAGCCCGCGAGGGCAGTGACTGCCAGCAGTACGGCGCAGGCCGCCGCACTCGTCGTACGCACTCTCATTGGTGTCCCGTCCTTGGTGAGTACCGGCTCGGAGCTCTGTCGGCAAAGCGGAGGTGCATGGTGCGCGGGGGTGCGGCCCATGGCGCGGCTCGGGCCGCTCCCCCGGTCAGCTCTCGGCGGGGCGCAGGCGCAGCCCCTGCATGCCGCCGTCGACGGCCAGCGCCGTGCCGGTGACCGAGGCGGCGGCGGGGCTCGCGAGGTAGACGATCGCGGCGGCCACCTCGTCGGCCGACACCAGCCGCCCCAGCGGCTGGCGGGCGTTGAGCGCGGCCCGCTCGGCGGCCGGGTCGTCGGCCTGGCCGAGGAGCCGGCCGACCCACGGGGTGTCCGCGGTGCCGGGGTTGACGCAGTTGACCCGGATGCCCTCGCGGACGTGGTCGGCGGCCATCGCCAGCGTCAGCGAGAGCACCGCGCCCTTGCTCGCGCTGTACAGGGCGCGCTGCGGCAGCCCGGCGGTCGCCGCGATGGAGCAGGTCTGGGTGATCGACACGGCGCCGGGGCGGTCGGCCGCGGCGCGCCGCAGGTGAGGCAGGGCGTGCCGGGCGGTGCGGACCATGCCGAGGACGTTGATGTCCAGGACCCTGGTCCACTCCTCGTCGGCGTTGTCCTCGACGGTGCCGATGGATCCGATGCCGGCGTTGGAGACGACGGTGTGCAGTGCGCCCAGTTCGGCGGCGGCCCGGTCGACCGCCTCGCGCACCGCGTCGTCGTCGGTGACGTCGGCCTCGACGGCGAGGACGCCCTCGGGGGCGCCCGCGGTCTCCCGGTCCAGTACGGCCACCCGGGCGCCGCGCGCCAGCAGCATGGTCGCGACGGCGGCCCCGATGCCGGAGGCGCCGCCGGTGACCAGGGCTCCCATTCCGTCGAAGTCGCTCGTTCCGGTCATCGGCCGGCCTCCTCGGTAGTGCGGCGGGACTGCCATACGGCGCCCTCCGGGTAGCGGTGTGCGGCGATCGACTCGGGGAGCATCCGGGCGGAGAAGCCCGGGGAGCCCGGCGCGGTGTAGCGGCCCGACTCGATCACGGTGGGATCGGCGAAGTGTTCGTGGAGATGGTCGACGTACTCGATCACGCGGTTGTCCCAACTGCCGGAGACCGCCACATAGTCGAACATCGACAGGTGCTGCACCAGCTCGCAGAGTCCGACCCCGCCCGCGTGCGGGCAGACCGGTACTCCGTACTTGGCGGCGAGCAGCAGGATCGCCAGGTTCTCGTTGACGCCGGCGACCCGGGCCGCGTCGATCTGGACGAAGTCGACGGCCCCGGCCTGGAGCAGCTGCTTGAACACGACCCGGTTGGCGACGTGTTCGCCGGTGGCGACCTTGACCGGCTGACCGGCCCGGACGGCGGCGTGGCCGAGGATGTCGTCGGGGCTGGTCGGCTCCTCGATCCAGTGCGGGTCGTACGGCGCGAGCGCGGTCATCCACTCGACCGCGTCCGAGACGTCCCAGCGCTGGTTGGCGTCGACGGCGATCCGGATGTCCGGCCCGACGGCCTCGCGGGCCAGGGCGAGTCTGCGGACGTCGTCGCTCAGGCTGCCGCCGACCTTCAGCTTGATCTGGGTGAAGCCGTCGGCGACGGCCTCCTTGGCGAGCCCGACCAGCTTGTCGTCGCTGTAGCCCAGCCAGCCGGGCGAGGTGGTGTACGCGGGGTATCCCTCGGCGCGCAGCCGCTCGGCGCGCTCGGCCCGGCCCGGTTCGGCGGCCCGCAGGATCTCCAGGGCCTCCTCGGGGGTGAGGGCGTCGGTGAGGTAGCGGAAGTCGACGAGGGAGACCAGCTCCTCGGGGGACATCCCGGCGAGGAACTCCCAGACCGGTCTGCCCGCGAGCTTGGCCGCCAGGTCCCAGGCGGCGTTGACGACCGCGCCGGCCGCCATGTGCATCACGCCCTTCTCCGGGCCGAGCCAGCGCAGTTGCGAGTCGTGGGTGAGCTCGCGGTGCAGTGCGGCGAGATCGGCCGCGGTGCGGGGCACCGGGCGCCCCACCAGATAGGGGCGCAGCGTGTCGATGGCGGCGGCCATCACCTCGTTGCCGCGCCCGATGGTGAAACAGAAGCCATGTCCCTCGATGCCGCCACTGCCGCTGTCCGGTCCGTCCGTGCGGGCCTGGACATCGGTGCGCAGTACGACGTAGGCAGCCGAGTAGTCGGGATCGGGGTTCATGGCGTCCGAGCCGTCCAGTTGTTCCGAGGTCGGAAAACGGATGTCGTGAACCTCGAAATCCGTGACGGTCTGACTCATGTGCGCCCCCAGGGGAATAACATCGGACCTCTGTTCTGGTCATCCGATGTATAGCGCCACGAAGACCCCAACGTCCAGCGCCCGAACGAAATCTACTCATCACAGCTCGGATGTATCCAGGGTCTGATGCCCCGATTCGACCGGTGATACGCCCACGCGGGCCGGGTTCGCCCGGCTGTGTACGGAGGCTGCGGCTGGAGTGGCCGGAAGCCGTAAGGTTGATGGGTACACAAGGGAACTTCGGAAGGAGGCCTGGGTGATCGAGCTCGAGGGGGTTCCCGAGCTGATCGACCCGGTCATGGTGGCCGCGTTCGAGGGATGGAACGACGCAGGGGACGCCGCCTCCACGGCGGTGGCGCACCTGGACCGGGAGTGGAAGGGCGAGGTGTTCGCGGCGCTGGACGCCGAGGACTACTACGACTTCCAGGTCAACCGGCCGACGCTGTGGCTGGACGGCGGGGTACGCAAGATCACCTGGCCGACCACCCGGCTCTCCGTGGTCCGCGTCGGCGGGGACAAGCCCCGCGATCTCGTCCTGGTCCGTGGTATCGAACCATCCATGCGCTGGCGCTCGTTCTGCAACGAGATCCTGGGTTTCGCCCATGAGCTGGGGGTGGAGATGGTGGTGATCCTGGGCGCCCTGCTCGGCGACACCCCGCACACCCGGCCGGTACCGGTCAGCGGGGTCACCTCCGACCCGGACCTGGCGCGGACCATGGACCTGGAGGAGACCAAGTACGAGGGGCCGACGGGCATCGTCGGCATCCTCCAGGAGGCCTGCACGCACGCGGGCGTGCCGGCGGTGAGCCTGTGGGCGGCGGTGCCGCACTATGTGTCGCAGCCGCCCAACCCGAAGGCCACGCTCGCGCTGCTGAACCGCCTGGAGGACCTCATCGGTCTGCGCATCCCGCTGGGCGAACTGCCCGAGGACGCGCGTGCCTGGCAGCTCGGCGTCGACCAACTGGCCGCCGAGGACAGCGAAGTGGCCGAGTACGTGCAGACGCTGGAGGAGGCCCGGGACACCGCCGAGCTGCCCGAGGCGAGCGGCGAGGCCATCGCCCGGGAGTTCGAGCGCTATCTGCGCCGCAGGGACACAGGTCCGGGCCAGGCGCCGGGCGGGCACGCGACGGAGAGCGGCGATGCCTCGTACCTGCGCGACACCTCCAGCGGCCGCACCCGGCCGCCGAAGCCGGTCCGCCCCGAGAGCGGGGGCGATCCGGGGCCCGGCGCGCCGCCATCGGGCGGCCCCGGACGGCAGCCTCCGGCCGACCGGGAGGGTGACGACGGCGGTGACGAGGACGGGCCCCGGGATTCGTCGGAGGACTCCCCGGAGGAGTGACGGGACCGGTGGAGCGGCGGCGAGGGGGATGTACCCCCCCGGGCCCCGGTCGGTGGCGGGGCAATAGG
>NZ_JBHXTM010000040.1:24877-79737 GCF_042677325.1 Streptomyces sp. NPDC127117
GTTTTGTTGGGTGCACCCCCGGGTGGGGGGCGGGCCGGGGGGGCGGGGGGGGGGGGTACGTCCCCCCCCGCCGCTCCCGTGCTGTCCGGGTCATTCAGGAACAGGTGAACCGGGCCGCGGCCCAGTCCCCGTGGTCACCGGTCTTGGAGCCGTTGGTGTCCGTGACCTTCAGGTGCACATGGCGCGCACCGTCGAGCTTCACATCGACCGGTACGGTCGCCGAGGCCCCGGTCACCTTCGGGGAGGTCCACAGCACCTTGCCGTCCGCCTCGACGGAGAAGGCCACTTCGCCGTAGCCGTTGATCTCGTCGTCGATGCCCGCGTCAGCGGTGAACGCGGTGCAGCGCCCGCCGAGGTAGACCTCGATGTCGGAGTCGGCGTGGGTGCCGATCCCCTTCTCGTACGTCTTGCCGGCGAGGGTCAGCGGCTTGCCGTCGGCGGCGCCCGACTCGCCGTTGCTGCGGTCGCGTTCGGCCGGTCCGTAGCCGTTGGTGGACTTCAGCCACACCAGATCGCTCGCCCAGGCCTCGCCGGAGGGCGGCGGCGGCATCACTCCGGCGGCGAACCGCTGGGTGGCGGTGCGGGATTCACCGGCCGACCGGTAGCGGACGAGCGCGGTGATCCGTGCCTCGCCCGCCGTGGCGTCCTTCGCGGGGGTGACGGAGACCTCGACCCGCCGGGTGGCGCCCGCCGGTATCCGGTCCACCTTCGCGGGCCGTGCGACCTGCCAGCCCTCGGGGACGTCCAGGCCGATCTCGGCGTCCGTCACATCGGCCCGGCCCGCGGTGACGTCGACGGTGACGGTGCCCTCGGCCCCGGCGCCGACCTCCTGCCCGGCCGGCGCGGAGAGCAAGGCGTTCGCCGCGGCGGTCCGCCCGCCGACCGCGCTGGTGTGCTTCAGCTTCACGGAGAACGCCTTGGCGGTGGAGAGCGGCGCGGTCTTGATCTTCACGACACCGCCCCGGTCGTCCCGGTCGTACCACCAGCCCTGCTTCGCGGCCTGGTACGCGGCGGCGGAGCCCAGCCGGGGCAGCTTCCCGCCGAGCTCGACCGCGCTCGGGGCGGAGCCGGTGTGCACGCTGAACTCGTACGGGCGGCTGCTCTGCTTGCCGGTGAACTTCCCCCTGCTCTCGCCGATCCGCACGGTCACGTCGCCCGCGCCCCGGACCGGCGCGGCCACGTCGGCCCGCTGGGTGGCGTACCTGCCGTCGCGGTGCTGCCGGGTGACGCCGTCGTCCTCGTACAGCGTGAAGGACGACTTGCCCTGCGGGTAGATGTCCCAGGCGAGCGGGGCGCCGGCGGTGCGGTCCTTGTACGAGCGGATGCCCGGCCACATCGGCACACTGGCACCGCCCTTGACGAACAGCGGCAGGGTGTCGAGCGGGGCGCTGTAGTCGTCGATGGTGACCGGCCCCTGGTAGGTGCGGCCGCTCCAGTAGTCGGTCCAGGTGCCCTTCGGCAGGTAGATGCCGTCCCGCTCGGTGCTGTCCTGGTAGACCGGAGCGACGAGGAAGTCCTCGCCGGACATGAATTCGTACTTCGCCGCGTCCGTCGCGGCCTTCGGGTCGTCCGGGTATTCGAGCACGAGCGGGCGGACCATGCCCACGCCGGTCTTCGTCGCCTCGTGCGCGTAGGAGTACTGGTAGGGCAGCAGCGACTCCTTGAGCTTGAGGTATTCGCGGTTGATGGTGGTGTACGGCTCCCCGTACCGGAAGGGCTGCTTGTCGCTCGCCGCCCAGCCGTCCATCGTCATCGTGGTCCCCAGGAACATCTTCCACTGGAGGTCACGGGTGTAGGTCTTGGCGCTGCCGCCGAAGATGCCGTCCACGTCGCCGGTGGTGTAGGCGAGTCCGGACATCGTGGCGCCCGCGTAGGTCGGGATCTGCCAGCGGATGTAGTCCCAGGTGCCGTACTGGTCGCCGGACCACTGCACTCCGCAGCGCTGGGCACCCGACCAGCTCTCGGGGGCGTAGGTGAAGCCACGGGCGTCGCTGTTGTCCTCGATGCCCTGGTACGCACCCTTGCAGCCGTCCAGGGCGAACTTGTAACCGGCGCCGATCCAGGCGACGTCCAGCTTGGCGACCCGCTGGCCGGCCTTCACCTGCTCGGCGATCTTGTCGATGCCGTCCTGGGTCCACAGGCCGAGCTGCATGTCCCGGTCCTGAAGGCCCTCGGCGGTCTCGGCGAGGTCCTCGTGGCCACAGCCGTAGCCGTCGTTGACGAGCATCCAGCCGTTCGGCATGTCGTTCTCGACGTAGCCGTCGGCGACCTTCAGGGCGTCCAGGGTGTGGCGCTCACCCCGGTTGGCGTTGTGGAGGTAGCAGTCGGCGTCGCCGATCTCCATCCCGTACACGGGCGGCAGGAACGGCTTGCCGGTGAGCTTCGTGTACTGCCCGATGACGTCCTTGGCGCTGTCGCCCGCGAAGTAGTAGGCGTCGAAGCGCTGCTCCTTCGCGCTGGTGGTCACCGGGTCGGTGAAGGCGTAGGTGTTCGGCGCGTAGGTGTTGCGGAAGACGCCGTAACCGGCCGAGGAGAGGTAGAACGGCACCGAGTTGGGGTGGCCGCCGTCGTCCCAGTTGTAGTCGACGCCGACCTCGACGGTCTTGTCGCGGTGCGAGGTGTTGCCCCGGCCGTTCTGCATGCCGGCGCCGTAGAACTGCTCGTCCGCGCCGCGGGCCAGCGTCTGGGTGGTCTTCTCGCCGTTCCAGCTCAGCCCCTTGGCCTCGGACCAGACCTGGCTGCCGTCCGCCCGGTACAGGGCGAACCGCAGGGGCGACTTGTAGGCGCGCAGGGTGACGTCGGAGGTGGAGAGTTCGTAGCGGTCGCCCCGCTCCTTCCACCGGGTGTGCGGCGCGGTGCCCTGCGGCAGCACGATGTCGTCGCCCGTCGGGTCGGAGAACGTGCCGTCCGGGGCGAGTTCGATGCGGAAGGTCTCGTCGGAGACGAAGCTGACCCTGGCCTCGGCGGCGCCGGCCTTCAGGTGGTAGACGGATCCGTCGGCCGAGAATCCGGTGAGGTCGCCGACCGTGGTGTCCGGCTCGGCGGCGCCGGCCTGGGCCGCGCCGGGGCCCGAGAGGACGGCGAGCAGCCCCAGCAAGGCTGCAACTGCCGCCGTTCTGATGCGCGTTGATGATTGCATAGAGCGCTTTTAGCGCAACACCGAGCACTTGACCATGGACAAAACGGAACCGGCCCTGAACTTCGTCGAGAAGTCCAAGGCCGGTTCACCGGTAACGTCCGGTGCGGATCAGCGAGTTGTCGTCCGGTGCGGTGCTACCGGTTCGGTACTACAGGGCGACGCCCAGCAGTGCGTCGACGGTGCGCGACACGAGGCCGGGCGCGCCCTCGTCCGTACCGCCCTCGGCGTTCTGCCGCTCGGCCCAGCGGTCCACGGCGGCCAGCGCGGCCGGCGCGTCCAGGTCGTCGGCGAGGGCCTCGCGGACCTCCTCGACCAGTGCCTCGGCGGGCAGTCCGTCGGGCCGGGAGACCGCGGCCCGCCACCGGGCGAGCCGCTCCACCGCGTCGGCGAGCACCTGGTCCGTCCACTCCCAGTCGGACCGGTAGTGGTGCGACAGCAGCGCCAGCCGGATCGCCGCCGGGTCCACGCCGTCGCGGCGCAGCTGCGAGACGAAGACCAGGTTGCCCCTGGACTTGGACATCTTCTCGCCGTCCAGGCCGACCATTCCGGCGTGCACATAGGCCTGGGCGAAGGGGTGTTCACCGGTCAGCACCTGGGCGTGCGAGGCGCCCATCTCGTGGTGCGGGAAGGCGAGGTCGGACCCGCCGCCCTGGACGTCGAAGCCCATGCCGAGGTGGTCGAGGGCGATGGCGACGCACTCGATGTGCCAGCCGGGCCGGCCGGGGCCGAGCGAGGCACCGTCCCAGCTCGGCTCGCCCTCGCGGGCCGCCATCCAGAGCATCGGGTCGAGCGGGTTCTTCTTGCCGGGGCGCTCCGGGTCGCCGCCGCGCTCGGCGGAGAGCAGCCGCATCGCCTCGGCGTCGAGGTTGGAGACCTCGCCGAAGTGCGGGTCGGTCTCGACGGAGAAGTACACGTCGCCGTCGAGTTCGTAGGCGGCGCCGGCGTCGCGGAGCCGTTCCACCAGCGGGACGATGCCGGGTATCGCCTCCACGGCACCGATGTAGTGCTTCGGCGGAAGCATGCGCAGGGCAGTCATGTCCTCGCGGAACAGGGCCGTCTCGCGCTCGGCGAGCTCGGTCCAGTCCTGGCCGTCGCGCACGGCCCGCTCCAGGAGCGGGTCGTCCACGTCGGTCACGTTCTGGACATAGTGAACCTGCCGCTTGGTGTCGAGCCACACGCGCTGAACGAGGTCGAACGCGTTGTAGGTCGCCGCATGACCCATGTGGGTCGCGTCGTACGGCGTGATGCCGCAGACGTAGATGCGGGCGACGGGACCGGGGTCAAGGGTGATCCGTCCGCCGGTCGCGGTGTCGTGGATCCGAAGGTCGCGGCCCTTGCCAGGCAGGGCGGGGACCTCAGAAGCGGGCCAGGCATGCATGCCACGAGCGTAACCGGATGCATGTTCCGGATACGAACCGGATGCCGGATCTTGACCGAAGAGGCGCTCTTGCGCCGGGCGGCTCCATCTGCTTCGGGACGCGGCCCGCCACCCCGGTCCGCGTCCCCGCGGACCGGTGTCTCGCCTGCTCCGCTCAGACCGGGGGCCAGGGGATCGAGGGCCACTCACCGCTCGGCTCCGGGTGCCTGCCGGTCGCCCTCAGCCCCGCCACACGGCCCCGCAACGCCTCGATCTCGACCTCGGTGATCAGCTCACCCAGCCGGGTGACGAGCGGGGTGCCCGGCGCGAGTTGTGCCGCCAGCCGTTCGACGACCTCGACGGCCTCGGCCGTCAGCGGCTCCCCCGCCCAGCCCCAGAGCAGCGTGCGCAGCTTGTCGTCGGCGTTGAATGTCACACCGTGGTCGATGCCGTAGAGCCGCCCGCCGGGGGCGGGCAGCAGATGGCCGCCCTTGCGGTCGCCGTTGTTGATCACGGCGTCGAGGACGGCCAGCCGCCGCAGGCGGGCGTCGTCCGCGTGGACCAGCAGGGCCGTCCTGCCCCCGCCGACCTCGGCGTGGGCGACGGCCTTCCAGCCCTCGCCGGGTTCCTCGTCCTCGACGAGCGCGAGCAGCGGCGGCTCCCCCGCCTCGTCGTCCTCGCCGTCCGCGTCGTCATGGGGGACCGCGTCGATCCACAGCTGGCACATGCCCTCGCCGTACGGGCCGTCCCGCAGCACGGTGGGCGGCACCAGGCCCCAGCCGGTCACCTCGGATATCTCGTACGCGGCCACCTCGCGCCCGGCGAGCGTGCCGTCCGGGAAGTCCCACAGCGGCTGTTCGCCGGCCACCGGCTTGTAGACGCAGGCCGCCTCCTCGCCGTCGCGCGCGACGGTGCAGTAGAGCACCGCGTTGGACGCGCCACGGATCTGACCGAGGACGGTGAGCTCGCCCTCGGTGAGCAGATCGACCAGCTCGGCGCCGGTCAGGCTCCGCGACGGTATCCGTTCTGGCGCGGGCATACGTGTCCTTCCGGGTCGAGCGGCAGGCTGCACAGCGGGCACGGCGGACGGCCGGCGTTCACCACGTCCAGGGCGCGCTTGGCGAAGGCCCTGGCCTGCGCGCCGCTGAGGCGGACCCGGAGCATCGGCGGGCCGTTCTCCTCGTCCTGGAGCAGCCGTTCCTCGGCCTCGGCGAGATCCTCGTCGGATTCCACGTCCAGCTCGACGAGCGCCTGCGCCTCGACGATCATGCGCTGTTCCTCGCCGTCCCAGGCGAGCGCCATCGTGCCGACCCGGAACTCCTCCTCGACGGGGGCGTCCAGGGGCGCGGTGTCGGTGACGTCCATCGGTGCCACGGCGGGCACCGGGGAGTTCCCGCCGGTCCGCCGCACCACCTCGTCGAGCAGCTCGTCGATCCGCTCGGCGAGCGCGGCGACCTGGGTCTTCTCCAGGGCCACACTGGTGACACGTCCGCCTGAGGATGCCTGCAGGAAGAACGTACGGCGTCCAGGCAACCCGACCGTACCGGCCACGAAACGGTCCGGGGGGTCGTAGAGGAACACCTGACGGGACACGTCCTGTCTCCCTTGAATTCGACGGTGGATGAGGGGCGGCCGGGGCCCGGGACGCGTTCCCCGGGGCCGGGGCCTGTCCGACCTCTGATCCGCCGGACGGGCCCCGGGGCCTACGGAGCGTCCACCCTACTGCGCGAAGCGATCACGGCGCCCCAGCGCCGCCCCCGACCGCCGCGTCCGAGTCCGAGTCCGCCGCCGGGCGCGGGTGCTCGCCCGGCGCCAGCGAGGCCAGGTCCCCGGTGTCGCCGAGGCGCAGCAGGAAGGGCCGCAGCCTGGTGTAGCGGATCGCGGTGACCGAACACGGGTCGGCGTGGATCCGCTGGAAGAGGTCGAGATGCATGCCGAGCGCGTCGGCGACCAGGGCCTTGATGATGTCGCCGTGGGAGCACATCACGTAGACGGCGTCGTCGCCGTGCGCGGCCTCGACGCGGGCGTTCCAGTCCCGTACCGCGTCGACCGCGCGCGCCTGCATGCCGCGCATCGACTCGCCGCCGGGGAACGCCGCGGCCGAAGGATGCTGCTGCACGACACCCATCAGCGGTTCATCGGCGAGTTCCGCGAGCTTGCGCCCCGACCAGTCGCCGTAGTCGCACTCGCTGATCCGGTCCTCGGTGTGCAGTTCCAGCTCCGGCCGGGCGGCGAGCAGCGGCCGCAGGGTCTCCCGGCAGCGCTGGAGCGGGCTGCTGACGGCGGCGGCCAGCGGCAGCCCGGCGAGCCGTCCGGGCAGGGCGGCGGCCTGCTCGGCGCCGCGCTCGTCGAGCGCGACCCCGGGGGTGCGGCCCGCCAGCACCCCGGCGGTGTTGGCGGTGGAGCGTCCGTGGCGTACGAGGATCAGGGTGGGCATACGGGCCAGCGTAGGCCGCCGACACGGATGGGGTGCGCCAAGGAGCGCGGCAGGGAAGAATGCGCGCCGTGATCGTGGACTGTGCCATCTACCGCGACGGGCGTCGCACCGACGGCCCCGCCGACTTCTCCGATGCCCTCGACGAGGCACGGGCCACCGGGGACGCGTTTCTCTGGATCGGGCTGCACGAGCCGACAAAGAAGGAGTTCGACCTCGTCAGCAGCGAGTTCGGGCTGCATCCGCTGGCCGTGGAGGACGCCCTGAGCGCCCACCAGCGGCCCAAGCTGGAGGTGTACGACGACTCGCTCTTCGCGGTCATCAAGCCGGTGGTGTACGAGCAGAGCAGCGACACGGTCACCACCGACGAACTCATGGCTTTCATCGGCGATTCGTTCGTCGTGACGGTCCGGCACGGGGAGGGCGCGCCGCTCGCCGCGGTACGCCGCCGGCTGGAGGCCGAGCCGGAGGTGCTCAAGCACGGGCCGACCGCGGTGCTGTACGCGATCAGCGACGCCGTCGTCGACCACTACATAGAGGTCGCGGGCGAGCTCCAGGTCGACCTGGAGGAGTTGGAGACCGAGGTGTTCGCGCCGGTCGGCGGCGCCGACACCAGGAGCACCGCGGCCCGCATCTACACCTTCAAGCGGCAGATCCTGGAGTTCCGCCGGGCCACCGGGCCGCTGAGCGCCCCCATGGCCCGGCTGGCGGGCGCGGACGTGCCGTTCGTCCACGAACACTCGCAGCCGTTCTTCCGCGACGTCAGTGACCACCTGACGCGCGCCAACGAGTACGTGGAGGGGCTGGACCGGCTGCTCTCCGACATCCTCTCGGCCCATCTGGCCCAGGTGGGCGTGCGGCAGAACGACGACATGCGCAAGATCTCGGCCTGGGCGGCGATGGCCGCCGTGCCGACCATGGTGGCGGGCATCTACGGCATGAACTTCGAGCACATGCCGGAGCTCCACTGGCTGTGGGCCTATCCGGTGCTGATCATGCTGATGGGCGCCGCGGTCTTCGCCCTGTACCGGCAGTTCAAGCGACGCGGCTGGCTCTGACGGACGGGCGGTCACCGCGCCCGGTCCGTACCCGGCTCAGGCGAAACCGGGCTCCGGCGCCGCCGGCCCGCCCAGCGCGTCGCGCCGCTCGGGCTGTTCCAGGCTCACCATCCGCCGCCAGCCCACGAGCCGTTCGTAGGCGTAGACGGCGTGGATCCCGGCGGCCAGCACCGCCGCCCTGACCCGGGGCCAGCCCAGGATGCGGCCCATGTGGTCCATCACGGCGAGGCTGACGTCGCGGTACACCCGGATCTCGGCGAGCGCGCACTCGCGCAGGGTGCGCTGGATGGTGCGGCCGTGTCCGGCCCGGGCCAGGCGGAGCAGTTCCTCGTGGCAGTACGCCAGGTGGTTGTCCTCGTCGTTGGAGATCATCTTCACGGCGCGGCCGAGGTCGGGGTGGTCGGCGAAGTATTTGCGGAGCAGGGCCATCTGCTCCGAGGCGCGCTGCTCGGTGACCCGGCTGTGGGCGAGGTAGGTGATGATGTCGCGCTCGGAGAGCCGTTCCTCGCCCCGCAGTTGTTCATGGGCGAGGCCGATGCCGTGCTTCTCCAGCAGCATCGTGTAGTCGGTCTCGTGCGGGACCTCCGCCGGCTGGAGCCCGCGCTTCTTCAGCAGCGCGTTGAAGATCCGGCCGTGCTTGTCCTCGTCGGCACCGTGCCGGGCGATCTTGGGCGCCAGGGCGCGCTGGCTCTCGGGCACCAGGGCCGCGATCCGGCCGTTCTCCCAGCCGCCCTGGGACTCGCCGCCGGCCGCGATGGAACAGAACAGCCGGAACGACTCGTCGTCGTCGAGAATCTCCTGGAACAGGTTCCTTGCCGAGAGCATGACTGCCACCTCCGTGCCGCGTCCACCGAGCGACAGTCAAGTGCGGCACACCCGGACGGGCAACAGGAACGAGCCCCGGCTACGCCGGATGGGGCGCGGGCAGGCGTAACCGCCCGACCGTGCGCGCGTTGATATGCATAACGGCCGTGGCGGGGAGGCCCCGAGCCCCCACCACGGCCGTAGTGCTGCCCTGCTCCGACAGGGTCCAGGGTCTTTCGTTCGGATCGGGCCGGATCAGGGAGCGGGGTCCGGTGTCGTGCATCGCAAGGCGCAGGAGGGAGCCGGATGGGATCTCCCCCGGCCGAGCGGAGCCGGGAGCTCGGGGAAAGAGCGTCGGCGACCGACGACGACGCGGCGAGGTGCGGCACCGGGGCACGCGAGCCCGGCGTGATCCGAACGAGAGGCCCTAGGCGAGCCCGGAGCGCTCCAGCGCGTCCGTACCGGCGCGCAGGGCCGTGAGCCGCTCGTCGAGCGTGAACCCGGCCGGGGCGAGGGTCAGTGTCGTGACACCCGCCGCGGCGTAGGCCTGCATCCGCTCGGCGATCCGCTCGACCGGGCCGAGCAGCGTGGTCTGGTCGATCAGCTGGTGCGGTACGGCGGCGGCGGCGCCGCTCTTGTCGCCGGACAGGTACTTGTCCTGGATCTCGGCGGCTTCCTTCTCGTAGCCCATGCGCTGCGCGAGCTGATTGTAGAAGTTCTGCTTCCGGCTGCCCATGCCGCCCACGTACAGGGCGGTGTACGGACGGAACATGTCCGCGAGGCCGTTGACGTCGTCGCCGACGGCGAGCGGCAGGGTCGGGCAGACGTCGAAGCCCTCCATGGTGAGGCCCGCCTTCTCCCGGCCCGCCCGCAGGTACTTCACCGCGGTGTCCTCAAGGTGCTCGGCGGAGGGGAAGATCAGCAGCGCGCCGTCGGCGATCTCGCCGGTCTGCTCCAGGTTCTTCGGGCCGATCGCGGCGATGTAGAGCGGGATGTGCTCGCGCTGCGGGTGGACGGTCAGCTTGATGGGCTTGCCCGGACCGTCCGGCAGCGGCAGCGTCCAGTGCTCGCCCTCGTACGAGAGCCGTTCGCGGGACATGGCCCGGCGGACGATCTCGACGTACTCCCGGGTGCGGGCCAGCGGCTTGTCGAATTTGACTCCGTACCAGCCCTCGGAGACCTGCGGCCCCGACACGCCGAGGCCGAGCCTGAACCGGCCGCCGGAGAGCGAGTCGAGGGTGGCGGCGGTCATCGCCGTCATGGCCGGCTGGCGGGCCGGGATCTGCATGATCGCGGAGCCGACGTCGATGGACTCGGTCCGGGCGGCGACCCAGGAGAGCACGGTCGGTGCGTCGGAGCCGTACGCCTC
Organism: Streptomyces sp. NPDC127117; assembly: GCF_042677325.1. Lineage (NCBI taxonomy): Bacteria > Bacillati > Actinomycetota > Actinomycetes > Kitasatosporales > Streptomycetaceae > Streptomyces > Streptomyces sp. NPDC127117. The sequence goes on from NZ_JBHXTM010000040.1 coordinate 35,039, forward strand.
GGCCGCCCAGCAGACGTCGTATCCGAGCCGGTCGGCCTCCTGGGCGACGGCGAGATTGTCGCCGTCCATTCCCGCACCCCAGTAACCGAGATTGATGCCGAGCCGCATAGCCGCTCCCCTTACTGATCAGTAACGTCCCTGAGCTCCGGACTCTAGCGCGCGGCGGCGTGATCCGGCAGGGGCGACTTGACGCCGGGTTGTCCACAGGCTTCCGCCGAGTGGGGTTCTGGCCAGTAATCTCAGCGCCCATGGAGCAGAGGCATCTCGGCCGCACCGGCCTTCGAGTGTCCCGGATCGGGCTCGGCACCCTCACCTGGGGCCGGGACACCGATGAGCACGACGCTGCCGAACAGCTGAAAGCCTTCTGGGAGGCGGGCGGCACGCTGGTCGACACGGCCGATGTGTACGGCGGTGGGGAGGCCGAATATCTTCTCGGCCAGCTCCTCGACGGCCTGGTGCCACGGCGCGATCTGGTCATCGCGACGAAAGCCGGCAGCGTGGCCGATCCGTACCGCCGGTTCGACGGATCGCGCGGGCATCTGCTGGCGGCGCTGGACGACTCCCTGGAACGGCTCGGCACGGACCATGTGGATCTGTGGCAGATCCATGCCTTCGACCCGGTGACCCCGCTGGAGGAGACCCTCCAGGCACTGGATCTGGCGGTGTCCAGCGGACGCGCCCGGTACGCGGGGGTGTCGAACTTCTGCGGCTGGCAGCTGGCCAAGGCGGCGACCTGGCAGCTCGCCGCGCCCGGGGGGCGCACCCGGCTGGCGAGCACCCAGATGGAGTACTCCCTGTTGCAGCGGGGAGTGGAGCGCGAGGTACTGCCCGCCGCCCTCGATCTCGGCGTCGGGCTGCTGCCCTCCTCCCCACTGGGCCGCGGCGTCCTCACGGGGAAGTACCGGTCGGGCACTCCGGCGGACTCGCGCGGCGCCTCGGAGCTGCTCGCTCCGTTCGTCGAGCCGTATCTCGACGAGGCCGCGAGCCGCGTGGTGGACGCGGTCGCGACGGCGGCGGACGGGCTGGCCACGACGCCGCTCCAGGTGGCTCTCGCCTGGGTCCGGGACCGGCCCGGGGTGGTGGCCCCGATCGTCGGCGCGCGCAACGCGCAGCAGCTCACGGAGGCATTGTCAGTGGAGGCGCTTAGTCTTCCTGACGAGATCTGCCAGGCGCTCGACGACGTGTCGGCGCCCGTGCACCGCTATCCCGACCAGGACTGGAGCACGCTGTGACTGCGCTTCCCCGGGGGGAAACCCCCGGCTCCCCGGCCGCCGACGACGACGTCGTCGCGCCCCCCTCCGCCGCCGTACCCGCCCCGTCCACCGGGGACGGGGCGGAGACGGACGACGGCGCCCCCGGGACCGGCGAACGGGCTGAAGCGACGCACGACACGGCCGACGACACGACGGCCGGGGAAACGGGCGAAACCACGCACGACACGGCGACGGAAACCGGGCCGGGCGATGCGGGCGATGCGACGGATGATGAGCCGGCCGAGGTCGCGGACGACGCGGCGACGGACGGCGAATCGGGCAGAGCCGCGGACGACGCTGCCGAAGCGGCCGGGGACTCCGGCGCCGGGGCCGGGGCGGGCTCCGGGGCCGGGGCGGAGGCGGGCGCCGAGCCCGCTGTCGCGCCGCTCTCCGAGGCGGCGGCCGAGCTCGCCGCACAGCGTGAGCTGCGGGAGCGGATCGAGAAGCGCAAGGCCGAGAAGGAGGGCCCCATCGCCGCCGGGGGGAAGCTGAGCGGCAAGGCGGCCGACCTGCTGGCGGCCGTGCGCGCGGTGGAGAGCGGCGAGCAGCCCGCCACCTCGTTCTTCGACTCCCCCGCACCCGCCGCCCCCCGCCGGACCGCGCCCGGGCCCGCCCCGGCCCGCCCCCGCGTCCCCGAACCGGCACGGGCACCGCGGAGCGCCCCGCCGGAGGCCGTCGCCGCGACCGCCGCCGTGCTGGCCGAGGGCGGGGCTCCGGCGGCGCTGGCGGGGCCGGCGGCCGAGGCCCTGGGGGCACAGGCGGCCGACGCCCTGCGCGCCGACCCCTGGCGGCTGCTGGGCGTGCCGGGAGTCACGCCCGAGCAGGCCGACGGATTCGCGCGGGCCCTGCTCGGTGCCGAGTGCGGTCCGGACGACGAGCGGCGGACCGCCGCACTGGTCGGCTGGCTGCTGGAGCGGGCCGCGCTCCGGGGCCACACGGCGCTGGACGCGTCGGAGGTACGGGCCGCGCTGGCCGGACGTTCGGTGAGCGATCCCGAGGCGGCCGTGCAGCACGCCGTCGCCGAGGGAGTCGTCCTGGTCTTCCAGGACGGCCAGGAGGACGAGCAGGACCACGACGGCCAGGGGGCAGAGGCGCCCGCGGAATCCGACGGGGGCGGTGACGAGGGCTCGGACACCGAGCGGGCCGGGCAGGAGCCGGTGCAGGTGCTGCTCGGCCTCGACCGCTACGCACTCGCCGAGGAGAGCCTCGCCGACGGGCTGGCCCGGCTGGTCAACGCCTGCGAGAAGGACGCCGACTGGACGCAGGCTGCCTCGGCCGCGAGCTCTCCCTCCGCAGCCGAGCTGATCCGCGCGGTCGCGGCCCACGGTCTCGTGGCACACACGGGGGGCGAGGCCGCCAGGGCCGAGCCCGCCGCCCTGATCACCGCGGCCCGCGCCCTCGGACTGCGCGCCCTGGGTGCCACGCACAGCGCCGACGGCAGGCGCCGGCTGGCCGGGGCGACCGGCGACCCGGAGACGGCCGTCACCCTCGCCGGTCTGCTCTCGGGCGAGCAGGGGCCGGGACGCGACGAGGAAGGGGCGATCGCCGTCGACCTGCTCGTCGTGCTGGACGCCCCGCAGCTGGACGTGGAGACCGCCGCCATCCTGGTCGAGTCCCTGGCCGACGGCACCCGACTGGTGCTCAGCGGTGATCCGGGCGTGCTGGGATCGGCCGGTGCGGGGCGGGTGTTCGCGGATGTGCTGGCGGCGCGCGCGTGCCCGCAGATCGTCTCCCGCACCCCGGATGCGGGGCCGATCGGCGAGCTGGTCTCCGGCATCGGCATCGGCGAGCTCAACCAGGTCGAGGCGCCCGGCAAGGAGGTGGTGATCGTCCCCGTGCGCGATGCGGGCGAAGCGGTGCACCGCACCGTGCAACTGGTGGCCGACTCGGTGCCGCGCGCCATCGGCGTACCGTCGTCGGACACTCAGGTGATCACCGTCGGCCACGGCGGCTCGGCGGGCACCCGGGCGCTGAACGCGGCTTTGAAACAGCGGCTCAATCCCGGCCCCGGCCGGTTCGGCGGCTTCGACCCGGGCGACCGCGTCGTCCATGTCCCGGCGCCCGGCAGGGCCGAACCCGCCGTGGTCGTCTCGGCGGACGCCGAGGGCCTGCATCTGGACTGCGCGGGCACGGAGGTCGTCGTGCCCCAGGACCGGGTGGAGTCCTCCGTACGCCATGGCTGGGCCCTCAGCGCCCATCAGGCGGCCGGGATGCGGTGGCCCGCGGTGGTCGTCGTGCTGCCGGGCGACGCGGCACAGGGGCTGAGCCGTTCCTGGGTGTACACCGCTTTCAGCCGCGGCGAGCGGCATCTGTCCGTGGTGCACGGGGTGGATCAGGCGCTGCCGCGCGCGGTCGCCCAGCCCCCGGCCCAGGACCGCACGACGCGGCTGCGCACCCTGCTGGAGACCCCGGCCGACTGACCGGGCCCCGGCGGTGACGCCGGCACCGGACGGGCTCGACGCCGAGCCCGTCCGGCCGGTGGATCAGGAGCTGTCCGCCGCCAGGCGGGCCGGTTCCTCGTCCGGTTCGTCCTCGTCGAAGACGGCGCTGACGTCGAAGCGGCACACCACCAGTTGCGGATCCGCGTCGTCGAAGGGTGCGCCGAGCCACTCCCCCGCCTCGGGAAGTTCCTCGGCGGCCGTGACCCAGAGCGTGGAGTCCCCCTCCTCCAGGCCGAACTCCGTGTGCCGGGAAGCGATCTCGTCGGGTTCGTACTCCCCGAAGAGCACCCCGAGCGCCGCGTGGACGCTGGAGCCGACGACCGCGGCGCTGCCGCCGCGTTCGTCCTGGTCGAGGTCGGCGATCCGCTGGGCCTGTGCGAGCAGCCTCGGCGGCTCCACCACCGCGTAGTCGCGCCGGATCAGCACACTGAGTGCGTTCGGCTCCTCGGGGCCGGTGTACGGCGGCAGCGCATCCTCCGCACCCGGGATCTCGAAAGGGGTGACTTCGTCGTATCGGTCGTAGAGCAACTCGTCGTAGAACTCGGCGGCAGCGGCCAGTGCGTTGAACGCGTCATAGACGGCCGCGTCGTCGTCCCCGGTCCGGCGTTCGACGGCCGCGAGGTGGTGGTCGAGCGCGGTTTTGACCGCCTCGGCGGCGGCGCGTACCTCGGCAGCGGTGGGCTGCGCAGCATCAGACATAGTGCAGACGCTATCCGTACACGGGCTCTGCCCGCACAATAGATGCGATGCCGGAATACGAATTTGTCGATGTGTACGTGCCGCGCGGGGTGTCCCGGAAGGAAACGGCCCGCCTGCTGACCGACCACGCCGAGTACGGTCACTGGGAGTTGGACCGGCTGACGCTGCGTCGCGACGGCAGTCGAAGGGTGCGCCTGCGGCGGCGGATCATCCGCCAGCTCCGGGCCACCTGGTGAGTCGGAGCGGGCCCGGCATGCGCGGGCCCGCTCCCTTCGTGGTGCTGGTGTCGCCGTCCCGGTCCGCTACGCGGACATCCGGGCGCGGCGGTAGAGCACCGTGCCCGCACCCGCCAGCAGCAGACCCGCGCTCGCCGGGATCAGCAGGTCGAGCCCGCCCGCTCCGGTGTGTGCGAGCTGCGGGACGTTCTGGGGCTCGGGCACGTTCGGCACGGCCGGCTTCTCCGGCGCCGGGGGCTTGTGCTCGGTGACCGGGGTGACCGGCGGCGGCGTGACGACGTCCGGGCCGTTCTCGCAGTCGTTGCCGAAGGTGGGGTTGAGCAGACCGCCGATGGTGATGCTGTTCCCACAGACGTTCACGGGGATGTCGATGGGCACCTGGATGTTGTTGCCGGACAACACCCCCGGCGAGCCCGTCGCGACGCCCTGGGCCGTCGTCCCGCCGCCGATGGGGGCCCGGTGCTTGCCCTTGCCGGGCCGGCTCGCCTGGGTGAGGTCGCCGGAGACGTGACTGCCGGAGACGTGCTTGCCCGGGGAGTCATCCTGGGAACCGTTTCCGCAGGTGTTCCCGAACGCCGGGTTGAGCAGTGCCACGACGTCCACGGAATTGCCGCACACGTTGACCGGTACATGGACCGGGATCTGTACCGAATTCCCTGACAGCACCCCCGGGGAATTCACCGCCTCGCCGGACGCTCCCGCGTCCGCGTGCGCGTAACCGCCGCTGAGCGCGAGCGCCCCGCCCGCGGCCGCCATGGTGATCAGGCCTTTACGCGTGACCTGTCGCATAGGTTGATTCCTGCCTTCTGCCTTCCGGAAAACCCCCGGACTTGACCGTGCGGGGGCGGAGTACCCAGCAGCCCCGGAGTGCATGGCGTGCACTCCGGGGCCGACCGGATTCAAACCCTTACGGGTTGACGCACAACGTCAGGCGTTGATGCAGGTGTTGCCGAAGGCGGGGTTCAGCAGCCCGATCACGGAGATCGTGTTGCCGCACAGGTTCACCGGCACGTGGATGGGCACCTGGATGTTGTTGCCCGAGATCACACCGGGGCTGCCGACAGCGGCACCCTGGGCACCGGAGTCCGCGACGGCCATGCCCGCACCCGCGAGCACCAGACCACCGGTGACAGCCGCAGCAGCGACGACCTTCTTGATCATTATTCCTCCTAGTTGGCAATGCGGTCCCAGCCGCGGACCGCATCACTTGTAACGAGGAAGAGGTAATCGGGCTACGAGCGTATTGCCCCTTTCACTCGTTCCGGTCAAATACGCACACGCTGGCGATTGTTGGTGCGGAAAGTCGGCGGAAATCCGGCAAGGCGTCAGCAGTTGTCGATGAAACGGTCGAGCACCCGCGCGCCGAACTTCAGACCGTCCACCGGAACACGCTCGTCCACACCGTGGAACATGCCCGCGAAGTCGAGCTCCGGCGGCAGCTTCAGCGGGGCGAATCCGAAGCAGCGGATGCCCAGGTCGTCGAAGGACTTGGCGTCGGTACCACCGGAGAGCATGTATGGCACCGCACGGGCGATCGGGTCCTCCGCCTTCAGGGCGACCTGCATCGCGTCGACGAGCGAGCCGTCGAAGCTGGTCTCCAGCGCCTTGTCGCCGTGCACGTCCTCGCGCTTCACGCGCGGGCCGAGGATCCGGTCCAGGTCGGCCAGGAACTCGTCCTCGAAGCCGGGCAGGAACCGGCCGTCGACATGGGCGATGGCCTGGCCGGGGATGACGTTCACCTTGTACCCGGCGCCCAGCATGGTGGGGGCGGCCGAGTTGCGGAGCGTGGCGCCGATCATCTTGGCGATGCCGCCCAGCTTGGCGAGCGTGGCCTCCATGTCCTCCGGGTCGAGCGGGGTGCCGAGCGCGTCGGACAGCTCGTCCAGGAAGGACCGTACGGTCTTGGTCACCCGGACCGGCCACTTGTGCCGCCCGAGCCGTCCGACCGCCTCGCAGAGCTCGGTGATCGCGTTGTCGTCATTGGTCATCGAGCCGTGGCCGGCGGTGCCGTCCACGGTGAGCCGCATCCAGTGCATGCCCTTCTCGGCCGTCTCGACGAGGTAGAGCCGCAGCTTCTCGTTCACCGTGAAGGAGAAGCCGCCGACCTCGCCGATCGCCTCGGTGACCCCCTCGAAGAGGCCGGGGTGCTTGTCCACGAGGTACCGCGCGCCGTACGTACCGCCCGCCTCCTCGTCCGCGAGGAAGGCCAGCACGATGTCGCGCGGGGGCTTGCGGCCGCTGCGCATCCGGTCGCGGACGACCGCGAGGGTCATCGCGTCCATGTCCTTCATGTCGACCGCGCCGCGGCCCCACACGCAGCCGTCCGCGACCTCGCCCGAGAACGGGTGGTGCGTCCAGTCGTGCGCATTGGCCGGAACCACGTCGGTGTGGCCGTGGATGAGCAGGGCGGGCCTGGACGGGTCCTCGCCCTCGATCCGCGCCACGGTCGAGGCGCGGCCCTTGTGGGACTCGAAGATCTGCGGCTCCAGTCCGACCTCGGCGAGCTTCTCCGCGACGTACTCGGCCGCGCCCCGCTCCCCCGGTCCCGAATGGTCCCCGTAGTTGCTGGTGTCGATCCGGATCAGCTCACGACAGAGGTCCACGACCTCGTCCTCGCCGGAGACGGTCCGGGCCGTGTTGGTCTCGCTCACGCTGCTTCCTTCCACTGTCGCTGTGGTGCTCCCCCTCATCCTCCCGCGCCTGGCCCGCACACCCAAGGGCACCCACCCCCCGTCATGCACCCTTCACACCGTCCGGGGCGTGATCGAGCACCCCCGAATGTTTGCTATTGTTTTCCACGTCGGAACGGGCCAGGGCCCGCGAGACAGACACCTTGTCCGGGTGGCGGAATGGCAGACGCGCTAGCTTGAGGTGCTAGTGCCCTTTATCGGGCGTGGGGGTTCAAGTCCCCCCTCGGACACAGAGCAAGTGCCGATCAGGAAATATCCTGATCGGCACTTTGCGTTGCGCCCCGAGCGAGGAGTCCCTGTGATCCGCACACACGCGCCCGCCCTTCCCTGGTACGAGGACATGAACCCCGGTTCCGGCGGGACGGCGCCACGCGCCTGGTACCCGGACTCGGACGCCGGACGGCTTTCGCTGAACGGTCGGTGGCGGTTCCGGCTCTCGCCGGGTGCCGCCACCCGGGACGAGTCGTTCGCGCGCCCGGGGTTCGACGCCTCGGGGTGGGCGACGGTCGCGGTTCCCGGGCACTGGGTGCTCCAGGGGACCGGTGGGGCGCCCGCCTACACGAACGTGGTGTACCCCTTCCCCGTGGATCCGCCGAGGGTGCCGGCCGAGAACCCGACCGGCGACCATCTGCGGAGCTTCGACCTGCCCGCCGGGTGGTCGGGGGACGGGGAGGTGCTGCTCCGTTTCGACGGGGTGGAGTCCTGCGCCCGTGTCTGGCTCAACGGTCAGGAGCTGGGCGACTTCAAGGGGTCACGGCTGCCGCACGAGTTCGCCGTCGGCGGGCTGCTGCGGCCGGAGGGCAATGTGCTGGCGGTGCGGGTGCACCAGTGGTCGTCGGGCAGCTATCTGGAGGACCAGGACCAGTGGTGGCTGCCCGGGATCTTCCGGGACGTGACCCTGCTGGAGCGGCCGCCGGGCGCGCCCCGGGACTTCTTCGTGCACGCCGGGTACGACCACCGCGACGGGTCCGGGACCTTGCGGGTGGAGTGCGAGGGAGCCGAGGGCCGGGTCCTGGTGCCCGAGCTGGGGATCGATGTCGCGGCGGGTGAGACGGTGACCGTCGCCGTCGAGCCGTGGACGGCCGAGACGCCCCGGCTGTACGACGGGGAGCTGGTGACCTCCGGCGAACGGATCGGGCTGCGAGTGGGGTTCCGCAGCGTCGTGGTCGAGGACGGGCTCGTCCGGGTCAACGGGCGGCGGGTGCTCTTCCGCGGGGTGAACCGGCACGAGTTCCATCCGGAGACCGGGCGGACCGTGGACACCGCGACCATGCGGCGTGACCTGGTGCTGATGAAGCAGCACAACATCAACGCCGTACGGACCAGCCACTATCCACCGCATCCCGCCTTCCTCGATCTCTGTGACGAGCTGGGGCTGTGGGTGATCGACGAATGCGATCTGGAGACGCACGGCTTCGGCGGCCTGGAGTGGCGCGGCAACCCGGTGGACGACGAGCGGTGGACCCCGGCGCTGCTCGACCGGGCGGCGCGGATGGTGGAGCGCGACAAGAACCACGCCTCGGTGATCATCTGGTCGCTCGGCAACGAGTGCGGGACGGGACGCGGGCTGAGCGCGATGGCCGAGTGGATCCGGGGGCGGGATCCGGAGCGGCTGGTGCACTACGAGGGCGATCTCTCCTGCCGGGACGTCGACCTGTACTCGCGGATGTACCCGACGCACGCCGAGGTCGAGCTGATCGGCCGCCGGGCGGAGGAGCCGCTGGCCGATCCGGAGGCGGACGCGCGACGGCGTGCGATGCCGTTCCTGATGTGCGAGTACGCACATGCGATGGGGAACGGTCCGGGCGGACTCGGCGAGTACCAGCGGCTGTTCGAGCGGTACGCGCGCTGCCAGGGCGGGTTCGTCTGGGAGTGGATCGATCACGGCATCGCCCACCCCGAGCACGGCTTCGCCTACGGCGGGGACTTCGGCGAGGAGCTGCACGACGGGAACTTCGTCTGTGACGGGCTGCTCTTCCCCGACCGCACCCCCTCCCCCGGGCTGATCGAGTACAAGAAGGTCGTCGAACCGGTGCGGATCGAGCCCCTGACGGGGCCGGGCTCGGTCCGGATCACCAACGGGTACGACTTCGCGGGGTCGGCGCACCTGGACTTCGAGTGGTCGCACGAGGTGGACGGGGTGCCCGTCGGATCGGGCACGCTGGCGGTGCCGGAGCTCGCGCCCGGCGCATCCGCCGAGGTGCGGCTGCCGATGGACGGTGCCGGGGTGTGGACCGTACGGGCGGTGCTGGCCCGGGACACCTCCTGGGGCGAGTGCGGGCATGTGGTGGCGTGGGGGCAGGCCGAGGCGGGCGCGGCCGTCCCTCCCGCCGCCGCGGTGGGTGCGCGGCCGGAGCGGGGCGAGGGGCTGATCACCCTGGGGCCCGGGGTCTTCGACGCGGTGACCGGGGCTCCGGTGCGGCTGGGGGCGGTGCCGCTGGAGGGGCTCCGGCTGGATGTCTGGCGGGCGCCCACCGACAACGACAACGGGGCGGCGTGGCAGCCGGACGAGCAGTACGGGCTGCGGTGGCGGGAGTCGGGGCTGCACCGGATGCGGCACCGGGTCGACGCGGTCGAGGCCGGCGAGGACGCCTTGGTCGTACGGACCAGGGTGGCGCCGGCCGGGGGCGGGCTGGGGCTGCGTACCGCGTACCGGTGGACGGCCGACGGGGAGCGGCTGGGGCTGACGGTGTCCGTGATACCGGAGGGCGAGTGGCGGGTGCCGTTGCCCCGGCTGGGCGTCCGGTTCGGGCTGCCCGCCCCGTACGGCGCGGCGCGCTGGTTCGGCGGCGGGCCCGGTGAGGCGTACCCGGATACCCGGGCCGCCTCGGTGCTCGGCCAATGGGGGATGTCCGTGGACGAGATGCAGACGCCGTACGTGCGGCCCCAGGAGAACGGCGCGCGGGCCGATGTCCGGTGGGCGGAGCTGACGGACGGCGGCGGGGCGGGCGTACGGATCGAGGGAGGTGCGCCGTTCTGGTTCACCGCGCGGCGGTGGACGAGCGAGCAGCTCGATGCGGCCGGGCACGCACCGGAGTTGCGGGCCGGCGGGAGCGTCTGGGTCAACCTGGATCACGCGGTGCAGGGGATCGGTTCGCACTCGTGCGGGCCGGGGGTACTGCCCGAGTACCGGCTCGACGCGCGGCCCGCGGAGTTCTCCTTCGTGTTCTCGCCGTTGGGCTGAGCGGCGGGGCCGGGGCCCGGCCCGTGCTCCGGGGGCGTGGCGGCTCCGGCCCGGTGACCGGCGATAATGTGCGGACACCCCGGGCGACGGAGCGAGGAGCCGGCACCATGAGCACCGCCGCAGCGGTCGGCGTTCCCCGATGAGGGGGCGCGCGAAGCCCCCGGCGGCGCCGCTGCCGCAGCGGGACGGGATCGACCCGGTCCGGCTGCGGCTCCCGGAGGACCCGGACGGGGCGTGGCCGACGGTGCGTGATCATCTGCTGGCGCGGTTCGCGGACGCGATCGGGGCGCGGCGGGTGGACGCGATGCTCGCCGAGGGCCGGTTCGTCTCGGTGCGGGGCCCGGTCTCCGCCGGGGAGCCGTACGCGGCGGGCCGGTTCATCTGGTTCCACCGGGACTTCGCGCCGGAGGAGCCGGTGCCGTTCCCGGTCGGGGTCGTCCACCGCGACGAGCACCTCGTCATCGCCGACAAACCGCACTTCCTGGCGACGACGCCGCGCGGCCGGCACATCACCGAGACCGCGGTGGCCCGGCTGCGCCGTGAGCTGGACCTGCCCGCGCTCCAGCCGGCCCATCGGCTGGACCGGCTGACCGCGGGCCTCGTGCTGTTCGTCGTACGGCCCGGGGAGCGGGGCGCGTACCAGACGATGTTCCGGGACCGTCTGGTACGCAAGGAGTACGAGGCGGTGGCGCCCTACGATTGCGCACTGGTCCTCCCGCGGACCGTACGCAGCCGGATCGTGAAGGAGCGCGGGGTCATCGCCGCGCGCGAGGAGCCGGGCGAGCCGAACAGCGAGAGCCGGATCGAGCTGCTGGAGCACCGGGAGGGGCTCGGCCGCTACCGGCTGCTGCCCGCCACCGGGCGGACCCATCAGCTGCGGGTCCACATGAACGGCCTGGGGCTGCCGATCGTCCATGACCCGGTCTATCCGGTGGTCGAGGCGGAAGGGGCACCGGACGACTTCTCGCGTCCGCTCCAGCTCCTGGCCCGGGTGCTGGAGTTCACCGATCCGGTCACGGGCGAGCCGCGCCGCTTCGAGAGCGGGCTGCGGCTCTCCGCGTGGCCGGACCGGTGATGGTCCGCGGTTCTCAGTGACCGCGGGCGATCCACTCGTCCAGCTGCGGCGCCTCCGCGCCGATGGTGGTGGCATCGCCGTGTCCGGTACGGACGGTGGTCTCCGGCGGGAGGGTGAGCAGCCGGTCCCGGATCGACTCGACGATGGTCGGGAAGTGGGAGAAGGACCGTCCGGTGGCGCCGGGTCCGCCCTGGAAGAGCGTGTCCCCGGTGAAGACGGTGCCCAGCCCGGGTGCGTACAGGCAGACGGCGCCCGGGGCGTGGCCGGGGGTGTGCAGGACCTGGAGGGTCGTTCCGGCGATCTCCAGCTCCTGGCCGTCGGCCAGTTCGCCGTCCGGGAGACGGTCCGGGTGGGTCTGCTTCCACAGCGGCAGGTCGTCGGGGTGCAGCAGGATCGGTGCGCCGGTCGCCCCGGCGAGGGCCGGGGCGGCGTCGATGTGGTCGTTGTGCGCGTGTGTGCAGACGATGGCGCGCAGCGTACGGCCGTTCAGCGCGGCCTCGATGGCGGCGGCGTCATGGGCGGCGTCGATGACGATCGCCTCGGTGTCGTCGCCGACGATCCAGACGTTGTTGTCGACGTCCCACTCCCCGCCGTCGAGGGCGAAGGTCCCGGAGGTGACCAGGTGGTCGATGCGGGCGGCCATCAGAAGACCACCACCGAGCGCAGCACGTCGCCGTCGTGCATCCGGGCGAAGGCCTGCTCGACGTCGCCGAGTCCGATGGTCTCGGTGACGAACGCGCCGAGGTCGATCCGGCCCTGCTGGTGCAGGTCGATCAGCATCGGGAAGTCGCGCGAGGGCAGGCAGTCGCCGTACCAGGAGGACTTGAGCGAGCCGCCGCGCCCGAAGACGTCGATCAGCGGCAGCTCCAGCTGCATCTCGGGGGTGGGGACGCCGACCAGGACAACGGTGCCGGCGAGGTCGCGGGCGTAGAAGGCCTGCTTGTACGTCTCCGGGCGGCCGACCGCCTCGATGACGACGTCCGCGCCATTGCCGTCGGTCAGCGCGCGGATCGCCTCGACCGGGTCGGTGGAGCGGGAATTGACGGTGTGCGTGGCGCCCATCGTCTTCGCCGTCTCCAGCTTGCGGTCGTCGATGTCCACGGCGATGATCTTCGCCGCGCCGGCCAGCCGGGCGCCGGCGATCGCCGCGTCACCGACGCCGCCGCAGCCGATGACGGCGACCGAGTCGCCGCGGCCGACCTGCCCGGTGTTGATGGCGGCGCCGATGCCCGCCATCACGCCGCAGCCGAGCAGCCCGGCGACGGCCGGGGAGACCTCCGGGTCGACCTTGGTGCACTGGCCGGCGGCGACCAGGGTCTTCTCGGCGAAGGCGCCGATGCCGAGGGCCGGCGACAGTTCCGTGCCGTCGAGCAGGGTCATCTTCTGCTTGGCGTTGTGGGTGTTGAAGCAGTACCAGGGGCGGCCGCGCAGACACGCGCGGCACTGGCCGCACACGGCACGCCAGTTGAGGACGACGAAGTCGCCGGGGGCGACGTCCGTGACGCCCTCGCCGACGGACTCCACCACGCCCGCGGCCTCATGGCCGAGCAGGAAGGGGAAGTCGTCGTTGATCCCGCCCTGCTTGTAGTGCAGATCGGTGTGGCAGACGCCGCACGCCTGGATCTTCACCACGGCCTCGCCGGGGCCCGGGTCCGGGATCACGATCGTCTCGATCCGTACCGGCTCGTTCTTCCCCGGTGCGATGACCCCTTGCACCTGCTGCGACATACCGTGGTCTCCTGTTTCCGTCTTTTTGCGAAGATCGATCGCGAACAACCGTACGCCCAGTGAGGGTGTCACGGCGGCGCGCCGCGTTGGCGGGAAACGACTGCCGTCCGCCCGGTGGGACGTACCGGTTTCGGTCAGATTGCCCCCATCGCTGAACTCCGGCGGTTTCCAGGCGGTCCTTCGATACACAGGGGCCACCGAATCGGTACCTGCGGGGGCAGGGGTCGCGTGGTCCACCAGCAGTGGAATTGCGGATCATGGGGGAAGTACCTTGACCGAGATCGCCGAGTTCATGGAGAAGACCGAGCAGACCGGACGGCGGAGCGACGAACGGGGGCCGGGTGCCGGGGCGGCCGGGATCGGGGCGCCGGTCGGCGGACTCGTCCCGTACACCGACGCGTTGCCCGTCCCGCCGGTGCTCCGCCCGCAGACCGGTGAGGTGCTGCGCGAGACCGAGATCGCCCTGACACCCACCTGGGTGCGGCTGCACGCGCAGCTGCCGCCGACCCTGATGTGGGGGTACAACGGCACGGTGCCGGGACCGACCATCGAGGTGCGGCGCGGGGAGCGGATCAGGATCGCCTGGACCAACCGCATCCCCAGGGGGAGCGAGTACCCGGTCACGGCGGTGGAGGTCGGCCCGGTCAAGCAGGGCGAGCCGGCACCGCACAACCGTCCCGGACGCGACGGCGTGAAGCCGAACGAGGACGTCGCCGCACTGCCCGCCTGGACGGTGACGCATCTGCACGGCGCGCAGACCGGCGGCGGCAACGACGGCTGGGCGGACAACGCGGTCGGCTTCGGCGACGCGCAGCTGTCGGAGTACCCGAACGACCACCAGGCCACGCAGTGGTGGTACCACGACCACGCCATGAACATCACCCGGTGGAACGTGTACGCCGGGCTCGTCGGCACCTATCTGGTCAGGGACGACGAGGAGGACGCGCTCGGTCTGCCGTCCGGCGTCCGGGAGTTGCCGCTGATCCTCACCGACCGCAATCTGGACACCGACGAGGACGGCCGGCTCAACGGGCGGCTGCTGCACAAGACCACGGTGATCTCCGAGGCCGACCCGGAGACCGGGAAGCCGGTGTCGCTGCCGTTCCTCGGCCCGTACACGACGGTCAACGGCCGTATCTGGCCCCATCTGGACGTGGACGACGCGTGGTACCGCTTCCGGCTGGTCAACGCGTCCAACGCGCGGATCTACGACCTGGTGCTGGTCGACGACGAGAACAACCCGGTGCCGGGCGTGATCCGGCAGATCGGCAGTGACGGCGGGCTGTTGCCGCGCCCGGTGCCGGTCGACTTCGACGAGGTGCTGCCGCAGCTGACGATCGCTCCGGCCGAGCGGATGGACCTGCTGATCGACTTCTCGGCGCTGGCCGGCCGCCGGGTCCGGCTGGTCAACCGGGGCAGGCTCGCGCCGGGGGTGCCGGACCCGGCCGCGAACGTGCCGTTCCCGCAGGTGATGGAGTTCCGGGTGCGGGAGACGGGGCAGCGGGACGGCTTCGAGCTGCCCGAGGTGCTGTCGGGTTCCTTCCGGCGGTACGAGCACGGCGAGGTGGAGCACGGGCACCGGCTCGTGGTGCTGACGGTGCCCGGCACGGTCGGCGGCGGTGGTCACCCGGAGATCTGGGAGATGGCCGAGGTCGAGGACGGCGCCGGTGTACGGGTGCCCTCGGACGGGGTGATCCAGGTGCAGGGCGAGGACGGCACGGTGCGTACGTACCGCAGGATCTCGCGGACCTTCAACGACGGTCTCGGCTTCACGGTGGGCGAGAGCAGCTACGAGCAGTGGTCGTTCCTCAACCTGGGCGGTCCGACGCATCCGATGCACATCCATCTGACGGACTTCCAGGTGATGGGCCGGGAGGCGTACAAGCTCGACGGCTTCGACCCGGCGGTCGGCGGAACCCGCTCCCCGGTGGCGTTCGACCATGGCACCACGATCGCGACGGCACCGAACGAGCAGGGTTGGAAGGACGTCTTCCGGGTGCCTGCCGGGCAGTTGGTGAAGGTGCTCGGGAAGTTCGACGGGGCGTACGGGCGGTTCATGTACCACTGTCATCTGCTGGAGCACGAGGACATGGGCATGATGCGGCCGTTCGTCGTGATGCCGCCCGAGGCGATGAAGTTCGACCACGGAGCCGGACACGGCGGCCACCACGGCCACGGCGGCTGACCGTACGGACCGGGGCGGCCCCCGCGGAATCACTCCGCGGGGGCCGTCGGCCGTCCGGGGCTCCCCGGGGCCTCCTGTCGGATCGGGCCGGGCCGGGCCGATCCGAACGAAAGACCCTAGGGGGCGAGCACGTCCAGCTCGTGCAGGGCGCCGACCGCGATTTCCTTCGTCAGCCGCTCCGCCGCCACCGCGTCGCCCTCGCGCACCGCTTCGGCGAGCCGGACGTGGAGGGTGACCGCGGCCGGGTCGGGGTCCTCGAACATCACCTGGTGGTGGGTGCGGCCCGCCAGGACCTCGGCGACGACGTCGCCGAGCCGCGCGAACATCTCGTTGCCGGACGCGTTGAGCACGATCCGGTGGAACGCGATGTCGTGCTCCAGATAGCCCTCCAGCTGCTGGCCGCGCGAGGTGGCGACCATGCCGAGCGCGCATTCGGTGAGGGCCGCGCACTGCTCGGGGGTGGCGTTGCGGGCGGCGAGGCCGGCCGCGACCGGTTCGATGGCCGACCGCAGCACGGTCAGGGAGCGCAGCTGGCGCGGGCGGTCGGCGCCGGCCAGCCGCCACCGGATGACCTGCGGGTCGTAGACGTTCCACGCCTCGGTCGGCCGCACCGTCACGCCGACCCGGCGCCGGGACTCGACCAGGTGCATGGACTCCAGGACGCGGATCACCTCGCGGACCACGGTGCGCGAGACGTCGAAGCGCTGGGCCAGTTCATCGGTGCGCAGCACCTGTCCCGGCGGGTGCGCCCCGGCGGCGATCTCCAGACCCAGGGTGTCCAGCACATGTGTATGCAGCCCAGGGCCCTGTGTGGTCATGAGCACAGCCTACGGGGCACCCTTCGGGAAGAAAAAGTACGACGTTTACGTCACAGCATCTTGAATAAGTCGTACGTATAGGTTTCAGTAGCGCGACGGACCGATGTCGAGGAAGACGTCGAAGAAGACTGCGAGGCACCACCAATGAGCACCCCCCACGTCGTCGTGGTGATGGGCGTAGCAGGGACCGGCAAGACCACGATCGGCCCCCTGCTCGCCGCCGGACTCGGCGTTCCGTACGCAGAGGGCGACGATTTCCATCCCGCGGCGAACATCGCCAAGATGTCGGCCGGCGTCCCGCTGGACGACTCCGACCGGTGGCCCTGGCTCGACGCGATCGGCCAGTGGGCGCACGGCCGGGCCGGGCTCGGCGGAGTGGTGAGCAGCTCGGCGCTCAAGCGGGTCTACCGGGACCGGCTGCGTGCCGAGGCACCCGGCGCGGTCTTCCTCCACCTGACCGGCGACCGGGCTCTGATCGAGCAGCGCATGGCGCAGCGCAAGGGGCACTTCATGCCCACCGCGCTGCTCGACTCACAGTTCGCCACCCTGCAGCCGTTGCAGGAGGACGAGGCCGGTGTCTCGGTCGACGTGTCCGGCACCCCCGAAGAAATCACCGAGCGAGCCGTCGCCGCGTTGCGCCGGCTCGAAAACTAAGGATCACCACCGTGACCAGTCTCAGCGTCGAGATGTTGGCAGCGGACGCCGTCGAACCGATCACTTCGGCAGGCAACGCGCAGTTGGGCATCGCAGTTCTGGCGGGCATCGCCGTCATCGTTCTGCTCATCACCAAGTTCAAGATGCACGCGTTCCTCGCGCTGACCATCGGCTCGCTGGCGCTCGGCTCGTTCGCCGGTGCCGCTCCGGCCAAGACGATCGCCAGCTTCACCGCCGGCCTCGGCTCGACCGTCGCGGGTGTCGGGGTACTGATCGCGCTCGGTGCGATCCTGGGCAAGCTGCTGGCCGACTCCGGTGGCGCGGACCAGATCGTCGACACCATCCTCGCGAAGGCGAGCCGGCGCTCCATGCCGTGGGCGATGGTGCTGATCGCCTCGATCATCGGGCTGCCGCTCTTCTTCGAGGTCGGCATCGTGCTGCTGATCCCGGTGGTGCTGCTCGTCGCCAAGCGCGGCAACTTCTCCCTGATGCGGATCGGTATCCCGGCGCTGGCCGGTCTCTCCGTGATGCACGGTCTGATCCCGCCGCACCCCGGACCGCTGGTGGCGATCGACGCCCTCGGCGCCAACCTCGGGGTCACGCTGGCGCTGGGTGTGCTGGTCGCGATCCCGACCGTGATCATCGCCGGGCCGGTCTTCTCCCGCTACGCGGCGCGCTGGGTGGACATCAAGGCGCCGGAGAAGATGATTCCGCAGCGTCCCTCGGAGGACCTGGACCGTCGTCCCAGCTTCGGCGCCACCCTGGCGACGATCCTGCTGCCGGTCGTGCTGATGCTGATCAAGGCCCTCGTCGACATCGTGGTGGACGACCCGGAGCAGAGCCTGCAGAAGGTCACCGATGTGATCGGCTCGCCGCTGATCGCGCTGCTCGCGGCCGTCATAGTCGGGATGTTCACACTGGGCCGGGCGGCCGGGTTCTCCAAGGGCCGGCTCTCCACCACGGTCGAGAAGTCCCTGGCCCCGATCGCCGGTGTGCTGCTGATCGTGGGCGCGGGCGGCGGTTTCAAGCAGACCCTGATCGACGCCGGTGTGGGCCAGATGATCCTGGACTTCTCCAAGGACTGGTCGATCCCCGCGCTGCTGCTGGGCTGGCTGATCGCCGTCGCGATCCGGCTGGCGACCGGTTCGGCGACCGTGGCCACCATCTCGGCGGCCGGTCTGGTCGCCCCGCTGGCCGCCGACATGTCGACGTCCCATGCCGCTCTGCTGGTCCTCGCCGTCGGCGCGGGCTCGCTCTTCTTCAGCCATGTCAATGACGCCGGATTCTGGCTGGTGAAGGAATACTTCGGCATGAACGTCGGCCAGACGGTGAAGACCTGGTCGGTGATGGAGACCATCATCTCCGTGGTCTCGCTGGCCTTCATCCTGCTGCTGTCGCTGGTCGTCTAGCGCGCGGCTGCCCGCACGGTCCTCCCCCCACAGCGAACGCTGTGACCGTGCCCGATGGCGCTCGACCGACCCGGTGCGCATGCCACGGCGTGCCTCCGGGCCGGCGAGCGCCATTGCCATGTGTCCGGCCGGCACGATGCCGGTCGCGAGCGCCGGCCGGTCGTGGACGATGGCCGCGCCGGTGCGCCGGCATCGGCGTCGCCGTGGTCCGGTGCACCCGGCGCTCCACCCGGGTGAAGCGCAGGAGACGGCCGGACGGCGGAGGCGTCGTCCGGCCGTTCGACAGGCTGCGGCCGCCGGTCACCGGGGGCCGGGGCCGGGCCCGCCGCACCCGCTCGTTCCCAACTTCGCCCGTCCGGCACCGAGTTGACCGCTCCTGTCCGGCGCTCGCCCCGGCACCGCGCCCCGGGGGACATGTCAGACTTGGCGCCATGTCGAACCGTGAACCTCTCAAGCCCTTCCTGCTCGCCTTCCCCGGACCGCTGCGCGATCAGCTGGTGGGGGCGGTGCTCGCCGGTACGAAGGTGTCGACGACCGGGCTGCTCGCGGAGTACGAGGCGGAGAAGGAGGAGCTGCCGCCGGTGGGCGAGCGCTCCGCGCTGATCGACTCCGACGGCCGGGAGATCGCGGTGCTGGAGGTGACGGAGGTACGGGTGCTGCGTCTGGGCGATGTCGACCTCCAGCACGCGATCGACGAGGGCGAGGGCGACACCTCGGTCGCCCAGTGGCGTGCGGGGCACGAGAAGTTCTGGCACGGCGAGGAGATGCGGGATGCGCTCGGCGACCCGGAATTCACCGTCGACGACGACACCATGGTGGTAGCCGAGCGGTTCCGGGTCGTCGAGCTGCTGGACCCCGTCGTGGGGGCGGAGGAGCGCTAGAGCCCCCGGCCGGCGGGCTCTAGCCGACCGCCTTCGCCGCCGCCCGCCCGGCCGCGCGGCCGGAGAAGATGCAGCCGCCGAGGAAGGTGCCTTCCAGCGACCGGTAGCCGTGCACCCCGCCGCCGCCGAAGCCGGCCGCCTCCCCCGCCGCGTACACGCCCTCCAGCGGGGTGCCGTCCTCGGTGAGCACCCGGGAGGACAGGTCCGTCTCCAGGCCGCCGAGCGACTTGCGGGTCAGGATGTTCAGCCGTACGGCGATCAGCGGGCCGGCCTTGGGGTCGAGGATGCGGTGCGGCGCCGCCGTGCGGATCAGCTTGTCGCCGAGATAGGCGCGGGCCCCCCGGATCGCGGTGATCTGGAGGTCCTTGGTGAAGGGATTGGCGATCTCGCGGTCGCGGGCGGTGATCTCGCGGCGCAGTTCGGCCTCGTCGATCAGCGGCTTCTCGGTGAGGGCGTTCATGCCGCGGACGAGCGCGGCGAGGTCCTTCTCGACGACGAAGTCCGCTCCGTTGTCCATGAACGCCTTCACCGGGGCCGGTACGTCGGCACGGGCCCGGCCTATGACGTCGCGGATCGACTTTCCGGTGAGATCCGGGTTCTGCTCGGAGCCGGAGAGCGCGAACTCCTTGCCGATGATCTTCTGGTCGAGGACGAACCAGGTGTGGTCGTGGCCGGACCTCATGATGTGTTCGAGGGTGCCCAGGGTGTCGAAGCCCGGGAAGAGCGGGACCGGGAGGCGCTTGCCGGTGGCGTCCAGCCAGAGCGAGGACGGTCCGGGCAGGATCCGGATGCCGTGCTTGGCCCAGATCGGGTTCCAGTTCTCGATGCCCTCGGTGTAGTGCCACATCCGGTCGCGGTTGATGTGGTGGGCGCCGGCCTCCTCGGCGATGCCGAGCATGAGCCCGTCGACATGGGCGGGGACGCCGGAGAGCATCTTGGCGGGCGGGGTGCCCAGCCGGGCGGGCCACTGCTTGCGTACGAGGTCGTGGTTGCCGCCGATGCCGCCGGAGGTGACGATCACCGCCTGGGCCCGCAGCTCGAACGTGCCGGTCGCCACCCGGGTGCTCGCGGTGCCCCGGGCCGCCGCGCTCGGCTCCAGCACCTCGCCGGTCACGGTGTCGACGGCGCCCGCGGTGCGGCCGAGGCCGGTGACCCGGTGACGGAACCGGAACCGTACGAGGCTCTTGGCGACGCCCTCGCGGACCCGGCGCTCGAAGGGGGCGACGACGCCGGGGCCGGTGCCCCAGGTGATGTGGAAGCGGGGTACGGAGTTGCCGTGGCCGTTCGCGTCGTAGCCGCCGCGCTCGGCCCAGCCGACGACGGGGAAGATCCGCAGTCCCCGGGCGTGCAGCCAGGAGCGCTTCTCACCGGCCGCGAAGTCGACGTACGCCTCGGCCCACTTCCGCGGCCAGTGGTCCTCCTCGCGGTCGAAGCCCGCCGTGCCGAGCCAGTCCTGGAGGGCCAGCTCATGGCTGTCCTTGACCCGCATCCGGCGCTGCTCGGGCGAGTCGACGAGGAAGAGGCCGCCGAAGGACCAGTGGGCCTGGCCGCCGATCGACTGCTCGGGCTCCTGGTCGAGCAGGATCACCGAGCGGCCCGCGTCGACCAGCTCGGCGGTGGCCACCAGGCCGGCGAGCCCTGCCCCGATCACGATCACATCAGCGTCGTACGCCATGGGTTCCATCCTTGTCGGGGCGATCCGGTCACGGCCACGGTCGGGCTCCGGCACCGTCCCCGGCGCCGGAAGTTACTCGTGCGTCAGATCTTCGGCACCGGCCGCTGCGGCGTCAACCGCCCGGTCGGCGGCACTCCGGCCGCACCCCCGGGGCACAGGCGCTATCGTCGATACAAATCACCCAATTCAGGCCTGACTTGAGGTAAAAGCGTGTCGGTGCTGGTCGTCGTGCTCGCCGTGAGTGCCGCCTGCTGCCTGGGATTCGGATTCGTCCTCCAGCAGGCCGCCGCCTCGCACGCCCCGCGGAGCGACTACCTCTCGCCCCGGCTGCTGCTCGACCTGATGCGGGTGCCGAGCTGGCTGGCCGGGATCGGGCTGATGGTCTGCGGCATGGTGCTGGGCGCCCTGGCCCTGGGCAAGGGCGAGGTGTCCGTCGTCGAACCCCTCCTCGCGACCAATCTGCTCTTCGCGATGGCCCTGTCACGCCACCGCACCGGTCAGCGGCTCGGCCATCAGGGCTGGGCCGGCCTCTGGCTGCTGGCCGGCGGGGTCGCCACCTTTCTGCTGGCGGGCCAGCCACAGGGCGGCGAGGCGGTGACCAGCGCACTGCGGCACTGGCTGGTGATCGGCGTGGTCGTGGGCGCCGCACTGCTGCTCACCGCCGTCGCCAAGCGCTCCGACTCGGCGGCCGCCCCCGCGCTGCTCGCGGTGGCGGCAGGGCTGCTGTACGGACTCCAGGACGCGCTCACCCGGGTCAGCGGCCAGCGGCTGTCCGACGAGGGGTGGGCGGCGCTGGTGACGGCGTGGCAGCCGTACGCGGTGCTGGTGCTGGGGGTGACCGGGCTGCTGCTGGTGCAGAGCGCCTTCGAGACGGGCCCGCTCCGGGTCTCGCTGCCGCCGCTGACGGCTGCCCAGCCGCTCGCCGGGATCGCCTGCGGGGTCGGTTTTCTCGGCGACCAGCTGCGCACCGACACCGGCGCGCTGGCCTGGCAGGCGGCGGGTCTGGCGGCGATCGTCGTCGGGATCGTGCTGATCGGGCTGCATCCGGCGATGCCGGAGGGGCCGGTGGGCGGGCGCCGCGAGAAGAGCCTCCAGCCGAACTGAGCGGGCCCGCCCGGCCGCCGGAGGCGTCCGCGCTGGTTTTTAATAATGGCCAGCATTAGAATGCTGGCATGGCGCGAACCTCCGGACAGGAGACCAGGGAGAAGCTGATCCGCGCGGCCGAGGAGGTCTTCGCGGCGCAGGGCACCGACGGCGCCCAGCTGCGGGACATCGTCCGGCTGGCCGGGCAGAGCAATCCTTCCGCGGTCCAGTACCACTTCGGCTCCCGGGCCGGACTGCTCGACGCGGTGATGGCCGGCCGCCTGGCCCGTACCGAACAGGTGCTGACGCCCCTGCTCGCCGCACTGGACGAGGACTGCGGCGTACGGGAGCTGCTCACCGCGCTGATGACGGCCGAGGCGAGCCTGCTCGCCGACGACCGGGGCCGCCGCTGTCTGCGGATCTCGGCCCAGCTCACCCATGAGACCGGGCTGCGGACCGGGCGGCTGCACCCCGCCCTGGACGGCACCAACTACGGGCGGCTGATCGGCCGCATCGGGGACCGCCTGGGCGAGCTGCCCGGTCCCGTCCGTCTTGAGCGCCTGGATCTGGCGCTCACCCTGATCGGCGCGGCCATGGCCGACCGTGCCCACCAGCGTCTCGACGGCATCGAACCGCTGACCGGCGACGAGCTCTTCCTCGCCGATCTCGTCGAGACCACCAACGCGTTCCTGCACGCCCCCGTGCCGGACCGCGCCTGACCACCCGCACCACCCGCACCACCCGCACCACTCATCACCGGCACCACATGCCACCTGCACCACATGAAGGAAGCGACATGACCGACAAGAGCAAGCTCAGCGACAAGACCGTCATCATCACCGGCGGCGCCCGGGGCCTGGGTGCCGAGGCCGCCCGCCTCGCGGTGGCGGGCGGGGCCAATGTGGTGATCACCGATGTGCTCGACGAGGAGGGCGCCGCCACCGCCGCGGAGCTGGGCGCGAAGGCCCGCTTCGTGCACCACGACGTGACCTCCGAGGAGGACTGGCAGCGCGTCGCGGAGTTCGCCGTCGCCGAGTTCGGACGGATCGACGGCCTGGTCAACAACGCCGGGGTGTCGACCGGTATGCCGCTGGAGACCGAGTCCGTCGAGCACTTCCGCAAGGTCATCGACATCAACCTGACGGCCGTCTTCATAGGCATGAAGACCGTGATCCCGGTGATGAAGGAGAACGGCGGCGGTTCGATCGTCAACATCTCCTCGGCCGCCGGTCTGATGGGCCTCGCCCTGACCTCCAGCTACGGCGCCTCGAAGTGGGGCGTGCGCGGCCTGACGAAGGTCGGCGCGGTGGAGCTGGGCACGGCGAGGATCCGGGTGAACTCCGTGCACCCCGGCATGGTCTACACGCCGATGACCGCGTCCGTCGGTATCCAGCAGGGCGAGGGCAACTACCCGAACACTCCGATGGGCCGGGTCGGCGAGGCCCCGGAGATCGCGGAGGCGGTCGCCTTCCTGCTCTCGGACGCCGCCTCCTACATCACCGGTGCCGAGCTGGCCGTGGACGGCGGCTGGACCACGGGCCCGACCGTCAAGTACGTCATGGGCCAGTAGCCAATCCCGCGATGGCCTGATGTTGGATGAGGAGCATGACTCCTGCTGACGAGATCCTGGACATCGTCGACGAGAACGACGTGGTCGTGGGGCAGGCCCCGCGCGGTGAGGCGACCGCGCGGGGCCTTCGCCATCGCTGTGCCTTCATCGAGGTCCGGGACGCGGAGGGCCGGCTCTTCGTCCACCGCCGGACCCCGGGCAAGCTGGTCTTCCCGTCGCACTACGACATGTTCGTCGGCGGGGTGGTCGGCGCCGGTGAGTCGTACGACGAGGCGGCGCTGCGGGAGGCCGAGGAGGAGCTGGGGGTGTCCGGGCTCCCCCGGCCCGAACCGCTCTTCAAGTTCCTGTACGAGACCGCCGAGCACTCCTGGTGGTCGTACGTCTACCGGGTACGGTGCGAGCTGCCGGTGAACCCGCAGGTGGAGGAGGTCGCCTGGCACACCTTCCTCACCGATGACGAGCTGGCTCGGCGGATCGGCGACTGGGACTGGGTGCCGGACGGTCTGGAGGCGTACCACCGGCTGCGCGCCTTCCGGGCGGGCGGAACGTCCTCCTGAGCACGGCGCACGGCATCCGCAAAGCGGCAGATAAGGTTCACGCGTGAACGAGTTCGTACAGAGCCTGCGGCTGTGGTTCGCGCCGCAGCGCATCCGCGATGAGGGCGACACCCCCGACTACCGGTTCTCGCTCGCCAACGAGCGCACCTTCCTCGCCTGGATCCGGACGGCTCTGGCCCTGATCGGCGGCGGGTTCGCGGTCGACCAGTTCCTGCCGGAGCTGGCATGGGGCATCCGTGCCGGTCTGGCGCTCGCGCTGCTGGCGGCCGGGGTGCTGTGCGCGCTGCGGGCGGTCAATCACTGGGTGCGGTGCGAGCGGGCGATGCGGCGCGGCGAGGACCTGCCGGTCTCGCGGTTCCCGACGCTGCTCGGACTGGCCGTCGGGGTCGTCGCCGTGGCGATGGTGGTGGTGGTCCTCTTCGGCTGGGAGGGCCGGTGACCACGCCGGGGCGCGACCCCGGGCTGCAGCCCGAGCGGACCCGGCTGGCCTGGCGGCGTACGACGCTCTCGTGCACGGTGGTCGCGCTGCTGGCGGTCAAGCAGGCGCTGCACGGCGGGGCGGACCCGGCCGCGATCGTGGCGGTGTCGCTGAGCGCGCTGGCCTGGCTGGGCTTTCTGCGGGTGGCGCATCTGCGGGTGCTCGGGATGGGGACCGCGCGGCCGCGCCCGCTGTCGGCACGCGGCGCGCTGACGGCGGCGGCGTGCACGATCGCGCTCGCGGTGTTCGCCGCGGCCATGCTGTTCTGACCCGCTCCGGGCAAGGGCCGTCAGGCGTCCGGGCCGAGGTCGGGGACCTCCCAGTCCACGGTGACGACGATCTTTCCGCGGGTGCGCCCCTGCTCGTTGAGCCGGTAGGCGTCCGCCGCCCGCTCCAGCGGGAAGACCCGCTCCACATGGACCGAGACGATGCCCTGTTCGGCCAGTTCGGCCAGATGGGTGAGGTCCTTCGCGTCCGGTCGTACGTAGGCGTAGTGGCCGCCGTACGCGAGGACCTCGCCGTCCGCGATGGAGGCCAGGCGGCCCCCGGGCCTCAGCACCTCGGCGGAGACCCGGAGCGCCTCCCCGCCGACGGTGTCGAACGCGGCGTCGACGCCGTCCGGGGCCAGGGCCCGAAGCCGGTCGGCGAGGCCGTCCCCGTAGGCCACCGGTTCGCCGCCGAGCTGCCGGACGTACTCGTGGTTGCGCTCGCTCGCGGTGCCGATGACACGGGCGCCCGCGTGCCGGGCGAGCTGGACCGCGAGGGAGCCCACCCCGCCGGCCGCCGCGTGGACGAGAACCGTCTCGCCCTCCCGGATCCGCAGGGTGCGGTGCAGGACCTGGTAGGCGGTGAGGCCGGCCAGCGGCAGTCCGGCCGCCTCCTCGAAGCTGAGGCCGAGCGGCTTGCGGGCCAGGGTGCGCACGGGGGCGGCGACGTACTCGGCGAAGGTGCCGCGGCTGAGGAAGTCCTCCCGCACATAGCCGATGACCTCGTCGCCGACCGAGAACTCGTCGACGGCCGTCCCGGGCTGCACGACGACGCCGGACACGTCCCAGCCGGGGATCACCGGGAACACGGCCTCCAGGGCGGCGTCGAGGTAGCCCTCGCGTGCCTTCCAGTCGACCGGGTTGACGGCCGCGGCCCGCACCTTCACCAGGACGGCGTCCGGGCCGACCCTGGGGTCGGGCCGCTCGCCGTACTCCAGGACGTCGGCCCCGCCGTACGCGCTGTAGCTGATCGCCTTCATGCCCCGACCATCGGTGCAGGTCCGGGTACCCGCAACTCAGGCCCGCCGCCCGGGCGGCGGGGCCGTCACCAGCGCGGGATCGCCGGTGTCCGCCACTCCGGCTCGGCCTTGCGCATGGCGGCCGCGTCGTCGCGCTCGCGCATCGTGCCGTCGTCGTCGAGCCAGCGCCGGTGGAGTGCGGCCAGTCGTTCGCGGTCGAGTTCGACGCCGAGGCCGGGCGCGTCGGACACGGTGAGCCGGCCGTCCTCGAAGACGTGGCGGTCGGTGATGACGTCCTCGGTCTGCCACGGGTAGTGGCTGTCGCAGGCGTAGTCCAGGTTGGGCACGGTGGCCGCGACATGGGTCATCGCGGCGAGGCTGATGCCGAGGTGGGTGTTGGAGTGCATGGAGAGCCCGACGCCGAAGGTGCGGCAGATCCCGGCCAGTTCACGGGTGCGGTGCAGCCCGCCCCAGTAGTGGTGGTCGGAGAGGACCACCTGCACGGCGCCCCGGGCGAAGGCCTCCGGCACCTCGGCGAGGGTGGTCACGCACATGTTGGTGGCCAGCGGTACGTCGGTGCCGGCGGCGACCGAGGCCATCGGCTCCGTGCCGCTCGCCGGGTCCTCCAGGTATTCGAGTACGTCCTTCAGCTGCTCGGCGACGTACAGCGAAGTCTCCACGGACCAGGCGCCGTTGGGGTCGAGGCGCAGCGGCTGTCCGGGGAATTCCTCGGCCAGGGCCCGGATCGCGGCGATCTCCCGGTCGGGTTCGAAGACCCCGCCCTTGAGCTTGAAGGAGGAGAAACCGTACTCGCGGGCGAAGCGCCGGGCCTGGGCGACGACGCCTGCCGGGTCGAGGGCGGCGCCCCAGTCGTCCCGTTCGCCGCCGTCGGGGTGGGCGGCCCAGCGGTAGAAGAGATAGGCGCTGTACTCGACGCTGTCGCGGACCTTCCCGCCGAGCAGGGCGTGCACGGGGAGGCCGAGGGACTTGCCCAGTGCGTCCAGGCAGGCGACCTCGAAGCCGGAGACGACGGAGAGCCGGAGCTTGTCGGCGGTCTGGACGCCGCGCAGTCCGCCCGCGTCGACCCGGTCGTCGGCGGCGCGTGAATCACCGCACACCTCGTCGGCCAGGGCGAACAGGCCGTTCAGATCGCTGACCGGGCGTCCGGCGAGGGCGGCGGCGAGCGGCCGGGCGAGTTCGAGGTACTTGCCGTCCCCGTACGTCTCGCCGATGCCGGTGACTCCGCCGCGGGTGATGACCTCGACGATGAGCCGCGGGGTGTAGGGCTGGTGGACGCCCTGGGTGTTGAGCAGCGGCGGGTCGGCTATCAGGATCGGGGTCAGCCGGACTTCGTCGATCAGCAGCTCTGTATTCATACGTGAACCTTATTCATAGATACGACCGAGCACCAGACTCCGGGCCAAGTCGGAACCGAGTCCGGCCTCTGGATTCCGGGCGCCCTCTGGACGACATACCGACTGGTCGGCATGATGGTCTCCGACCGTCTTTCACCCCCGGAGGTGCGCACGATGAGCTCAGTCCACCCGCCAGGTCTCGACCTCGACCGGCTGCGCGGGCATCTCGACCGCGAGCGGCCGGGCCTGGTGAGCGGACCGCTCGAAGCCCGGGTCATCGAGGGCGGCCGGTCGAACCTGACGTACATCGTGACGGACGGCACCGGCCGCTGGGTCGTCCGCAGGCCACCGCTGGGCCATGTGCTGGCCACCGCGCACGACATGAAGCGCGAGCACCGGGTGATCAGCGCCCTGCACCCGACGGCCGTTCCGGTACCCGAACCGCTGCTGCTCTGCGAGGACGACTCGGTGATCGGGGCGCCCTTCTACGTCATGGAGTACGTCGAGGGCACCCCGTACCGCACCGCCGAGCAGCTCGCCCCGCTGGGCGCCGAGCGCACCCGGGAGGCGGTCCTCGGGCTCGTCGACACCCTCGTCGCACTGCACTCGGTGGAACCCGGATCCGTAGGGCTCGGGGACTTCGGGCGGCCCGAGGGCTTCCTCGACCGGCAGCTGCGCCGCTGGGGCAAGCAGCTGGACGCCTCGCGGGGCCGCGAGCTGCCCGGCATCGACGAGCTGCACGCCGCGCTCGGGCGCGAGCTGCCCGTCTCGCCGGCGCCCGCCATCGTGCACGGCGACTACCGGCTGGACAACGTCCTGATCGGAGCCGACGACCGGATCAACGCCGTACTCGACTGGGAGATGTCGACGCTCGGCGACCCGCTGACCGACCTCGGCCTGCTGGTGATGTACAGCTCCGACCTCGGCCTGGCCGATTCGCCGGTCTCCACCACCAGCGGCGCGGCGGGCCACCCCTCCCCCGCCGAACTGATCGAGCGCTATGCCGCCCGCTCCGGCCGGGACACCTGCGACATCTCCTGGTACACGGCGTTCGCCTGGTTCAAGCTCGCCGTGATCCTGGAGGGCATCCACTACCGCTACACCCTGGGCCGGACCGTCGGCGCCGGCTTCGACCGCATCGGCGATCTCGTACCCGTCTTCATCGAGCACGGCCTCACCACCCTCCAGGAAGGCTGATCACCCCCATGGACTTCGCATTCGACGCCCGCACCGAAGAGCTGCGCGGCAGGCTGCTCGCCTTCATGGACGAGTACGTCTACCCGGCCGAGAAGATCGCGGACGAGCAGCGCGCGCTGCTGGCCTCCCCGTGGGACACCCCGCAGATCGTCGAGGACCTGAAGGCCGAGGCGCGCGAGCAGGGGCTGTGGAACCTCTTCCTGCCGGACGCGGAGTACGGGGCCGGGCTGACCAACCTCCAGTACGCGCCGCTCGCCGAGATCACCGGCCGTTCCCCGCAGTTGGCACCCACCGCGCTGAACTGCGCGGCGCCGGACACCGGGAACATGGAGGTGCTCTTCCAGTTCGCCACGGACGAGCAGAAGAAGCGGTGGCTGGAGCCGCTGCTCGCCGGTGAGATCCGCTCGGCGTTCGCGATGACGGAGCCCGAGGTCGCCTCGTCGGACGCGACGAACATCGAGACCCGGATCGCGCGGGACGGCGGTGACTACGTCATCAACGGCCGCAAGTGGTACATCTCCGGGGCGATGAACCCGGACTGCGAGATCTTCATCGTGATGGGCAAGACCGACCCCGACGGCTCGGACATCCGCCGCCAGCAGTCGATGATCCTGGTCCCGCGCGACACCCCCGGCCTCGAAGTGCGCCGCGCCATGCAGGTGTACGGGTACGAGGACCACTACCACGGCGGTCACGCGGAGGTCGTGTTCACCGATGTGCGGGTGCCGGCCGCGAATCTGATCGGCGAGGAGGGCGGCGGCTTCGCCATCGCCCAGGCACGGCTCGGGCCGGGCCGGATCCACCACTGCATGCGGCTGATCGGCATGGCCGAGCGGGCCATCGAGCTGATGTGCAGGCGGGCGGTGTCCCGTACGGCCTTCGGCAAGCCGCTCGCCCAGCAGGGCGTCGTGCAGAACTGGATCGCGGACGCCCGGGTCACGGTGGAGCAGCTGCGGCTGCTGGTGCTGAAGACGGCGTGGCTGATGGACACGGTGGGCAACCGGGGCGCGCACACGGAGATCCAGGCCATCAAGATCGCCACCCCGCGCGCGGTGGTCGACATCCTCGACCGGGCGGTGCAGCTGCACGGCGCGGGCGGCGTCGGCCAGGACTTCCCGCTGGCCGAACTGTGGGCGGCGGCACGGACGTTGCGGCTGGCGGACGGCCCGGACGAGGTGCACCAGCGGTCGCTGGCCCGGCGGGAGATCAAGCGGTACGTGTAGGGCCGGACCGCGTGGGCGGGCTCTGGTTCTCACCGGACCTGATCCGGTCCAGTACGTCCGTGTAGCGGGAGCGCCTGTCGGGCCGGGCGTGGGCGGCGGCCCTGCGGAGGGCGGGGACCGCCGCCCCGCCCAGCTCGACGAGCGCTTCGGCCGCCGTCCCGCGCACCACGGGATGGGGGTGCCCGAGCAGTCCCGTCACGGCGGGAAGCGCGGGCTCCCAGCGGGCCCGGCAGAGCGTACGGATCGCCATCCGCACCACGTCCGGCCCGGGGTCGTCGAGCAGGAGCTCGGTGTGGCGCAGATGGGTGTGCCGGTCGAGCATCGTCCGTGAGGTCCGGTGGGCGCGCAGCCGGACCTTGGACCGGGGGTGGGTGAGCAACTCGCCCAGCAGGCAGATGAGTTGATCGTCCCGGTCCGGCTCCGGACCGGTGTGTGTCCCGGCCAGTTCCGTGAGCGCCCGGCAGATCTGCTCCGGTGTGCCGCCTCCGGCCAGGTCCAGCAACTCCTGCCGGGTGGGGCGCCGTCCGCTCGTGGCGGGCACCGCCGCGTCCCGGTCACGGAGCGCGGCCAGGGCCGCCGCGTCCTCGCGCCCCGCGTCCGGCCCGCGCAGCGGGCCCTCGACGAGCAGGAGCCGGTCCGCGAGATCGTCGCGCCCTTCGCCGCGCAGGCGTCGGCAGGTCCGGGTGAGCGCGGGGGTGCGCAGCAGCGGGCGGCCGACGAGCAGATCCAGGAACCCCCAGGCCCCGGCGTCCAGGCGGTCGGCCAGGGCACCGGCCAGCGTGTCGGCGGGGCAGGCGCTCAGCGCGTCGCCGATGGTCCGGGCCACGGCGGGCGGAGCGTGTTCCCACCACTCCAGCAGCAGCGGGACCAGCCGTTCCAGTTCCCACGGGCCGAGCCCGGCGGCCATCAGCGCCACCCGGTCGCGCAGGATGCCGTCGCCCCGCAGCTCCGCCTCGTCGATCCGGCCCAGCGCGAGGGCCAGGTCGCCGCCGGCGGGCAGGCCGACCCGGCCGCGCAGGTGGGCGCGGAGCACGGGCAGCCGGGCCTCGGGTTCGGGCCAGCGCGCCAGTGCCCGGGCGGCGGTCTCCCTGCGGTCCGCGGCGGCCGATCCCAGCATGGCCAGCAGCCGCTCCCGCAGAGCGGCCGAACGGGGCTGGTCGAGGTCGTCGACGCGTACGTGCCGCGGTGGCGGGGCCGGTGCGTGGGCGGTCTCGGTGATGGTCCAGGGTGGTGCGTCGATGGGCTGGAGCAGCGTCATCCAGTCGATCAGCGCGGGCCGGACCCCGGGTCCGGCGCCGCGATGGGCCTCGATCAGCGCGTCCAGCCGGTCCCGGGAGGACACCGTCCCGTCGTCGCGGCGGCGGAACTCCGCCAGCGTGCCCGGGGTGCGAACCGCGTCCTTGAGCGCTGCCCGCCAAGCCCCGGCCCCGGCGGGCAGCGGCACGGCGGCGGCCCTCTCCGGTACGGCGAATGCCTCGCGCAGCACGGCGGTTTCGGCCTGCCGGGGGTCGGCGCCGAGCCAGGCGTCCGCGAGGGCCCGTTCGAGGTCGGCGCGGACCGGGACCGCGCCCAGGCGGCGCAGCAGTGTCAGCGTGGACCGGCCGGGCGTCGAGGGTGCGGGGCGCAGTGCCCGTACGGCGGCGACGGCGGCCGGTCCTCCGGTGGCCGTCATTCGCGGCGCGACCGCTTCGAGTACGGCGATCAGGTCGTGCCGGTACTCGTCCCGGGCGTCGGCGAGCGCGTCCAGCAGGAGGGGGGCGGACCGGGCGAAGGCCGTGAGTTCCGCGTCGTCGCGGGGCTCGGCGCAGATCCGCAGCGCGAACCGCACCACCTTGTTCCGCGCTGTTCCACCGCTGGGCCCCGGCCGGGAGGCGGCGAGCCGGAGCCAGTCGGCCAGCATCGCCCGCAGCTGCTCCGCCGGTCCGGGACGGAGCGGCTCGTCCCGCTCGACGACGCGCAGCGCGATCCCGGCGTCCCAGCCTCCGGTCACCAGCGACCTGATGTCACGGTCCGCCTCGACGGTCACCGGTGACGGCAGCCCGGTGGCCGTCGCGGTGATCCCGTGCCCGGCCATGGGGGCCGCCAGCTCGCGGACGGTGCCGGAGGCCAGCGCGACCCGGCCGGACGCCACCAGGGCGAGCAGGGTGGCCGCCACCGGTGACGCCTGGTCGTCCAGTGCGAGGACGGAGCGTGCGGCGAGGATCCCGTCCAGGCCCTCCAGCAGCAGTTCGCGGGTGGCGCCGTCCCGGCTGTGCTCGGCGGCGGCGACGAGGGTGGCCGCGCAGGCGTCACCGAGGACGGCGCGCAGGGCGGCGACGAGCCCGGCGCGCAGACCGGGGTTGCGGTGCTGCCCGAGCTGAAGGAGGAGCTGCGGGAGCGCCGCCGGGGTGCCCGCGCGGACCAGTGCGTCGGCCGCGGTCTTCCGGATGTTCATGTTCGGGTGGCCGAGGCAGGCGGAGATCGCGGCGCTCGCCCAGTGGGCGCGGGCGTGGCCCAGGGCGAGCAGCGCCTGCCGGACGGTCTGGATGTCCTGCGCGGTGGTCAGCGCGATCAGCGTCGCGGACAGGGCCTGGGCGTCCTCGCCGCCGGCGTCGCGGGCGAGCAGGGCGATGACGTGCTTGCGTACGTGCCGGTCGCGGTGGCGCAGCAGCCGGTGCACCCGGGCACGGGTGCCCGTCCAGGGGGCCCGGAGCAGCAGTTCGAGCAGGACCGCCCGCTCGCCGTCGGAGAGTCCGGGCCGGTCCAGCAGATCCAGTGCCATGGTCGCCAGGAGTGCGTTCCCCGCGTCCCGCGCGTCCTCGGCGCCGAGCAGACAGACCGGCCGGATCGCGCCCCGCTCGTGGAGTCTGCGGCCCAGGGCGCTCACCGCGTCCAGGACCTCCTGCGGCACCACCGGCTCACCGGCCGGCTGTCCGTACTCCCCCGTCCGGCCCGCCGCGCCCGGCTCCCCCGACGCGGCCTGCTCGGCCACGATGCGCAACAGCAGGTCGGCGATGACCGGGAGGGTGTCCGCGGTGCCGTGGGCCGCCAGCCGGCACAGCGCCGCCACCGGCCGGTCCGGGTCCAGGTGGGAGCCGAGCAGCGCTAGTTCGCGCTCGTCCGGGCCGCCGAGACCGGCCGCGATGCGTGGCGGCAGGTCGACGGGGTCGAGCCGGGCGAGCAGTTCGCGGTGGAGCTCCGGGTCGCGGTTCAGCAGCCAGAGCAGTTCGAGGGCGCGGTTCCGTACGGCGCGCAGCTGGGGCGCCGTCCCGCCCGTGGTGACGCCAAGCCCTTCGCGCAGGGCCCGTACGGTCCGGTCCCCGCCGATCGCCTCCAGCGTGTCCAGGGCCTCGGCCGGGGCGGTGGGCAGCAGGGCGATCACGGCCTCTTCGGCGTCCTGGTGGCGCAGTTCGCGGATCGCGTGGAGGAACGGCCCGGGTGCGGGGGCGGCGGGCAGGACGTCCGTGATCGCGTCCCCGATCGGGAGATCACCGGCCCCCTGCGCGGCCAGGGCGACCAGCAGGGCGAGCCGTCGTGGCCAGTCCGGGTCGTCGGCCGGGGCGTCGGCCAGTACCCGGAGCGTCTCCTTCCGGGCGGTGAAGAGGACCGTCGCCACGTCGCGGGGCGGTATCGAGTGATCGGCCAGGGCCAGGCCGACGACGGCGGGGACGTGTGGCCCGTCGGGGAAGTACCCGCGCCGGTGCAGTCCTCGCAGGCAGCTGACGGCCGCTGCGCCGAACAGCAGGGGATCGCACGCGGCGGTGGCCAGCAGCTCGCCGATGTCGTCGCGGTCCGCGAGATCGCCGAGCAGTTCCATCGCGCGGCGGCGAAGGCCGGGCGGGAGGCCGGGGTCGTCGACGGCCCGGCGCAGCAGGCTCGGGTGGCCGTGGCGCGCGGCGGCCGCGAGGGCGGCTTCGGCCACGGCGGGCCGGACCCGCACCGCGTCGCCCGCCGACTTCTCCGGCCCGTCCCGCTCCGGCCGGGTGGCGAGGAACGGGGCGAGGAGCCCGTACGGCAGCGGGTCCGTCGCCGCCCAGGGTTTCGCCAGTTCGGCCAGCGCGTCGGCGACGACCGGGGCACTTTCGGCGGCCAGCAGGCCGATCAGATCCTCCCGGACCAGTGCCGGGGCGAGCAGTCCGGCGTGCAGCCCCTCCCGGGCCAGCCGTACCGCCTCGGCCATGAGCACCGGGTCGCCGCTGCCCGCCAGCTCGTCCACGAGCCGCGCCGGCCGGTGCGTACCGGCGATGCTCGTCTCCCGCACGGCCTGGTACAGGAGCTCGCCCCGGGCCTCGTCGCGGAGCACCGCGGGGTCGTGGAGCAGATCCGCGCGCAGCCACGCGATCCGTACCTGTACCGGCAGCTCCTGCTCCGCCGTGCGCCACGCCGGGCGGGGCCGGTCGCCGAGGTGGCGGCCGAGCCGTTCGTGGAGCCGGGCCAGCAGAAGGTCCGCCTCCGGCCGCCCCGTCAGTGACCGGGGCAGCAGCGCGGCGAGTTCGGCCCGCTCCGCGTCCTCGGACGGGCGGCCGTCGGTGAGGTGCTCCATGAGCAGAATCAGCCCCCGATGACACCGCGCGGGATCCTCGTGCCGGATCAGCCGTCCCAGTTCCTCCGGCGGGCAGTCCCGCGCGTCCGGGAGTCCGTCCGGGCGGGCGGCAGCGGGCCGGCCCTCGGCGTCGGGGAACCGTTCGTCGGCCGGTGTCTGCATCGTCGGATGCTAACCGGGCCCGCTCCGGCCCCACCAACGCATTTGGCCCCGGCCTCGCTCTCAGTAGCCGCCGGAACCCACGTGGTCCGCCAGCGCCAGATCGCGGACGAAGGCCCTCAGCCGCAGCAGGCACCGGGCGGCGAGCCGTACGGCCCGCGCGTGGTGCGGTCCGTACGCCGCGGTCCAGAGTGCGGGGACATGCGCGGACGGCTGGATGTAAGTCATACCTCCAGCTTCGGCCCGCACCCGTGATCGGTCCAACAGATGGATCAGCTGGCTGCCATCGATAACGTGGATGGATGGAGCTACGCCAACTCCGCCACTTCATGGCGGTCGTCACCCACGGCGGTTTCACCGCCGCCGCCCGTGCGGAGCTGATCGTGCAGTCCGCGCTGAGCACCTCGGTGCGCAATCTCGAACGGGAGCTGGGGACCGAGCTGTTCGACCGCACCGGCAGGCGGGTGATCCTCACCGAGGCCGGCCGGGCGCTGCTGCCGGCCGCCCGGTCGGTGCTCGCCGGGACCGAGGCGGCGCGGGAGGCGGTGGCGGCCGTGGCGGGGCTGGTGACCGGCCGGGTCAGGGTCGGCACCATCCAGACCCTGACCTGCGTGGATCTGGCGGCCGAGCTGGCCGCGTACCACCGGCTGTGGCCCGGGGTGCAGATCTCGCTGCGCGAGGCGACGACGCCGGAACTGGTCGCGGGGCTGCGGGCCGGTGAGCTGGATCTCGCCTATCTCGCGCCGGACGCCGCCGAACTCCCCGACGGGATCGCCGGGTTCTCGACCTGGCACGAGGACCTGGTGCTGATCACCGCGCCCGGCCATCGGCTGGCGACCGCCGGGCGCACCCTGATCAAGGACCTCGGTGACGAGCCGTTCGTGGACTTCCGGGCGGGCACCGGTCTGGAGACCGCGGTGCGGAGGCTGGCCGCGCACTGCGGGCTGGAGCGCCGGATCACCTGCGACGTCACCCAGATCCGGCTGCTCGTCGATCTCGTACGGGCCGGCATCGGCGTGGCGATCGTGCCCCGGCGGATCGGCGAGGAGGCGGGGCTGCCGTGCGTCAGCATCCGCCAGCCGGAGCCCGGACGGACCGTGGTGCTGGCCGGGCGTGCGCCCCGGCCCCGCAACCCGGCGGCGGAGGCACTCCTGGGGCGGCTGACGGGCGGTGCCTGACAGCGCCGACGGACGGCGGCGGCGCCCTGGACCGGGAGCCGGGACCGCAGCCCGGGACCGGGATCAGGGGCGCAGCGCGCGCAGCAGCAGGTCGGCCAGGTGGTCGGCGACCTCCTGCTGGCTGAGCGGGCCGTCGGGCCGGTACCAGGTGGACAGGTGGTGGACCGAACCGAAGTGGTAGTCGACGATCAGGTCGGCCGGGGTGGCCGTGGAGAACACTCCGCTGCGCTGTCCCTCCTCCACCAGGGCCCGGAAGCGCTCGTGGTAGCGGCGCCGCTCCACCCGGACCTGCTTGTTCTTCTCCGGGCTCAGGTGGTGCATGGACCGGAAGAAGATCGAGGCGTCGTCGAGGTTCTCGATGGTGGTGACGACCACGTCCGCCGCGGCGTCGCGCAGCCGCTGCTCCACGGGGGCGTCGGCGTCGGCGAAGGCGTCCAGGCGTTCCTGCTGGAGGCGGAGCACCCGGGCGTAGACCTCCTGGAGGAGATCCTCCTTGGAGCCGAAGTAGTGGTAGAGCGCCCCCTTGGTGACGCCCGACGCCTCGACGATCTCCTGGACCGAGGTGCGGTCGTAGCCCTGCTCGGCGAAGAGCCGGGTGGCGGCGGCCAGCAGCCGCTGAGGGACGGGAGCCGTGTCCCCGTCCGTCGCCTTGGCCATTGCCGCCACCTTCCTTCCGCGTGATTCGGTCATCGAGGGGAACGCAGTTCCCGCCTGAGGATCTTCCCACTCGCCGTCTTCGGGAGTTCGGTCAGGATCTCGACCTCACGCGGGTACTTGTACGCGGCGAGCCGTTCCTCGCAGTAGGCGCTCAGCTCCTCGGGGGCGGCACAGGCGCCGGGCCGCAGGCTGACGTAGGCGCGGACGGTCTCGCCCCGGTAGGTGTCGGGTACGCCCACGACGGCCGCCTCCCGGACCGCCGGATGGGTGTAGAGGACGTCCTCCACCTCGCGCGGCCAGACCTTGAAGCCGGAGGCGTTGATCATGTCCTTCTTGCGGTCGACGACGTAGAGCCACCCCGCGCTGTCCATGAAGCCGATGTCGCCGGTGCGCAGCTCGCCGTCCGGGAAGGCGTCGGCGGTGGCCCCGGGCTGCCGCCAGTAGCCGGAGACGACCTGCGGTCCGCGCACCGCGATCTCGCCCTGCTCGCCGAAGGGCACCTCCGCGCCGTTCTCGTCGAGGATCCGGACCACCGTGTCGGGGCCGGGGACACCGACCGACAGCGTCCCGGAGACCGGGTCGACGGGGGCCTCGCGCTCCGGCGGCACGGAGGCGCAGGGGGCGGTGCACTCGGTGAGGCCGTAACCGTTGTGGAGGTACGGGCCGAAGCCCGCCCGGAACTTCTCCACCAGTGCGGGCGGCAGCGGCGCCCCGCCCGAGGAGATCACCCGGAAGGAGGCGAAGTGCTCGGGGGTGACGTCCGGGTGGGCGGCGAGCGCCATGAAGGCGGTGGACGGGCCCACGGTGTAGGCGGGGCGGTGCTCGGCGAAGGCTTCGAGGACGACGCCCGGGTGGAAGCGGTGGGCAAGGACCAGGGTGCCCGCGTTGGTGAGACAGGCGGTCAGCTGGCACACCATGCCGGTGATGTGGAAGAGCGGGGCGAGCGCGAAGTAGGAGGACCCCTCGGCGACGGGGTGCCCGGCCCGCTGGCGCTCGGCGTTGACCATGATGTTGGCGTGGGAGTTCATGGCACCCTTGGGGGTGCCGCTGGTCCCGGAGGTGTAGCTGATCAACGCCACGTCGCCGGCGGCGGGTTCGCGCCCCTCGGGGGCCCTGATGCCCCGGCGGGCGACGGCGACCAGGTCCTCCGCGTCCCCGGGCACGGGCAGCCGCTCGAAGCCGAGCACGCGTGCGTCGTTCTGCGTCTGGAGGTCCAGCTCGCTGGTGGTGAGGACGGTCCGTACCGTCGGGGCGCCGGCCGCGGTGTCCCGCAGATACGCCTCCCAGGCCCGGTCCGCGCAGATCAGCGCGGTGACCTCGGCGTCCTTGAGTACGTGTCCGACCTCGCCGGACTTGTACATCGGGTTGAGCGGGACGACCGTGGCGCCGGCCTTCCAGGCGCCGAGCAGCGCGATCACGAACTGCGGGGTGTTCTGCAGCATGATCGCGACCCGGTCGCCGCGCTCCAGCCCCTCGGCGGCGAGATGGCCGGCCACCGAGTCGGAGAGAGCGTCGGTCTCGCGGTAGCTCAGGCGTCCGTCGAAGTAGGCGAGCGCGGGGTGCTCGGGGCTGCGGGCAGTGGAGTCCCGGAAGGCGTGGACGAGGCTCGCGGCAGGGTGGACGGGGGCCCGCTGGGCCTCGCTGAGCAGGGCGGTCCAGGGCTTGGCCGCGTAGATGGACTCGGTCATGCGCCGGTCTCCTCCCACTTCTGCTGAAGGTGGTTCATGCTGCCGAGCCACTGGTCGGTGTCCTTGCCGCGGGCCCGGTAGTACCCGGCGACCTCGGGGTGCGGCAGGACGAGGAAGCGGTCCTCGGCCATGGCGTCGAAGAGCGCGTCGGCGACCGCCCCGGGCTCGATGGCGCTGGGGGCGAGGACCAGCTCCCCGGCCGATCCGGCGGCGGTGAGCATGTCCGTACGCACACCCTGCGGGCAGATCGCGTGGACCTTGATACCGCGGTGGCGGTAGGTGAGCGAGAGCCATTCGGCGAAGGCGACGACACCGTGCTTGGTGACGCTGTACGGGGCCGCGCCGATCATCGTCAGCAGTCCGGCGGCGGACGCGGTCGAGACGAACCGGCCGCCGCCGCGCTCCAGCCAGTCGGGCAGCAGTGCCCTGGCGGCACGGACATGGGCCATCACATTGACGTCCCAGGCGGCGGCCCAGACCTCCTCGTCCGCGAAGACGTCGCCGGGCGAGGCGAGACCGGCGTTGGCGCAGTAGATGTCGACGGTGCCGTCGAGCGCGTCCCTGGCGGCGTCCACGATCCGCGAGGCGTCTCCGGCGACGGCGATCCCACCGATCTCCTCGGCCAGCGGCTTGATCCTCGCCTCGTCGAGGTCGTTGACCACGACCCGTGCGCCCCCCGCGGCGAACCTGCGGGCCAGGGCGGCTCCGATGCCGCCTCCAGCCCCTGTGACCACCACGCCCGCACCCTGCACCGCACTCATCGGGGACCGCCTCTCTCAGCCGACTGCACTGGCAGACTAACCAGTCGGTATGGCCGAGAGGAAGAGGCGGACGTCACTCGGGCAGCCGCTGCCTTCGCGCCCGGAGGACCACTCCCTTCGCGCCCGGACAGCCACCGTCTTCGCGCTCGGGCGGCCACTCCCACCGCCCTCGGGCGCCGCTCCCGTCACAACCGTGCCGTCCGGCGCGTTCCGTATGGCCTGAACGCGCGCTAGCGTGCGTGACCATGACAGACGTCGCGATCATGGAGGTAGCCCGATGAGCCTGTCCAGACGTGGTTTGCTGGCCGCCGGCGGTGCGGCGGGGGCCCTCGCGGCGACGGCCGCCGGGGCCGGCCCCGCGACCGCCGCGCCCGCCGCGCCCGCCCGGGGCAACGGGAACCGGCGGGTCCGTACCGGCTTCGACCGGCTGGCGGCGGACGGCTACGCACTGCTGAAGGGCGAGAAGGTCGGCGTCGTCACCAACCCGACCGGGATCACCTCCGACGTCCGCCACATCGTCGACGTGATGCACCCGGACGAGCGGGTTGACCTGATCGCCGTCTTCGGGCCCGAGCACGGCTTCCGCGGCACCGCGCAGGCGGGCGGTTCGGAGGGACGGTACGACGACCCGGCGACCGGACTCCCGGTCTACGACACGTACTTGAAGAGCGGGCAGCCGCTCGCCGATGTCTTCACCGCGTCCGGCGTGGACACGGTCGTCTTCGACATCCAGGACGCCGGCGCCCGCTTCTACACGTACATCTGGACGCTGTACGACTGCATGGAGGCGGCCGCTCTCGCGGGGAAGCGGTTCGTCGTCCTGGACCGGCCGAACCCGGTGACCGGGCGGGCGGCGCTCGGTCCGGTGCTCGATCCGGCGTTCGGCACCTTCGTGGGCCGCCGGGAGATCGCGCAGGCGCACGGCATGACCGTCACCGAGCTGGCCCTGCTCTTCAACGCCCGGTTCCTGGCCGAGCGGCCGGTGGACCTGCGCATCGTGAAGATGTCCGGCTGGAAGCGCTCGGACTTCTTCGACACGACCGGGCTGCCGTGGGTGCCACCGAGCCCCAACATGCCGACGCCCGACACGGCGCTGGTCTACTCGGGGACCTGCCTGTTCGAGGGCACCAACCTCTCCGAGGGGCGCGGCACCACCCGGCCGTTCGAACTGCTCGGCGCCGAGGGCATCGACCACCGCTGGGCGGCGGCCGCGAACGCGCTCGGCCTGCCCGGGGTTGCGTTCCGCGAGGCGTACTTCGCGCCG
Organism: Streptomyces sp. NPDC127117; assembly: GCF_042677325.1. NCBI lineage: Bacteria > Bacillati > Actinomycetota > Actinomycetes > Kitasatosporales > Streptomycetaceae > Streptomyces > Streptomyces sp. NPDC127117. The sequence goes on from NZ_JBHXTM010000040.1 coordinate 74,884, forward strand.
ACGTTCTCCAAGTTCCAGGGCAGGACGGTCGGCGGGGTGCAGGTGCACGTCCTCGACCGCGAGGTCTTCGATCCGGTACGCACCGGGATCGCGCTGCTGGTGACGGCGAAGCGGACCTGGAGCGGGTTCGAGTGGCGCGCGGACAACTGGATCGACAAGCTCACCGGCAACACCCGGGTCCGCACGATGATCGACGCGGGCGCGGACACGGATGAGGTCGTCGGCGCCTGGGCGCGGGATCTCGCCGCGTTCCGGGCGGTGCGCAAGCGGTACCTCCAGTACCGGTGAGGCGGGGCCGGGCGGGGGCCGCCGGGGGGGGGCCCGCCCCCCCCCCCCCGGCGCGGGACGCGCTACTGCACTACTGCTGCTGGCTGAGGCGCTTGTTGAGCTCGCCCTCGACCTGCTTGGCGGCGTCGGCGGGCGACTTACCCTGCAGGACCAGCGTCATGTAGGTCTTGATCGGGTTCGGGGGGTTCTCGACCGGCGCCCACTCCGGGATCAGCGGCGTGGTGCCACCGGACTTGGCGGCGGCCGGACCGGCGGCCTCGGCGGCGGGCTGGCCGACGGTGTACTTCTGCATGGCGTCGTTCTTGGGAGACCAGCCGGCCTCCTTGATGAGCTCGCCGTCGTTCTGCTCGGAGAGCGCGATCTTCAGGAACTCCTTGGCCAGGTCCTGGTTCTTGCTGCCCGCGGCCACGGCGAGGTTGGAACCGCCGAGGAAGACGCCCTCGGGCTTGTCGGCCGTCTCACCGGGGATGGTGAAGAAGCCGATGTCGTCCTTGAGCTTCGGGTTGGCCTTGATGGCGGTGCCGGCCTCGTAGCCCATGGCGATGATGGCGCCGGTCTTGCCCTTGGCGAAGACCTCGGCCTGCTGCGGGGTGGCCTCGTCCTTGTCCTTGGGGGCCTTGGAGAAGGCCTGGTACTGCTTGTAGACGTCCATGGCCTCGGCGACCTTCGGGTCGGCCAGGTTGGAGACGTACTTGTCGCCTTCCTTCTTGACCGGCGAGACGTCCTTGCCGACGAGCAGGCCGTCGAAGAAGTACCAGTTCTGGCCGGGCAGGTAGATCGGCTCGGCGTCGCCCTTCTTCTCGATGGCCTCGAACGCCTTGAAGAGGTCGGCGCGGGTCTTCGGCGTCTCGGTGATACCGGCGTCCTTGAAGACCTTCTTGTTGTACATGACGACGCGGTTGCCCACGTACCACGGCAGGGCGTACTGCTTGCCGTCGAAGATGGAGGGCTGGTTGACGCCGTCGGCCCAGGCGGAGCCGATCTCCTTCTTCAGGTCACCGAGCTCGGCGAGACCGCCGGTCTTGGCGTACGCCGGGGTCTGGGTGTTGCCGATCTCCAGGACGTCCGGCGGGTTGGACTCGGAGAGGGCGGTGGTGACCTTCTGCTGGATGCCGTTCCAGTCCTGGACCTCGATCTTCAGCTTGGCCTTGGTCTTCTTCTCGAACTCCTCGGTGACCTTCTTGGTCCACCCGTCCGGGTTCGAGCCGGACATCGTCCACACCGTCAGGGTCTGGCCCTTGTACGCGTCCGGACCGGCCTTCTTGCCACTGTCGCCGCCGTCGTCGGACCCACACGCCGCGAGGCCGATCATCATGCCCGCGACGCCGATCGCCGCGATGAGCTTGCGCTTCACGCCAAACCCTCCTCAGGGATACTGCAACCCCGCCCACCGCGAAGACATTCGACGAGTACTGCTGGGGCTGGACCTGGTCTTTAATGGTTTAGACCAGTACGGGGAGCTTGGCCTAGACCTTTAGGGGTGTCAAGGGTGTATAAGAAGTGCACTCGCGTCCGTTATAGGACCGACACCTAAGGGAGGGCGACCAGCCGTGACCGGACCGTGCCACCATGTGAGCCGCGACAGACGGAGGAGCCGGTGACGGCAGCAACGCAAGCGTCGGGAAGGCGGACCATGGGTGCCGACGGGGGCAGTACGGAGAACGAGACGGGCGCGGCCACGCGGACGGCGCGCGTCCCGAAGTACTACCGGCTGAAGCGACATCTGCTCGACATGACGGACACCATGCCGCCGGGCACCCCCGTGCCGCCGGAGCGGACCCTGGCCGCCGAGTTCGACACCTCGCGCACCACCGTGCGCCAGGCGCTCCAGGAACTGGTCGTCGAGGGCCGGCTGGAGCGCATCCAGGGCAAGGGCACCTTCGTGGCCAAGCCGAAGGTCTCGCAGGCCCTGCAACTGACCTCGTACACCGAGGACATGCGCGCCCAGGGACTTGAGCCGACATCCCAGCTGCTGGACATCGGCTATGTGACGGCCGACGACACCCTCGCGGGGCTGCTCGACATCACCGCGGGCGGCCGGGTGCTGCGGATCGAGCGGCTGCGGCTCGCCAGCGGCGAGCCGATGGCGATCGAGACCACCCACCTTTCGGCCAAACGCTTTCCGGCGCTGCGCCGTTCACTGGTGAAGTACACCTCTCTCTACACCGCACTGGCGGAGGTGTACGACGTGCGGCTGGCCGAGGCCGAGGAGACCATCGAGACCTCGCTGGCCACCCCGCGCGAGGCCGGGCTGCTCGGTACGGACGTGGGTCTGCCGATGCTGATGCTCTCCCGGCACTCGCTCGACGGACAGGGCGAACCGGTGGAGTGGGTGCGCTCGGTCTACCGAGGCGACCGGTACAAGTTCGTGGCGCGCCTGAAGCGGCCCACGGACTGAGTCCGCACCACCGATCGGCCCCCGTGGAACGCGTCACTCCACGGGGGCCTTTCACACACCCTGGTGCGGACCAACCACCGTACGTCTGGCCGGATTTCGAGCACGGGTACCCGATCGAACGACCGTTGCCGGACCGCAATGCGGACGGGGGGTGACGGTGACCGGAAGCCTCCCCTAGATTTCCTGCGCATCACAAGGTGATCAGCGAGGGGACGGAGTCGCCGCATGCCAGCAGACACAGAAGGAAAACCACCGACCGTCACACCGGTGCGGGTGGTCATCGCGCTCTGCCTCGTAGCGCCGTTCGTGGCGATGCTCTGGGTGAGTTCGTACGCGAAGGTGGACCCCACCTTCATCGGCATTCCGTTCTTCTACTGGTACCAGATGCTCTGGGTGCTGATCTCCACCGCGCTCACGATGATCGCGTACAAGCTGTGGCAGCGTGACCAGCGCGCCCGCAAGGGGGGTGCGTCGGCATGAAGGACGGTGTGAACGGCGTCGCGCTCGGCGTCTTCATCTTCTTCTTCGTGGCCGTCACGGTCATGGGCTTCCTGGCCGCGCGCTGGCGCAGGGCCGAGAACGAGGCCAGCCTCGACGAATGGGGCCTGGGCGGACGGTCCTTCGGCACCTGGGTCACCTGGTTCCTGCTCGGCGGCGACCTGTACACCGCGTACACCTTCGTCGCCGTTCCCGCGGCGATCTACGCGGCGGGCGCGGCGGGCTTCTTCGCCGTGCCGTACACGATCCTCGTGTATCCGCTGATCTTCACCTTCCTGCCGCGGCTGTGGTCGGTCTCGCACAAGCACGGCTATGTCACCACCTCGGACTTCGTCCGCGGGCGGTTCGGCTCGAAGAGCCTCTCGCTGGCGGTCGCGGTCACCGGCATCCTCGCCACGATGCCGTACATCGCGCTCCAGCTGGTCGGCATCCAGGCGGTGCTGGACGTGATGGGCGTCGGCGGCGGCGAGAACACCCACTGGTTCATCAAGGACCTGCCGCTGCTGATCGCGTTCGCGGTACTCGCCGCGTACACCTACTCGTCCGGGCTGCGCGCGCCCGCGCTGATCGCGTTCGTCAAGGACGGGCTGATCTACCTGGTCATCGCGGTGGCGATCATCTACATCCCGATCAAGCTCGGCGGCTTCGACGACATCTTCGCCAAGGCGGGCGAGGCGTTCTCGCAGACCAACCCGAAGACCGGGCAGCCACGCGGCGCGCTCGCGCCGGGCGAGGCCGGGCAATGGGGTTACGCCACCCTGGCGTTGGGCTCGGCGCTGGCGCTGTTCATGTATCCGCACTCGATCACGGCGACGCTCTCCAGCCGCAGCCGCAACGTGATCCGGCGCAACACCACGATCCTGCCGCTGTACTCGCTGATGCTGGGCCTGCTGGCGCTGCTCGGCTTCATGGCCATCGCCGCCGGGATCAAGGTGGACAACGGCCAGCTGGCCATCCCGCAGCTGTTCGAGAACATGTTCCCGGACTGGTTCGCGGGCGTCGCGTTCGCCGCCATCGGCATCGGCGCGCTGGTGCCCGCCGCGATCATGTCGATCGCCGCGGCCAACCTGTTCACCCGCAACATCTACAAGGACTTCCTGAGGCCGGACGCGACCCCGGAGCAGGAGACCAAGGTCTCCAAGCTGGTCTCGCTGCTGGTCAAGGTCGGCGCGCTGGCCTTCGTCCTCACCATGGACAAGACGGTCGCGATCAACTTCCAGCTGCTCGGCGGCATCTGGATCCTCCAGACGATGCCGGCCCTGGTCGGCGGCCTGTTCACCCGCTGGTTCCACCGCTGGGCGCTGCTCGCGGGCTGGGCGGTCGGCATGGTGTACGGGACGGTGGCCGCGTACGGGGTCGCCAGCCCGACCCAGGCGCACTTCGGCGGCTCGTCCAAGGAGATCCCGGGGATCGGCGAGATCGGCTACATCGGCCTCACCGCGTTCGTGCTGAACGTGGTGGTGACGGTGGTGCTCACCTTCGTCCTGAACGCCGTGAAGGCACCCGCCGGGATCGACGAGACCTCCCCGGCCGACTACACCGCCGACGCGGGCGACCCGGGTGTCGCCACCGAGCTCCCGCCGGCCACCGCGGGGGCTCCGGGCGGCCACTGACGACCGCCGCCCACGGCCTTCCGACGGCCCGCCGCGCCCCCTGCAACGGGGCGCGGC